>NZ_JBGCUC010000010.1:0-159324 GCF_043420595.1 Erwinia plantamica
AAAGAGCGTTGCGGCCAGTGCTTTCGCTTCCTGCCGCGAGGTGGCGTATATTACGCTTTCCTCCTTCAGAGTCAACCTCTTTTTCAGAAGTTTTCTCCGGCGATTCAGCTTCCTGAACCTTCTGACCCGGTGACCGTCAGGCCGTTGTTCCGTGTCAGTGGAGGCGCATTATAGGGAGTTTCTGACGGCTGACAAGCGTTTCTGTAAAAAAAACTTCCGACCGTTTCTTTTTTCAACAAAGGAACAATAAACGTACTTTTTAAGGTTATTTAACCCGCAAATTGCCCCGAATTCTCTTTTATATCCATCACAATCACCGGCCTGCCGATGCTATTCTTTTTACTTCGCAGGATTTTCCTGTCGGTAATAACGACTGAGAAGGATGCCCAATGATAAAATCCGCGCGCAGTATGGCCGGACTTCCGTGGATTGCCGCCATGGCTTTCTTTATGCAGGCGCTTGATGCCACGATATTGAATACTGCACTTCCCGCCATCGCCTTAAGCCTTAACCGTTCGCCCCTCGCCATGCAATCTGCTGTTATCAGCTATACCCTGACCGTCGCTATGCTGATCCCGGTCAGCGGCTGGCTGGCGGATCGCTTTGGCACCCGGAAAGTTTTTATCGCTGCCGTTTCTTTATTTACGTTGGGTTCGCTGGCCTGTGCGCTTTCCGGCTCTTTAACTATGCTGGTTCTGTTCAGGATAGTGCAGGGGATTGGCGGCGCGATGATGATGCCCGTGGCCAGGCTGGCGCTGTTAAGAGCCTATCCGCGTAGCGAGCTGTTGCCCGTACTGAACTTTGTGACGATGCCAGGCCTGGTCGGTCCGGTGCTGGGCCCGCTGCTTGGCGGCGTACTGGTCACCTGGGCGAGCTGGCACTGGATCTTCCTGATTAATATTCCGGTAGGCGTTCTCGGTATCTTCTATGCCCGCAAATATATGCCGGACTTCACCACGCCGAAACGCCGCTTTGATTTTACCGGCTTTGTGCTCTTTGGGATTGGCCTGGTGATGCTCTCCAGCGGCATCGAGCTGTTCGGCGAAAAAATAGTCGCCAGCAGCATAGCGCTGGCGGTAACCAGCGGCGGCATTCTTCTGCTTCTTCTTTATATAGCTCATGCACGCCATCATCCGACGCCGCTGATCCCGCTCCCCATGTTTAAGACGCGCACCTTCTCGGTCGGCATCTTAGGCAATATCGCTTCGCGCCTCGGTACAGGCTGTATTCCCTTCCTGATGCCGCTGATGCTCCAGGTTGGCTTTGGTTATAGCGCCATTCTGGCTGGCTGCATGATGGCGCCTACTGCGCTGGGTTCAATCCTGGCGAAATCAACGGTAACGCAGGTGCTGCGCTGGTTCGGCTATCGCAAAACGCTGACGGGGATCAGCGTCATTATTGGCGTGCTGATCGCCAGCTTCGCGCTACAGTCGCCTGCGGCCAGTCTGGCGCTCCTGCTGCTGCCGTTATTTGTGCTGGGAATGGCAATGTCTACCCAGTTTACCGCGATGAATACCATTACGCTGGCAGACCTTAACGACAGCAACGCCAGCAGCGGCAACAGTATGCTGGCCGTCACCCAACAATTGGCTATCAGCTTTGGCGTGGCGGTCAGCGCGGCAGTACTGCGTTTTTATAGCAATTTTAACGGCACCACTGTCGATCACTTCCACGCCACTTTCCTGACGATGGGCGTGGTAACGGTGTTTTCCGGCCTGGTCTTTATGCTGCTGAAGCCAGGCGACGGCCGGCATCTGATTGCCGACCGGGAAAAGCGGAAAAAACGCGCCTAGCATTCCGCCACCGAACCGCGTTCGATCAGTTCCGGCGTCAGCACCAGCAGCTGCTGGCTGGCGTCGGGATCGGCAAAACGGTGGATCAACGTATCAATAGCCAGTTCGCCCAGTTCGTCTTTGGGCTGGTGAATGGTGGTTAACGGCGGCGTCATATAACGGGCAAGCTCGATATCGTCATAGCCGATCACCGCCATATCTTCAGGCACCGACAGTCCCGCCTGATAAAGAGAATGGTAAACGCCAACGGCCATCGCATCGTTACTGGTGAATACCGCCTGCGGTCGAGGGCTCAATGCCAGCAGCTGATTCATAGCGTGATAGCCGCCCTGAAATTCAAAGTCGCCGCTGACCACATACTCCTCAGGCACGGCTAATTCCGCCTGCTGCATAGCCTGATAAAAGCCGTTAAGCCGCAAACGCGCCGGCGTCTTGTCCTGCGGCCCGGCGATACAGGCAATGCGGGTATAGCCGCGCGAAATCAGAAAACGGGTCGCCAGTTCGCCGCCCAGCAGCGAGTTGTCCTGAATAATGTCGCTGCCGCCTTCAAAGGGCGACCAGTCCATCATCACGATAGGAATAGAAGGATAGCGATTAAGGATCTCGGGAGAGGGAAGATGACTTTCGGTGCACATGATCAGTAAACCGTCGACGCGCTTTTGCAGCAGCGTTTCCAGACTGCGGTTCATTCTGTCCTCGTCGCCTTCGGTGTTGCACAGCACCAGGCTGTAGCCGCGTTCATAACAGCTTCTTTCCACGCCGCGCACCACTTCCGAATAGAAGGGGTTGCTGCTGGCGGTAAGCAGCATCCCTATCGTGTGCGTCTGATTGAGTTTAAGGCTGCGCGCCAGCGCAGAAGGGGCGTAGTTCAGCGCAGTAATCGCCGCAGTAACCTTTTCCTTCACCGCCTCGCTGACGAAGCGGTTTTTGTTGATGACATGGGAAACCGTAGACGTCGATACGCCCGCCAGACGAGCGACATCTTTCATTGTGGGCACGGGCTACTCCTGCTGCTGTAAAAAGCGATCGGTCTCTTCACGCCAAGGCACCGAAGGCTGCGCGCCGGATCGCGTGACGGCAATTGCCGCCGCCGCATGGGCAAAACGCACGGCCTGCGGTAACGGCTTGCCTTCCAGCAGCGCGGTCATCAGCGCGCCGTTAAAGGTATCGCCTGCGGCGATAGTATCGACGGCCTGCACCTTGAATCCTGAGATGCGCTCGCCTTTACCCGCTTCGCTTAGCCATACGCCACGGCTGCCCAACGTAATCAACACGCTGTGGATGCCTTTATCGTGCAGCACCGATGCCGCGCGCGCCGCGTCTTCATCGGAGGCAACGGCCACGCCGGTGAGGATTTCCGCTTCGGTTTCGTTCGGCGTAATCATATCCACCAGCGCCAGCAGCTCGTCCGGGAGCGGCATGGCCGGCGCAGGATTGAGGATGACTTTGGTCTGATGCTGACGGGCGATTTTTGCGGCGGCCAGCACGCTTTCAAGCGGAGATTCCAGCTGCATCAGCAGGGCATCCGCGTTTTCAACGATCTTCCGCTGTTTTTCGACCAGAGCGGGCGACAGCGCGGCGTTCGCGCCAGCATGGATAGCAATGCTGTTTTCGCCCTCATCATTAACGAATATCAGCGCCACGCCGGTAGATTCGCCAGCGATGACCTCCACCGGCGCAATATCGATATGGTCTTCCGCCAGCTGCTGACGGATACGCTGGCCGATATCGTCGTCGCCCACGCAGGCGATAAAAGCGATATCCGCACCGCTGCGTCCGGCCGCGACGGCCTGATTGGCGCCCTTGCCGCCGAAAGCGATCTGGTATTGCTTACCGATCACCGTTTCACCGGGACGGGGGAAGGAGGTCAGATTAAGAATATGGTCTGCGTTGATGCTGCCGAGCACGGCCAGCCTGCCGGTTTTATTCATGGGAGCGTCCAGAAAAAGGCGCCACCTGCAAGAGGTGGCGCGTGCCATGCTTTTCTTTGATTTATTTAGTGACCAGCTTCAGGTCAACGGGATTGATAGCCTGAACCTGCTGGCCCTTCAGCACTTTATCAGCGGTTTGCACGCCGATAACGCCGATTTGCTCCGGCTGCTGCGCCACGGTGGCAGCGAGTTTGCCGCCCTGCACGGCTTTTACGCCGTCCGCGGTGCCGTCGAAGCCGACTACTACCACATCAGATTTGCCCGCCGTTTGCAATGCGCGCATCGCACCTAATGCCATTTCATCGTTCTGCGCAAACACCGCCTGCACATCCGGATGGGCCGTCAGCAGGTTCTGCATCACGTTCAGGCCCTTGGTGCGGTCAAAATCTGCGGGCTGGCTGGCAAGGATAACAAATTTATGCGCATCGGCTGCCGTTTTGAAGCCTTCGCCACGTTCGCGAGCGGCGGACGTCCCGGCAATCCCGGCCAGCTCAATGATTTTAGCCTGGTCGCCGATGCGTTTCGCAATATAGTCGCCCGCCATTTTGCCGCCCAGGCGGTTGTCGGACGCGACGTGGCTGACGACTTTGCCCTGAGCAGCCACGCGATCCAGCGTGATCACCGGGATATTGGCCTGATTCGCCATTTTTACCGCGTTGCCTACCGCATCGGAATCGGTCGGGTTAATCAGCAGCAATTTTGTGCCGCGCACCGCAAGATCCTGCACGTTGGCCAGCTCTTTTGCCGGATTGTTCTGCGAATCCAGCACCACCAGGTTGTAGCCCAGCTTGTCCGCTTCTTTCTGGGCACCCTCTTTTAACGAAACGAAAAACGGGTTGTTCAGCGTGGAAACTACCAGCGCGAGCGTCTCTTTCGCCATCGCGTTGGCGCTGAGCGTTGCGCCGAGCAGCACGGCCAGCGCCGTCATTTTAGTCATTTTCATTTTCGATTCCTGTAGGGTTATTTTTTGTTATCCACCAGCACCGCCAGCAGGATCACGACTGCTTTAACGATCATCTGGTAATAGGAAGAAACGCCAAGCAGATTCAGGCCGTTATTAAGGAAGCCCAGGATCAGCGCGCCGACCAGCGTGCCCATGATGCGTCCTTTGCCGCCTGCCAGACTGGTGCCGCCCAGCACCACCGCCGCGATGGCGTCCAGCTCGTAGCCGGTGCCCGCCGTAGGCTGAGCGGAAGAGAGTCGCGCCACCTCAATGGTGCCCGCCAGCGCCGCCAACATGCCGCTCAGCGCATAGACCGTGATTTTGACGCGGCTGACGCTGATGCCGGAAAGGCGAGTAGCCGCTTCATTGCCGCCAAGCGCATAGATATAACGGCCCAGGCGAGTATGGTGCAGCATGTACCACGCCAGCAGGAAGGTCAGCGCCATCAGCCAGACCGGCGTGGGAATACCCAGCGGCCGTCCGATACCAAACCAGCCAAACAGATCGGCATTATCGCTGAAGCCGGTATTCACCGGGCTGCCGTTGGTATAAACCATGGTCGCGCCGCGCAGCAGCAGCATCATGACCAGCGTGGCGATAAACGCCTGCACTTTGCCCTTTGCCACTATGGTGCCGGTTATCGCGCCAATCAGCGCCCCCAGCGCCAGCGAGGCCGCCACCGCGACCAGCGCGTTAACCTCTATACCAACCAGCGAAGCACCCACTGCGCCGGTCAGCGCCAGCAGCGACCCTACGGACAGATCGATACCTGAAGTCAGGATCACCAGCGTCATGCCGACGGCCATAATGGCGTTGACGGAAGTCTGCTGCAGAATGTTGAACATATTGTTCAGGGTAAAGAAATTGGGGCTCTGACTGGCGACGACGGCAATCAGCACCACCAGCGCAATCAGCGATTTTTGTTCCAGCAGCCAGGCTTTGCCGCGGCTGGCCTGTAGGGTTTGAGTACTCATGGTGTGACCAACTCCGCGCTATGTTGCTTGCCGACCGCCGCCGCCATCAGGCGTTCCTGCGTGGCCTGTTCAATGGGGAAATCGCCGCTCAGGCGGCCTTCGTGCATGACCAGCACGCGATCGCTCATGCCCAGCACTTCCGGCATTTCTGAGGAAACAAGAATGATGCTCAGCCCCTCTTGTTTAAACTGATTGATTAACTGGTAGATCTCTTTCTTGGCGCCCACGTCCACGCCGCGCGTCGGCTCATCCAGAATCAGCACCTTAGGCCGCGTCATCAGCCCGCGCGCAATAGCGACTTTCTGCTGGTTGCCGCCGGATAAAAGCCCGATCGGCTGCATCATTGAGGGCGTTTTTACGTTGAACAGCTTGATAAAATCGCTGACCGCCAGCTGCTCTTCGGCATGTTTTAACCGCCCGCCGCCGTGGCTGAAGTAGTCGAGCGCGGTTAAAGACATGTTTTCTTTTACCGACATGCCGAGCACCAGCCCATCGCGTTTGCGATCTTCAGAGATATAAACGATGCCGTTACGCAAGCCCTCTTCCGGCGTGCGCGTCGTTACCGTTTTACCGTCGAGCGTGACGCTGCCGCCGCTGCGTGGAAAAGCGCCGTACAGCACCTTCATGAGTTCGGTACGGCCCGCGCCCATCAGTCCCGCTACGCCCAGGATCTCGCCCTGACGCAGTGAAAAGCTGACGTCGTTTACGCCCGGCCCGCTAAGGTTTTTCACGGTTAAACGCACGTCACCCGGTGCTTTGTTCAGGCGCGGATACTGCTCTTCCAGCCTGCGGCCCACCATCATTTCAATCAGCGCTTCTTCGTGCAGCGTATCGACCGCTCTTTCGGCGATAAACTGCCCGTCGCGAAACACGGTGACGTCATCGCAGATTTCAAAAATCTCTTTCATGCGGTGCGAGATATAAACGATGCCGCAGCCCTGCGCTTTCAGCTCCCGAATAACGCGAAACAGCGAGGCCGTTTCGGTATCGGTCAGCGCATCGGTGGGTTCATCCATCACGATGACTTTTGACTCAAAGCTCAGCACCTTGGCGATTTCGACCATTTGCTGGTCGCCGATCGACAGGTCGCCGACCAGTTTATGGCTGTTGAAACGCAGGTTCAGCCGCTGTAACAGCTTGTCCGCTTCCGCATAAAGCTTTTTCCAGCGGATGCCGCCGAAAGCGTTAACGAATTCGCGGCCTAAAAAGATGTTCTCCGCCACGCTAAGCTGCGGGATCAGATTCAGCTCCTGATGAATGATGCCAATACCCGCTTCCTGCGACGCTTTCGGCCCGCTGAAGTTAACCTCTTCGCCCAGCCATTTAATGGAGCCGGCGTCGCGGGCATAGATACCGGTCATCACTTTCATCATGGTAGATTTTCCGGCGCCGTTTTCGCCCACCAGCGCCATCACGCGGCCGGGGTAAACCGCCAGCGAAGCGCCGGACAGCGCTTTGACGCCGGGAAAGGCTTTTTCAATGCCCTGTAGTTGCAGTAAAGGTTGCATGACGGCCTCAGAAGGTCACGCCAGCGCCAAGGATAATGTTCGCGTAGGGCGAACACTCCCCGCTGCGAATAACCGCATGGCTGCGCTGTGTTAACTGTTTGAACTGTTGATGAGAAACGTACTGAACGGCGATAGTGTTTCCCTGGCGTTGTTGCAGTAAATCGAGCAGTGCGGAAAGTTCGTCGTGGAGCCGTGGATTATGAGATTTGATCTCTTCCGCGATGATGGCGCTCTCGACCTGCATCTCTTTCGTTACGGTTTCGACTACCTGCATAAAGCCGGGAATGCCCTGGGTCAGCGCCAGGTCGATGCGCTCCGGCCCTGAAGGGATGGGCAGGCCCGCATCGCCGATAGTGACGCTGTCGGTGTGGCCCAGGCGGGAAACCAGGGAAGAGATTGCAGAATTCAGTAAGGCGCCTTTTTTCATCTTTCACTCCAGAGCGAAACGTTTCGCTGATCGGGAGTGTAAAAAAACGGCGGCGGAAAACAATCGTCATGATGCGGAACTGTGATCGCCATCGAAACGTTTCGTTAACAAGCTTTGCGCAGGATATGCAACAGGAAAGGAGGAGCGATCGGTCATCAGAACGGTATGAAAAAAGACCGCCTCGTAAGGCGGTCGGCAGGGATTAGTTAAATACCATTCCACCATCGATCAGTAGCGACTGACCGGTCATGTAGTCGGAGTCAGGCCCGGCGAGGAAAGAAACGCAGGCGGAGACATCTTCTGGTTCAGACAGGCGGCCCAGCGTAATACGTTTGGCAAACTCTGCCGTACCGTAGCCCAGCGGTTTACCTGCCGCTTCTGACACCTGACGATCTATCTCGTCCCACATAGGCGTTTTAACAATGCCCGGGCAGTAAGCGTTGACGGTAATGCCCAACGGAGCCAGATCGCGGGCGGCGGTTTGCGTCAGGCCGCGTACGGCGAACTTGCTGGAACTGTAGATCGCCAGCTCCGGGTTGCCGACATGGCCCGCCTGCGAACAGGCATTAATGATTTTGCCGCCGTGGCCTTCAGCTTTAAACGCCTGAATTGCCGCCTGCATTCCCCAAATCACGCCTTTTACGTTGATATCGTAAACTTTATCCACCATTTCCGCCGTGATCTCTTCAATTGGCGTAGTTGGCGCAATCCCGGCGTTGTTGACGATGACGTCAAACCCGCCCAGCTCTTTACGAGCCTGTTCCACCGCAGCGATGACCTGGTCACGCTTTGAGACGTCTACCGTTACCGCAATCGCTTTACCGCCTGCGCTGGCAATTTCGTCGGCCACCTGACGCGCGGTCTGGTTGTTATAGTCCGCGACCGCCACGGCAAAACCGTCTTTTGCCAGACGCAGCGCTATGGCTTTGCCGATCCCCTGGCCGCTACCCGTGACTAAGGCTACTTTCTTTTTCATATTATCTCCTTGAATACTAAAGAATCTGGCTCAGATGCAGCTGACCCATCAGCATTGGGTTATCGGCGTAATCCACCGGTACGGCGACCACAGCAGGCCCGTTGACATCCATTGCTTTACGCAGCGTCGGCTCCAGCTCAGCCGCGCTTTCCACCGCAAAGCCCGCTGCGCCGAACGCCTGCGCATAGGCTTTAAAATCAACCGGCCCGAATTTCACGCCGGAAACGCGCTGATATTTCTTCTCTTCCTGCATCGCCACCATGTTGTAGGCCTCATCGACCCAGATGATGTGCAGGATATTGGCTTTCAGCCTGACCGCCGTTTCCAGCTCCATGCTGGACTGCAAAAAGCCGCCGTCGCCGGAAACCGAGATCACTTTACGACTCGGATCCACCAGCCAGGCACCGATAGCCCATGGCAGCGCCACGCCCATGGTCTGCTGCCCATTGGAGATCATGATCTGGCGGGCGCGGAAGCTATAGAGATAGCGAGCGATCCAGATATGGAAGCTGCCCATATCCACGGTCAGCGTGACGTCGTTGTTAATGATGTCCTGCATGGCGCGCACGATCCGCAGCGGATGCAGCGCGAACTGGTTGAGATTTTTGCCCTGCATTGATAACAGCTGACGCTGCTGTTGCCGATCGTCCAGAATGGCTGCCGCTTCTGCGCTGAGCTGTAAAGGCGTATCAATGCGCTCGGCCAGCTTGTCGACGGTGGCGGCAATATCGCCAATCAGTTCCGCATCAGGCAGATAGCAGTTATCGGCATCGGAGGGCAGCACGTCGATATGTACCAGCGTGGCGCCGCCGCTGTTCCACATGGCCGGTTCGTACTCAACCGGACTGTAGCCGATAGTGATAATCAGGTCGGCCTCGCGCAGCAGACGGTCGCCCGCCTGGTTGTTAAACAGCCCAACGCGGCCCGCAAAACGTGAGAAGTGTTCCTGTCTGACCGCGCCGGCGGCCTGATAAGTGCTGGTAACCGGAATGCGGCTGCGCTCCAGCAGGCGATGGATCGCATCGCTGTTTGCCGGCTGGCTGGCCATCAGGCCCAGCAGCAGTACCGGGTTTTTTGCTTTGGCAATTTGCGCGGCAACGGCGGCAATGGCCGCATCCGGCGCAGGCCCCAGCAGCAGCTGGCCTTTACTGGTCAGCAGCTGACCGCGAGCGGGCTGGTCAACGATATCCTGCGGCAGGCTGACAAAGGCGCCGCCGCCGCGACCGTGCTCGGCATGACGGAAGGCGTTGGAGACCACTTCCGCCAGCGCGTTGGAGTCGGTGACCTCGACGGCATATTTGGTGACCGGACGAAACATCGACACGGTATCCATACTCTGATGCACCTGTTTGGCGCTGTCAGCCCGCTTCACCTGTCCACCCAGCGCCACCACCGGATCGCCTTCGCTGGTAGCGGTCGCCATGCCCGTGATCAGATTCGAGCAGCCCGGTCCGGAAGTCACCAGCGCCACGCCCGCGTTGCCGGTCAGGCGGCCCACGGCGGCAGCCATAAAGGCAGCGTTGGCTTCATGACGCACCGGAATGGTCTGGATAGTCGAGTCCACCAGCGAATCAAACATTTTGTCGATCTTCGCGCCAGGAATGCCGAAGACCTGTTTTACGCCCTGCGCCTCCAGCTGTGCCACGACCAAATCGGCGCCGTGCTGCCAGAGAGCGGTTTCGGTTGGGTTTTTCATCTTAATTCCTCAGGATTAGCTTTCAACGGAGCGAATGGCGGAATCCAGATTTTCCGGATTCAGATTGGCCTGCAGAAAATCACTGTCGCCCGGCAGATCGATGACCAGCTTGCTGATCTCGCCAAAGGTCAGCTCGCCCTCTTCCAGCTGGTAATCCAGCAGATGGCCGCCGCCCTGGCGATCGTCGGTAATGAAATGTTCGTGATAGCCCGCTACGTTGATGCCCTGCATATACTGCGGGGTACGGAAACCAATCAGCACGCCGTCGCGCTGGCTGAACCGGAAGGTAGGCTGCTGGCCAAGCACTTCCGGCATAGAACGATAGGGTCGATGCTGGCAAGGTACGGTACGCGTGGAGGCCGCAGAAAAACGGCCGTTGATCCGCAGCGCACAAAACTGATTGTCCGAAGTCACCTGGCTGTCGATCAGATCGTGAATAGCCTGACGGCTGGCCGGTGCAGAGAAACGATGGCGGTACTGAGGCTGGAAAAAGGTCATCACGGCAAAAGGCGTTTTCTGCTGCGGATCGGCTTCCCGTGCGCTGCCGTCGGAACGCAGCTGATAAACCTCGCTGTCGAAAGCGATCAGCTCGCCATCGAGCTGGTTAAAGGTGCCTAAACCAAAATCGCCCTTCTTCAGCAGGTCGGCTACGGTAACGTTGCCTTCGTACACGCCGCTGAGCAACGCACTCATCAGAGAGGTTTGATAGATGACGCTTTCTGGTCTTTGCTGATGGAGCCCGCTGACGGTTGAAACCAGCTGTTGCTCACATAAACAGTCGGTTACAGAATGTTTCATAACTTGCCTCTATGCTAAAACAGTTCAGGATTACTAATTGAATGTTGACTCGATTCAGTTATGAATTCCAATATAGAAAGCCCATCACTTTGAGACGAATTAGATATGGAACTCCGCCATCTGCGTTATTTTGTCGCGGTCGCGCAAACGCGCCACTTTACGCGTGCCGCAGAAATGCTGGGGATCTCGCAGCCGCCGCTCAGCCAGCAAATTCTGCGTCTGGAACGGGAAATAGGTACGCCGCTGCTGAGGAGGCTGTCACGCGGCGTGGAGCTGACGGAAGCGGGGGAAGCTTTTTATCAGGATGCCTGCCAGATCCTGGAGCTGACCGGGCATGCGCTGGAGAAAGCCAAAGGGATAGCCCGCGGCGTGACCGGCAAGCTTTCGCTGGGTGTCGCCAGCTCGGTCGCCTTTCATTCGGCGATTTTTGCGTTGATGAAGGATTTTCAGGCTCGCTATCCGTCAATGACGATACTGACACGTGAGCAAAATATGGCGTCGCTAATGCACGACTTGCAGGAGGGCTTGCTGGATGCCGCTTTCGTTCGCCTGCCCTGTGAGAGCAGCAAAGCGTTTAACCTGAAGGTAATAGCCAGCGAAAAGATGCTGGTGGCGCTGCCTGCCAGCCATGCGCTGGGCGCGCAGTCGAAAATTTCCCTGTCGCAGCTGGCTGATGACACGCTGATTATGTTTCCGCGCGAGGTTGCGCCAAGCCTGTATGAACTGGTGATCAGCGCCTGCCTGCGCGCCGGCTTTCAGCCGCATACCGGGCAGCAGTCACCGCAGATTTCTTCGTCCATCGGCATGGTGGCCGCGGGTTTCGGCTTCGCTATCGTGCCGGAATCGCTATGCTGCATCGCGCATCCCGGCGTGGTGTTTCGCCCTGTTGACGATGCGGCGTTAAATACTGATATTGCGCTGGCCTGGCGCCGTTTCGACCGCTCGCCTGCCGTTATGCACCTGTCCATGATGTCGACCTAGGCCATAGCGAGACCTGCTCAGCCATTGTGGGGCCAGACTGGCCGCCTCAGGGCTAACTTAGCCATTACGGGGTCAGCGTAGCGGTTACGGAAGCCGTTAGCCGCAACCGGGGCAAGCTGCTAAGAACGCGGCCGCCCCGGATCCAGACGCCGCCGAAGGTCGCTTACCCGTCGGTAGCGCAGTCGGGCTGCTGGCCTCACCTTCGGCCAGCCGATCGAGGCTGAATCAGTTCAGCTTGCGGATTTTCTTTACGTCAAGCTCGACGGAATTAAAGTCCTTATCCAGTTCGCCCTGGATTTCGACTTTGTCTTTTGGCGTGATGTTCTGGCCTTCCCAACGCTTATGATCGATATCCACTTTCATCGTGCCGGTCGCGTCACGAAAGATATAGTCATCATCGCTGACGCGCTTTTCAATGTTGCCGCGCATCGTCACCCAGGCGTCGTCCTTCATATCCTGCGCCTGTTTGACCGTGACCACGGTTTCATCCCCGCTGAAACCGCCTTTCTGCACGTTGGCGGTCGGCGCGGTCGGCGCACTTGGGTCGCTGAAGCCGCCGTTCTGAGCAGCGAATACCGGGCCGGAAACCAGAGCGGCAAGGGCAAATAAAGCAGCAGTTTTTTTCATCATAGTCACCTTTATTCCATGGAGTGAGGCAGCTTTCGCTGCGCGATTCGTCGTGTTCAGGGCTCAGTTAAACAAACTTTTCTTAACAGGATCTTAAGAGACATCATCAAATACGCGGTTTGCGAGCCGTACCGAAAAATAGCCTTTTTTCCCGATTTTTGCCTGTACAGCGCCCGTTCCCTTTCGTATAAAGCCGTTAATCACAGAGGAAGTCGCCATGAAAATTTTGGTCATTGAAGACGATCGCCTGATTGGCGACGGGATTAAAGCAGGTCTGAGCAAGCTGGGTTTCAGCGTCGACTGGTTTACCGAGGGCAAAACGGGGCAGGCGGCGCTTTCCGCTACCTCTTACGATGCGGTAGTGCTGGATTTAAGCCTGCCCGGCATCGACGGCCTGGATATTCTGCGCGGCTGGCGGCAGCAGGGTCGGGACGAGCCGGTACTGATCCTGACCGCGCGGGATGCCCTGGAGCAGCGGCTTGCCGGGCTGCAGCAGGGCGCCGACGACTACCTTTGCAAACCTTTCGCCCTCAGCGAAGTCGCCGCCCGGCTACAGGCATTAATTCGACGACGTCACGGTCAGCTACAGCCCGTGCTCCGCCACGGCGCGGTTGCGATGGCCTCCGGTTCGCATACGGCCACCCTGAACGACGAGCCGCTCCCCCTGAAGCCGCGCGAACTGGCCCTGCTGGAGCTGTTCTTGCTTAACCCTGGTCGCGTATTGACCCGCGCGCAGCTGGAGGAAAAATTGTATGGCTGGGATGACGACGTCTCCAGCAATGCCGTTGAAGTTCATATCCACCACCTGCGCAAAAAGCTGGGCAGCACGTTTATCCGTACCGTTCATGGCGTCGGCTATACGCTGGGAGATGCGTAATGCATCGACTAAGCCTGCGCCTGCGCCTGATGTTGGGTTTTCTGCTGCTGACGCTTATCTGCTGGGGTGCTGCCAGCATCGGCTCGTGGTGGCAGACGCGGCACAACATCAATCAGCTGTTTGATACCCAGCAGATGCTGTTTGCCAAACTGCTGGCGACCATGAATCCCGAGCAGCTGAGTCACGAACCGTTAACGCTGCCAAAAACTAAAAAGCTGCTGAAGCATCATCGCGGCGAACAGGAGGATGAGGCGCTGGCATTTGCCGTTTTCACTGCGGATGGCCGCATGGTGATGAACGATGGCGACAACGGCAAGGATTTTCTCTTTAGTCACAGGCGCGACGGTTTTACCGATGGCAAGCTCCGGGGTGATGACGATTTATGGCGTATGGTCTGGCTACCCACGCCGGACAAACAATATGTGGTGGTGGTAGGTCAGGAGTGGGAATACCGCGACGACATGACCCGCGATATCGTCCAGACCAACCTGATCCCCTGGCTGATCGCGTTGCCGATTATGCTGCTGCTGCTGCTGTGGCTGGTTACGCACGAGCTGGCGCCGTTAAAAAGAATTGCCCGCCAGCTGCGTCTGCGCACGCCTGATGACGGCACGCCGCTGGTGGAAAAGCGGGTGCCGAACGAGGTGAAGCCCTTGCTGACGGAGCTGAACGCGCTGTTCTCACGCGTCAGCGAAATGCTGCTGCGCGAACGGCGTTTTACTTCCGATGCCGCGCATGAGTTAAGAAGCCCGCTGGCCGCGCTCAAGGTTCAGGCGGAGGTCGCGCAGCTGGCTCACGATGACGAAACGGTGCGCCGCCACGCGCTGCAAAACCTGGATCTTGGTATCGATCGCGCGACTCGTCTGGTGGATCAGCTGCTTACGCTCTCAAGGCTGGACAGCAAAGCCGATCTGGCAACGGAAAGCCTGGATCTGCGTCAGCTGCTCCAGCAGGCCGTGATCGACCATTACTCACAGGCGCAGGCCGCCGGAATGGAGATAGCGCTGGAAGCACCGCCTTCGCCCGTTATCCGTAACGGTAACGCTTTGCTGCTGTCGCTAATGATGCGTAACCTGGTAGAAAACGCCCTGCGTTACGGCCAGTCAGGAAACCTGGTGCAGCTGAGCATTAATGAAAACGGCCTGGCCGTCACGGATAACGGGCCAGGCGTCAGCAAAGAAGATTTGTGCCGCCTGGGACAGCGTTTTTATCGGCCGCCGGGGCAGGAAAAATCGGGCAGCGGCCTTGGGCTGTCTATCGTTAACCGTATTGCCCGCCTGCATGGGATGCAGATGCGTTGCGCCAATCGTGACGGCGGCGGCTTTGCAGTTATGCTGACATGGTGACGTAGTGGCAAAGTGACATGCTGGTATGTGGTGACACCCTGGCCCGGTTAGATGCCGACAGAACCCGCTAAGCCGCGCCGGAACACGCAGCTCAGTAAGCCGCCGGTTTAGAAATCCGACGTTTCTTTCAGGAGTCGGGATGAGGATATGCCTGGCGGTAAGCAAAACAAAAGGCCGACGATTGTCGGCCTTGCAGGGTCAGGTTTCGGCTTGGGTACCCGGTGCAATAACCCGGCTTGTCAGATTTCGACCTGGGTGCCCAGTTCAATAACCCGGTTTGGCGGGATCTCAAACTGGTCAGGGGCGCGCAGGGCGTTGCGCTGTAGCGCCATAAACAGCTTGCCGCGCAGACGCAAATACCATGGCCGCTTGCCGATAATCAGCGATTCATGCGACATAAAGAACGAGGTTTCCATCATCCGGCAGTTCAGGCCTTCCAGCCCGCAGCGGTGGAAAATCTCTTCCATATTAGGCGTTTCCCGCCAGCCGTAGCTCGCCACCACGCGCCAGAAAGTGGGGGAAAGCTGTTCAATAGACACGCGACGCACGTTATGGACGTAAGGCGCATCTTCCGTCCGCAGCGTCAGCAGCACAACACGTTCATGTAACACTTTGTTGTGCTTGAGATTATGCAGCATGGCAAAAGGAATAACGTTCAGCGCGCGCGACATATAGACGGCGGTGCCCGGCACGCGTACCGGTGGCGACTTCTCCAGCGAAACAATCATCGCTTCCAGCGAGTTGCCGTGTTCATGCATCCGGCGCAGCAGACGGAAACGCTCGCTTTTCCAGGTGGTCATAATCACAAACATCACCAGCGCCAGGCTTAACGGCAGCCAGCCGCCGGAGAACACTTTCACCAGGTTGGCCGAAAAGAGCGAAACGTCGATGCACAACATGCAAAGCAGGATAAACAGCACCAGATAGCGGTTCCAGTGCCAGTTTTTTATCGCCACGGTGGTGCAAAGGATGGAGGTCAGCACCATCGTACCGGTTACGGCGATACCGTAGGCGGCTGCCAGGTTGCTGGAGTGTTTAAAGCCGACAATCACGATCACCACGGAGAAAAAGAGTATCCAGTTAATGACCGGAATGTAGATTTGACCGGATTCCTCTTCAGAAGTATGCACGATGCGCATAGGCGGTAAATAGCCCAGACGAACCGCCTGGCGAGTCAGTGAGAAAACGCCGGAAATTACCGCCTGAGAAGCGATAACCGTCGCCAGCGTCGCCAGGATCAGCATAGGGATCAGCGCCCAGTCCGGCGCCAGCAGAAAGAACGGGTTCTTGATCGCTTCGGGATTTTTCAGCAGCAGCGCGCCCTGGCCGAAGTAGTTCAGCACCAGCGACGGCAGCACCGCCAGGAACCAGGCCAGACGGATCGGCAGCTTGCCGAAATGGCCCATATCCGCATACAGCGCTTCCACGCCGGTAATAGCCAGCACCACGGCGCCCAGCGCAAAAAACGAGACGGTTTTATATTCAAAAAAGAAGTGCATTGCCCAATAGGGGTTCAGCGCGTGCAGCACGTCGGGATTAGCCATAATGCCCCGAGCGCCCAGTATGGCCAGAATGATGAACCATGCCAGCATGACCGGCGCGAACAGTTTACCGACAATACCCGTGCCGTGTTTCTGGATCATAAACAGCAGCGTCAGCACCGCTATCGCCAGCGGCACAATCCAGGCATCAAGGTTAGGCGCGGCGATTTCCAGCCCTTCAATAGCGGAAAGTACCGAAACGGCCGGCGTGATCACCACTTCGCCATAGAAGAAACTGCCGCCAATCAGCCCCATAATGACCAAAACCGCCGTGGCTCTGGCACCGGTATGACGGCCCGCCAGGGACATCAGGGTCAGAATCCCCCCTTCGCCGGCGTTGTCAGCGCGCATCACGTAGCTGATATATTTTAACGAGACCACCAGCACTAATAGCCAGAAAATCAGCGAGAGGAAGCCGAATACCGCATCGCGCTCAACGCCGAAACCGAACTGGCCGGAGAGACACTCCCGCAGCGTATAGAGAGGGCTGGTGCCGATATCGCCATAGACGACGCCTATTGCCGCTAAGGTTACGGCGCCAAGGGACTGCTTTTTATCAGAACTCATAGGAAGATCTTTTGTTGGAGCTGATTGCTGAAACGCGCCCAGCTTATCAAGCCATCAAAAAACGCACAGTATGCACGAATCATTCTGAATGCCTATCCTTAATTGGAGTATGGAAAGCGACTTCAATGGCCTGTGTCACCCTTTGACAAGAAAAAAGCTGACGTATATCAACTCTTTCAAGCATCATAGCCAGTAGTGTTTGCGCTCGCCAGTCGCCCGCTGGCAAGAACGTAGAAAAGGATACTGTTTGATGATGTCCCAGCCTCACCTCCTGGCGGAAAGAATCGCACGCCTCAGCAACGCGTTAGAAAAGGGACTTTACGAACGCCATCACGCTATTCGCCTTTGCCTGCTGGCGGCATTAAGCGGCGAAAGCGTTTTTTTGCTTGGCCCGCCAGGTATTGCCAAAAGCCTGATAGCCCGTCGGCTGAAGTATGCCTTTCAGCATGCCCGCGCCTTTGAATATCTGATGACCCGCTTCTCCACCCCGGAAGAAGTTTTCGGGCCGCTTTCCATTCAGGCGCTGAAAGATGAAGGCCGCTATCAGCGCCTGATCAAAGGCTACCTGCCCGATGCCGAAATCGTCTTTCTGGATGAAATCTGGAAAGCCGGGCCGGCTATCCTCAATACGCTGCTGACCGCCATCAACGAGCGCCGCTTTCGCAACGGCGATTGTGAAGAAGCCATCCCGATGCGGCTGCTGGTGACCGCCTCCAACGAACTGCCCGAAGCCGACAGCGGGCTGGAAGCGCTGTATGACCGGATGCTGATCCGGCTGTGGCTTGATAACGTGCATGAAAAGCAGAACTTTCGCAGCATGTTGACCCATCAGCAGGATGAAAACAGCAATCCCGTCGCGGAGTCGCTCTGCATTACTGATGAAGAGTATAGCGAATGGCAAAAAGGCATTGCGCAGGTTGCGCTGCCGGAAGAGGTGTTTGAGCTGATTTTTATGCTGCGCCAGCAGCTGGAGAACCAGCCGGAAGCGCCTTATATTTCCGATCGCCGCTGGAAAAAAGCGATCCATCTTTTACAGGCCTGCGCTTTTTACAGCGGTCGTAAAGCGATCGCGCCGGTAGATCTGATTTTGCTGAAAGATTGTCTGTGGCACGACGTTGCCTCAATGGCGCTGCTGGATCGCGAGATAGACAACCTGATTACCCAGCAGGCCTGGCAGCAGCAGCCGATGCTGATCAAACTGCAGCAAATCGCCTCACGCCGGCTGAGCCTGCAGCAGGAAAAAAGCGTAGAGCAGGCGATAAGGCTGGAGAAGCACGGCGGCATATTCAGCCGTAAACCCCACTATGAGCTGCCCGAGGCGCTGTCCGCCGACACGCTGACGCTGATGCTGCAAAAGCCGCTGATGCTGCACGACATGCAGGTCAGCCATATCGTGATTGGCCGCGAACCGCTGTACCACTGGCTGCAAAAAGGCGGCGAAGTGCGCGGCAAGCTTAACGGTATTGGTTTTGCCCAGACGCTGGATCTGCATATCGACGGCGCCGACTGCCTGACAGTGCGCGATGTCAGCCTCCAGACTTCGCGGCTGATGCTGCCGGGCCAGCCGCTGGAACACGGGCTGCCGCAGGAGATCGTCGAGGCGCTTGATGAGGTAGAGGCACAGCTGCATGCCCAACGTACGTTGTTCAGTCAGCATCATCGCTGCCTGTTTATCAGCGACGACTGGCTGGCGAAGATCGAAGAGAGCCTGCAACAGGTCGCTGAACAGCTGAAACAGGTGCGTCGTTGATATCGCTGGATACGCTCAGCGCCTTTCTGGCGGTCAGCGAAGGCGACCTGATTGAAGAGCTGGTGGTGACGCTGTTGGCCAGCCCGCAGCTCGCCCTTTTTTTTGAAAAATTTCCCGGCATGAAAAAGGCGCTGCTGCACGATTTGCCGCGCTGGAAATCGGAGCTCCTGGCGCAGCTGAAACAAACAGCGGTGCCGGAAGCGCTTGCCGGTGAATTTACGCTTTTCCAACAGTGCCAGCCGCTCGCCCATCAGGCATTTTGCCTGAAAATTCCGTCTATCCTGCTTTACCTGGATTCGCATCAGTCGCCGTTTAAAGACAAAGCCCGCGAGCTGGTGGCGCATAGCGTCGCGGGCCAGAGCATGAGCGAGCCGCAGCATACGCTGTTTTTACAGCGCTGGCGGCTGAGCCTGACGCTGCAAACCCTGTCGCTGAATCAGCAGCTGCTCGACAGCGAGCGGGAAAAGCTGCTGGCGGAGCTACAGCAAAGGCTGGCGATGAGCGGCCAGCTGGCGCCGGTGCTGTCGGATAACAGCGATGCCGCCGCCAGCCGCCTGTGGGATTTGAGTAAAAGCCCGCTACAGCGCGGCGATTATCAGCTGATGGTCGATTACGGCGATTTCCTGGCGCAGCAGCCGATGCTGCAAAAACTGGCGGAACAGCTGGGCCGCAGCCGCGAAGCCAAAGCGGTACTGAGCGAGCAGGCGCCGCTGGAGGCGTTCCACCAGCTGGTCAGGGAACCTGCCAGCGTGCCGGAAGAGGTCAACGGCATTCACCAAAGCGACGACGTGCTGCGCCTGCTGCCGCCGGAGCTGGCGGCGCTGGGCATCAGCGAGCTGGAACTGGAGTTCTATCGCAGGCTGGTGGAGAAACGGCTGCTGACCTATCGGCTGCAGGGCGAAGCCTGGCATGACAGGGTTTCGCAGCGCCCGGTCAGCCACCAGCAGCATGAAGAACAGCCGCGCGGGCCTTTTATCGTCTGCGTGGATACTTCCGGCTCGATGGGCGGCTTTAACGAACGCTGCGCCAAGGCCTTTTGCCTGGCCCTGTTGAAGGTGGCGCTGGCCGATAACCGTCGCTGCTACATAATGCTGTTCGCGCATGAAGTGGTGGGCTACGAGCTGACCGCAGACGACGGCATTGCTCAGGCGATCCGCTTTCTCAGCCAGCGCTTTCGCGGCGGCACCGATCTGGCAGCCTGTTTGCAGTCGGTGCTGGGCAGGCTCGCCACACCGGAGTGGAACGATGCCGACGCCGTCATTATTTCCGATTTTATCGCCCAGCGGCTGCCGGAAGATCTGGTTAAAACCGTCAAAAAGCACCAGCTCCTCCAGCAGCAGCGCTTTCACGCCGTTGCGCTGTCCGATCATGGAAAACCGGGTATTATGCGCATTTTCGACCATATCTGGCGTTTTGATACCGGCCTGAAGAGCCGTCTGCTGCGCCGCTGGCAGCGCTGATTTTCCCTTTGCCGCTGCCCGACAATCCTCTCCTGCTATAGTCATAGCTACGCTTTATCCCGCCTACGGTTCTCAGGAGTATTACGTGGCACAACATCACCAGGCTTTTTCCCCAGAGTTACCTGCCCCAACTCACACGTTGTTGCTTAGCGGCAGCGACGCAGAACAAAAACGACAGGAGCTTCTTGGCTATTTCCAACAAACGTGGGCGCTCTACGAGAGCCTGTTCGACTGCCTTGCCGATGAGCAGGCTTATTACACTAAGGCGATTTCGCTGCGCCATCCGCTGGTGTTCTATTTCGGCCATACCGCGACTTTCTATATTAATAAGCTGGTAGCGGCCGGCCTGCTCGACAACCGCGTGGACGACCATATCGAAGCGATGATGGCTATCGGCGTGGATGAGATGAGCTGGGACGATCTGGACGCAACCCACTACGCGTGGCCGACGCTTGCCGAGCTGCGCGACTATCGCGGCAAGGTGCGTCATCTTGTCGAAAGCGTCATTAAAGAGATGCCGTTGACGCTGCCGATCGGCTGGGACAGCCCGGCCTGGGTGATCCTGATGGGGATCGAGCATGAGCGGATCCATCTGGAAACCTCCAGCGTGCTGATCCGCCAGCTGCCGCTCGCCTGGGTTAAACCGCAGCCGTACTGGCCGGCCTGTCCCGACGCCCGTCACGATCGCCACGCCGTGCCGCAGAACAGACTGATAGCCGTTGCCGGCGCACGCGTCACGCAGGGGAAAACCGACGATACCTACGGCTGGGATAATGAATACGGCACGCTGTCCACCGAGGTGAAGCCTTTTGAAGCCAGCCAGATGCTGGCAAGCAACGCGGAGTTTTTTGCATTTATCACGGCAGGCGGCTATCGGGACGATCGCTGGTGGGATGAGGAAGGTCTGGGCTGGCGCAATTTCGCGCAGGCAACCATGCCGACTTTCTGGGTGGGATCGCCTGAGGAACCTGACCAGTTACGGCTGCGTTTGATGACTGAAGAAGTCGCGATGCCGTGGGACTGGCCGGTCGAAGTCAACCAGCTGGAGGCGGCCGCCTTTTGCCGCTGGAAAGCCGATAAAACCGGCCGTTCCGTTCAGCTCCCCTGCGAGGCCGAATGGCTGCTGCTGCGTGAGCAGGTTGAAGGCGATCGCTGGCTGCAGGCGCCGGGCAACCTGAATCTGGCCTGGTGGGCTTCTTCCTGTCCGGTCGATCGCTTTGCCCAGGGCGAATTCTTTGACGTGGTGGGGAACGTCTGGCAGTGGACGACCACGCCGATAAACGGGCTGGAAGGTTTTAAAGTCCATCCGCTTTATGACGACTTTTCGACGCCGACCTTCGACGGCAAACATGCGCTAATCAAAGGCGGCAGCTGGATTTCCACCGGCAACGAAGCGATTAAATCTTCCCGCTATGCGTTCCGCCGCCACTTTTTCCAGCACGCGGGCTTTCGCTACGTCGTGTCCAACCATCAGGAAAAGAAAATGCTGAATCCGTATGAAACCGACAGCATGGTGTCGCAATACCTGGACTTCCAGTACGGGCCGGGCTACTTCGGTACAGAAAACTATGCGAAGGCGCTGGTGGATATCGCCTGTCGCATGACCGACAAACGAGGCCGCGCGCTGGATATCGGCTGCGCCACCGGTCGCGCCAGCTTTGAGCTGGCCCGCTATTTTGAGCAAGTGGTGGGGATGGATTACTCCGCGCGCTTTATCGACGTGGCGCTCCAGCTGACCAGCGGCGAGGATTTCCGTTATGTGACCCAGGAAGAGGGCGACCTGGTGGAATATCACCAGGTGCGGCTGAAAGATTTCGGCCTTGGCGCAGAGCAGGCCAGCCGCATTCAGTTTATGCAGGGCGACGCCTGCAACCTGAAGCCGCAAAAGGCGGGTTACGACCTGGTGCTGGCCGCTAACCTGATCGACAGGCTGCGTCAGCCGAAGCGCTTTTTGCAGGACGTCACGAGGATGATCAATACCGGCGGCGTATTGATGCTGTCGTCGCCGTACACCTGGCTGGAAGAGTACACGCCAAAAGAGAACTGGCTGGGCGGCATCCGCGAAAACGGCGAGGCGCTGACCACCTACCAGGCGTTGCAGCGTTTGCTGGCGGCAGATTTCGAAGAGATCGCCGCGCCGCAGGACGTGCCGTTTGTGATCCGCGAAACGGCGCGCAAATATCAACATTCCGTCGCCCAGCTAACCGTCTGGCGCAAGCGCTAACATCAGATAGCCCTCTGGCTATGACCAGGCGGTTGAGTTTTCCTCATAGCGGGTAACGTAAGTTATCCGCTATTTTATTGCCTGCATTTTCACTTTCCTGCACATTATTCCCTGACAAATTATCAAATCCTTAATGACGGAGCCTTTATGCCCGATAATCTGCAACCCGACGATCTCGATCGCGGCATCCTCAATGCGCTGCTGGCCAACGCACGTACCGCCTATGCCGAGCTGGCCAAGCAGTTCAACGTCAGCCCCGGCACTATCCACGTCCGCGTAGAGAAGATGAAGCAGGCAGGCATCATTAAAGGTACGCGGGTGGAAATCGATCCTCGCCAGCTTGGCTATGACGTGTGCTGCTTTATTGGCATCATTTTAAAAAGCGCCAGAGACTATCCGGCCGCGCTGGCGAAGCTGGACGCGCTTGATGAAGTGGTGGAGGCCTGGTACACCACCGGGCACTACAGCATCTTTATTAAGGTGATGTGCCGATCCATCGACGCGCTGCAACAGGTGCTGATCAACAAGATCCAGACCATTGACGAGATCCAGTCCACCGAGACGTTAATTTCCCTGCAAAACCCGATCATGCGGACGATCAAGCCCTGATCTGTGCACAATATTATCCACAAAAGATCGGCGCCTCATTTTTGTTGAAATATCTCATATCAGGTCAGGAACGTTCCTGTCCGTCCGGCACGTGGCGCTCGCGGCGTGCTTTCACTTATTCGCCCGCAAAACAAAAGCGGCAGTTAAACCCGCTCCTGCATTTATTAACCTTACTTACCCACAGGTAGATCCCAGACTGATCACAGCGTACAATAGCCGCCTTTAGCAAACAGGGATCTCACATGGCGGACGTAACCTTAATCACTGGCAGCACCCTGGGCAGTGCGGAATATGTTGCCGAACTTCTGGCCGAGAAGCTGGAAGAAGCGGGCTTTTCTACCGAATTACTGCACGGGCCAGAGCTGAACGAGCTTTCGACAGCAGGAACGTGGCTGGTAGTGACCTCTACCCATGGAGCCGGCGATCTGCCCGATAACCTGCAGCCTCTGTTTGATGAAATAGAAGAGAAGCGTCCGGATCTGAGCCAGCTGCGCTACGGCGCCGTAGGTATCGGCAACCGTGAATACGATCTTTTCTGCGGTGCGATCGATAAAATGGACAAATTGTTGACGGCATGTGGTGCACAGCGCATCGGTGACCGTCTGGATATTGACGTGCTCGAACATGAGATCCCCGAAGATCCCGCCGAGGTGTGGATCGAGAGCTGGAAAACGCTGATCGGCTGACGATCGGGCGTCGGATCGCAGCAATTTGTGCGATCGACGCCTGAAAAACAGGCGAAGTTTTGTAAATTTCTCCCCGATTTGCCTATTTAAATAGCGATCAACTGTGGATAACTATGCTGATCCAGCGGTAATAACCGGTGGTTATCCAAAGAACAACCGTACGGTCGGATCGAGCCTGTGCATAACATGCCTTTTTGATCCCAGCTTATACGCCGCAGGATCACCGATCTTTCACAGCAAACGATCCCGCTTAAGCTGATGATCCAGGAAAGGAAAAAAGGCTTATCCACAGAGATCGTCGATCCTAATAGAAGATCCAGTAAAGAGATCTCTAAATAAAAAAGATCTTCTTTTTAATACGTGTCTGGCCCTGCGCTTTCACCTTCGGCCAAAGTTGAGTAGAATTCACGCCCCGGGCATCCCCCACTCTTTTAAATCGCACAACCGCGAGGTTCAGTACCATGTTTTATCCAGATCCTTTTGACGTCATCGTGATCGGTGGTGGTCATGCGGGCACGGAAGCCGCTATGGCGGCAGCCCGGATGGGTCAGCAAACCCTGCTTTTAACGCATAACATTGATACGCTTGGACAAATGTCCTGCAATCCGGCGATCGGTGGCATCGGAAAAGGACATCTGGTTAAAGAAGTGGACGCGCTGGGCGGCCTGATGGCACACGCTATTGACCAGGCCGGTATCCAGTTCAGGATACTAAACGCCAGCAAAGGGCCCGCCGTCAGGGCTACCCGTGCTCAGGCGGATCGCGTGCTCTATCGTCAGGCCGTACGCACCGCGCTGGAGAACCAGCCGAACCTGATGATCTTCCAGCAGGCGGTTGACGATCTGATTGTGGAAAACGATCGCGTCGTTGGCGCTGTGACCCAGATGGGGCTCAAATTCCGCGCCAAAGCGGTTGTGCTGACCGTAGGCACCTTCCTGGACGGTAAGATCCACATCGGGCTGGATAACTACAGCGGCGGCCGTGCTGGCGATCCGCCTTCGATCCCGCTGGCTCGTCGCCTGCGTGAACTGCCTTTGCGCGTCAGCCGTCTGAAAACCGGTACGCCACCGCGTATCGATGCGCGCACGATTGATTTCAGCGTGCTGGCTCCGCAGCATGGCGATACGCCGCTGCCGGTCTTCTCGTTTATGGGCAACGTGGCGCAGCACCCACAGCAGGTGCCTTGCTACATCACCTATACCAACGAGAAAACGCACGACGTCATCCGCAGCAACCTGGATCGCAGCCCAATGTACGCTGGCGTGATCGAAGGCGTTGGCCCACGCTACTGTCCTTCCATCGAAGACAAGGTGATGCGCTTTGCCGATCGCAACGCGCACCAGATCTTCCTGGAGCCGGAAGGGCTGACCAGCAATGAAATTTATCCAAACGGCATCTCCACCAGCCTGCCGTTTGATGTCCAGATGCAGATTGTTCGCTCTATGCAGGGCCTGGAAAACGCGAAGATCGTCCGTCCGGGCTATGCCATCGAATATGACTTCTTCGATCCACGCGATCTGAAGCCAACGCTGGAAAGCAAATTTATCGAAGGTCTGTTCTTTGCCGGTCAGATCAACGGCACGACAGGCTATGAAGAAGCCGCGGCGCAAGGTTTGCTGGCTGGGCTGAATGCCGGTCGCCTCTCTGCGGACAAAGAGACCTGGGCGCCGCGTCGCGATCAGGCCTACCTGGGCGTGCTGGTTGACGATCTCTGCACGCTGGGCACCAAAGAGCCGTACCGCATGTTCACCTCCAGGGCGGAATACCGTCTGATGCTGCGTGAAGACAACGCCGATCTGCGTCTGACCGCTGAAGGCCGCGAGCTGGGTCTGGTAGACGATGCCCGCTGGGCGCGCTTTAACGAGAAGCTGGAGAGCATTGAGCAGGAGCGTCAGCGTCTGCGCGACATCTGGGTGCATCCTAAATCTGAAGCCGTGGATGAAGTGAATGGTGTACTGAGCGCCGCGCTGACCAAAGAAGCCAACGGCGAAGATCTGCTGCGTCGTCCAGAGATGACCTATCAGCAGCTGATGACGCTCAGCACCTTTGCGCCCGCCTTAAGCGACGCTCAGGCCGCCGAGCAGGTTGAAATTCAGGTGAAATACGAAGGCTATATCGCCCGCCAGCAGGAAGAGATCGATCGCCAGCTGCGCAACGAGAACACGCTGCTGCCGGTGGAGCTGGATTACCGTCAGGTCAGCGGCCTTTCTAACGAGGCGATCGCCAAGCTGAACGATCACAAGCCGGGATCGATAGGTCAGGCTTCGCGTATTTCAGGGATCACGCCTGCGGCTATTTCCATTCTTCTGATCTACCTGAAAAAGCAGGGGCTGCTGCGCAAAAGCGCCTGATGCTTCGCGGGGCGGCTACGGTCGTCCCTTTAACTGATTTGGATGTAATCGTGATTAATAAACTTTCCGCGCTGCTGAAAGCCGCCAATATTTTCCTGACCGATCGACAAAAAGAGCAGCTGACAGGCTACGTTGAGCTGCTGCATAAATGGAACAAGGCTTATAACCTGACGTCGGTGCGTGACCCGCAGCAGATGCTGGTACGGCATATCATGGACAGCATCGTGGTTGAGCCTTATCTGGAAGGAAGCCGTTTTATCGATGTGGGCACGGGACCAGGGCTGCCGGGCGTACCGCTCGCTATCGTCCGTCCTGAAGCGCACTTCACGCTGCTGGACAGCCTGGGCAAGCGCATACGCTTTCTTAAGCAGGTACAGCATGAGCTGAAACTGGAAAATATCGATCCGGTACAGAGCAGGGTAGAGGTGTTTCCTGCCGAGCCGCCTTTTGATGGCGTGATCAGTCGGGCCTTCGCTTCTCTGAACGATATGCTGAGCTGGTGCCATCATCTGCCTGGCGAAAAAGGGCGATTTTATGCGCTGAAAGGCGTCGTGCCGCAGGATGAGATCGACGCGCTGCCGGCAGGTTTTACCCATCACAAGACGGTGAAGCTTCTCGTTCCTGAACTGGAAGGCGAACGTCACCTGGTGGTAATTAATCCGCAAAATCTGGCAGCAAGCAGCGCTGATTGAACGTGATTTGCCTGAAAATAACGCTGAAAAGCCGAATTTTTTACCGTATTATCGCCTGATTATTCAGCAAAGCGGCTGAACGGCACAGGCTTACCAAACCCGATTTTAGTTAAGTCAGCCCGGCAGGGCAGGGGAGAGGAAGGCGCAGGTAACGCGAAAGGCTAAAAAGCCGACGAAAATTTAGCCTTTCGGGCGATACGCGGTGATTTTTTTTCAAGTGTGAATGTTTCAGTAAGGTTAAAATGACGCGCAGAAATTATCGTTCACACCTGGTTACATTTAACGTTAATTTCACAAAGTGTTATCAAGGATATTACCTCGTCGGGACGAGATCCGCCTTTTTCAGCGCGAAGTGAAAAATAATGTGGTGATATTTATTTTGCTTGCCTGGCGGATTAGCCTGAAATTTTGGCTGCAATGACTGTCAATTAACACTTTTAATCCGGCTGGCAGGCTGGTTTTACGGTAAAAAATAGTAAGTAGTTGAATGTTATTGATATAATTATATTTTTCTGAGCGATATTAAGAATATTCCTTAACGGAATGCGGATAAAATATTACTGAATTGTGATCTTCCGCACGCTTTATGAGCGATATTTGGCCTTTATCGTATGCATTTTCCGCCTGTCGGCCATTCCTGACAGTTTTGAAAAAGCGCGCCCGCGAAAGAAATTTAAATAATTGTTCACCATTTCGCTACTTATCCATTGAAATCGCAGGGGCGCGCCGTATAATTTGCTCGTTTTTTGCTGCTTGACTCAAAGCGGCAAAGGCAGTTTTATACGACACGCGACATACCCCCGACGGGGCAGGAGAGTTTCAGCGTCATGTCAGTGTCCCTTTACAGAGTGAAATTTGCCCGAACCGTGCTGCTTCTTCAGCTGGTGATTTTTGTCATAATCGGCGCGCTGTTCGCCCTGAAAGAGTTGACCTGGGGCCTGTCCGCGCTTGCGGGTGGACTGGCGGCCTGGCTACCGAACGTATTGTTTATGATTTTTGCCTGGCGTCATCAGGCAGGAGACCCGGTTAAAGGACGCGTGGCCTGGAGCTTCGCTCTGGGTGAAGTGCTGAAGGTTCTGGCAACCATTCTTCTGCTTGTCGTGGCGCTGGCGGTGTTTGGGGCGGCATTTACGCCGCTCGGACTGACCTGGTTATCGGTGCTGATTGTGCAAATCGTCGCACCGGCTGTAATTAACAACAAAGGGTAAGAGGCATCATGGCTGCAGGAGAAATCTCTACGCCGCAGGAATACATAGGTCACCACCTGAATAACCTTCAGCTGGACCTGCGTACCTTCGAGCTAGTGAATCCGCACGACGCACCGTCGTTCTGGGTATTAAATATTGACTCCATGTTTTTCTCTGTGGTGCTGGGACTGGTATTCCTGGTGCTGTTTCGCAAAGTTGCGAAATCAGCCACCAGCGGCGTTCCGGGAAAACTGCAGGCGGCGATTGAACTGGTTGTTGGCTTCGTCGACAACAACGTCCGCGACATGTACCACGGTAAAAGCAAAGTAATCGCACCGCTGGCTCTGACGATTTTCGTCTGGGTCTTCCTGATGAACTTCATGGACCTGCTGCCTATCGATCTGCTGCCGTATATCGGCGAGCACGTTCTGGGTCTGCCAGCGTTGCGTGTTGTGCCTTCAGCCGACGTGAACATCACGCTGTCTATGGCGCTGGGCGTATTTATTTTGATTCTGTTCTACAGCGTCAAGATGAAAGGCATTGGGGGCTTTACTAAAGAGCTGACATTGCAACCCTTCAATCATCCTGTCTTCATTCCGATCAACCTGATCCTTGAAGGCGTGAGCCTGCTGTCCAAACCGGTTTCTCTCGGTCTGCGACTGTTCGGCAACATGTATGCGGGTGAATTGATTTTTATCCTGATTGCCGGCCTGTTGCCGTGGTGGTCACAGTGGGTTCTGAGTGTGCCATGGGCCATTTTCCACATCCTGATCATT
The DNA here is from genome assembly GCF_043420595.1 of Erwinia plantamica. Classification (NCBI taxonomy): domain Bacteria; kingdom Pseudomonadati; phylum Pseudomonadota; class Gammaproteobacteria; order Enterobacterales; family Erwiniaceae; genus Erwinia; species Erwinia plantamica. Next base: position 28,721 of record NZ_JBGCUC010000010.1, read on the forward strand.
TCGTTACAGGCTTTCATTTTCATGGTACTGACGATTGTCTATCTGTCGATGGCATCTGAAGAACACTGATTTTTTTATCAACACTACTGCGTTTTAACTGAAACAAACTGGAGACTGTCATGGAAAACCTGAATATGGATCTGCTGTACATGGCTGCCGCTGTGATGATGGGCTTAGCGGCAATCGGTGCTGCGATCGGTATCGGCATCCTCGGAGGTAAATTCCTGGAAGGCGCCGCGCGTCAACCGGATCTGATCCCTCTGCTGCGTACGCAGTTCTTTGTTGTAATGGGTCTGGTGGATGCAATCCCAATGATCGCTGTTGGTCTGGGTCTGTATGTGATGTTCGCCGTCGCCTAACCCTGATGTTCATCGTTGGACGCGAGTTCGACGATGAACGGCTTCTGCCGGTCGTCAGACCGGAGAAAAAAGTTAACTTAACAAGAGGCATTGTGCAGTGAACTTAAACGCAACAATCCTCGGCCAGGCCATCGCGTTCATCCTGTTTGTAGTGTTCTGCATGAAGTACGTATGGCCGCCGCTGATGGCTGCTATCGAAAAGCGCCAGAAAGAAGTTGCTGACGGCCTTGCTTCCGCAGAACGTGCCAAAAAAGATTTGGATCTCGCGCAGGCTGATGCGTCCGACCAGCTGAAAAAAGCGAAAGAAGAAGCTCAGGTTATCATCGAACAGGCTAACAAACGTCGTTCGCAGATCCTGGACGAAGCGAAAGCCGAAGCTGAGCAGGAACGTAACAAGATCGTCACCCAGGCGCAGGCTGAAATTGACGCCGAACGCAAACGTGCACGTGAAGAGTTGCGTAAGCAGGTCGCGATGCTGGCTATCGCCGGCGCCGAGAAAATCATTGAACGTTCCGTGGATGAAGCTGCTAACAGCGACATCGTTGATAAACTGGTCGCTGAACTGTAAGGAGGAAGGGGCTGATGTCTGAATTTACTACTGTAGCTCGCCCCTACGCCAAAGCAGCTTTTGACTTTGCTGTTGAGCATCAGAATGTCGATCGCTGGCAGCAGATGCTGGCGTTCGCTACCGAAGTAGCCAGCAATGAACAAGTGGCAGAACTCCTTTCCGGCGCATTAGCGCCGGAAGCGTTGTCTGCACGGTTCATCGCTATCTGTGGTGATCAACTCGATGAAGCCGGCCAGAACCTGATTAAGGTCATGGCTGAGAACAAACGTTTACCAGCGCTTCCCGATGTACTGGCTCAGTTTATCCAGCTACGCGCCGCATACGATGCGACCGCGGACGTTGAGGTGATCTCTTCCACTACACTGAGTGACGAACAGCTGACCAAAATCAGCGCCGCTATGGAAAAACGTCTGTCACGCAAAGTTAAGCTGAATTGCAAAATTGATAAGTCTGTAATGGCAGGTGTAATCATCCGTGCGGGTGATATGGTCATTGATGGCAGCGTACGCGGCCGTCTTGAGCGCCTTGCAGACGACTTGCAGTCTTAAGGGGACTGGAGCATATGCAACTGAATTCCACCGAAATCAGCGAACTGATCAAGCAGCGCATTGCTCAGTTCAATGTCGTGAGCGAAGCTCACAATGAAGGTACTATCGTTTCCGTCAGCGACGGCATCATCCGCGTAAACGGCCTGGCCGATGTTATGCAGGGTGAGATGATCGCACTGCCGGGCAACCGCTTCGCTATCGCACTGAACCTGGAGCGCGACTCCGTAGGTGCCGTAGTAATGGGCCCATACGCTGACCTCGCCGAAGGCATGAAGGTTAAGTGTACCGGTCGTATCCTGGAAGTTCCGGTAGGCCGTGGCCTGCTGGGTCGTGTGGTGAACACCCTGGGTGCACCTATCGATGGCAAAGGCGCCATTGATAACGACGGCTTCTCGCCAATCGAAGTGATTGCGCCAGGCGTTATCGACCGTCAGTCGGTCGACCAGCCTGTACAGACTGGTTATAAGTCTGTGGATGCGATGATCCCAATCGGCCGTGGCCAGCGTGAGCTGATCATCGGCGACCGTCAGACCGGTAAAACCGCGATGGCGATCGATGCGATCATCAACCAGCGCGATTCCGGCATCAAGTGCGTGTACGTGGCTATCGGCCAGAAGGCTTCTACCATCGCTAACGTGGTACGTAAGCTGGAAGAACACAACGCGCTGGCTAACACTATCGTGGTTGTGGCTACCGCTTCCGAGTCTGCTGCGCTGCAGTACCTGGCACCGTATGCAGGTTGCGCCATGGGCGAATACTTCCGTGACCGCGGTGAAGACGCGCTGATCGTATATGATGACCTGTCCAAGCAGGCCGTTGCATACCGTCAGGTTTCTCTGCTGCTGCGCCGTCCACCAGGTCGTGAAGCTTTCCCTGGCGACGTGTTCTACCTCCACTCCCGTCTGCTGGAACGTGCTTCCCGCGTGAGCGCCGACTACGTTGAGCGCTTCACTAACGGTGCAGTAAAAGGTAAAACCGGTTCTCTGACCGCGCTGCCGATCATCGAAACTCAGGCTGGCGACGTTTCCGCGTTCGTTCCGACCAACGTAATCTCGATTACCGATGGTCAGATCTTCCTGGAAACTAACCTGTTCAACTCCGGTATTCGTCCGGCAGTTAACCCAGGGATCTCCGTATCCCGTGTGGGTGGCGCTGCGCAGACCAAGATCATCAAGAAACTGTCCGGTGGTATTCGTACCGCGCTGGCGCAGTATCGTGAACTGGCAGCGTTCTCTCAGTTCGCTTCCGATCTGGACGAAGCAACCCGCAAACAGCTGAGCCACGGTCAGAAAGTGACCGAGCTGCTGAAACAGAAACAGTATGCGCCGATGTCCGTAGCGCAGCAGGGTCTGGTGCTGTTTGCCGCCGAGCGTGGCTTCCTGAACGACGTTGAGCTGGCGAAAATCGGCAGCTTCGAAGCAGCGCTTCTGGCCTATGCAGATCGCGACCACAGCGAGCTGATGGCGGAAATCAACCAGGCTGGTAACTACAACAACGATATCGAAGCGAAGCTGAAAGCTCTGCTCGAAACGTTCAAGAAAACCCAGTCCTGGTAATGTCTGGCGGCTTGTCCCTTCCGGGGCAGGCCGCAAGGCTTTGAGGAGAAGCTTATGGCCGGCGCAAAAGAGATACGTAGTAAGATCGGAAGCGTTCAAAATACGCAAAAGATCACCAAAGCGATGGAAATGGTCGCCGCCTCCAAAATGCGTAAATCGCAGGAACGCATGGCGGCCAGCCGTCCTTATGCAGAGACCATGCGCAAAGTGATTGGTCACATTGCGTTAGGCAATCTGGAATACAAGCACCCTTACCTGGAGGAGCGCGACGTTAAGCGCGTCGGCTACCTGGTCGTGTCTACCGACCGCGGGCTTTGTGGTGGTTTGAACATTAACCTGTTCAAAAGAGTGCTGGCTGATATGAAAGGCTGGGCGGATAAAGGCGTCGAGAGCGATCTGGCGATTATCGGCTCTAAAGGTGTTTCATTTTTCGGCGCTGTCGGCGGCAACGTGGTTGCTCAGGTGACGGGCATGGGCGACAAGCCTTCCCTGTCCGATCTGATCGGCCCGGTAAAAGTCATGCTGCAGGCTTACGACGAAGGTCGTATCGACAAGCTCTATGTTGTCAGCAACAAATTTATCAACACCATGTCCCAGTCACCGCAAATCATCCAGCTGCTGCCGTTACCGCCAGCAGATCCGGAAGAAGGCGTAGTGAAGAAGAGTACCTGGGATTATCTGTATGAACCGGATCCGAAAGCGCTGCTGGACACGTTACTGCGTCGCTACGTCGAGTCTCAGGTTTACCAGGGTGTTGTAGAAAACCTGGCCAGCGAGCAGGCCGCGCGTATGGTGGCGATGAAAGCTGCGACCGACAACGGCGGAAACCTGATCAAAGAGCTGCAGTTGGTATACAACAAAGCTCGTCAGGCCAGCATCACCCAGGAACTTACCGAGATTGTCGGTGGAGCCTCCGCGGTTTAACCAGGTTTAATGAATTAGGTAGAGGATTCAAGATGGCTACTGGAAAAATTGTCCAGGTAATCGGCGCCGTTGTTGACGTCGAATTTCCTCAGGACGCAGTACCACAAGTGTACAGCGCGCTTGAGACTAAAAATGGTGATACCCGTCTGGTGCTGGAAGTACAGCAGCAGCTGGGTGGTGGCGTGGTTCGCGCCATCGCAATGGGTTCTTCCGACGGCCTGAAGCGCGGTCTGGAAGTCGCTGACCTTGCGCACCCAATCGAAGTACCGGTAGGTACCGCAACGCTTGGCCGTATCATGAACGTGCTGGGCGAGCCAATCGACATGAAAGGCGACATCGGCGAAGAAGAGCGTTGGGCGATCCACCGTTCTGCACCTTCATACGAAGACCAGTCCAACTCTCAGGAGCTGCTGGAAACCGGTATCAAGGTAATCGACCTGATGTGTCCGTTCGCGAAGGGCGGTAAAGTTGGTCTGTTCGGCGGCGCGGGTGTAGGTAAAACCGTAAACATGATGGAGCTGATCCGTAACATTGCGGCTGAGCACTCAGGTTTCTCCGTATTTGCCGGCGTGGGCGAGCGTACCCGTGAGGGTAATGACTTCTATCACGAGATGACCGACTCCAACGTTATCGACAAAGTATCTCTGGTCTACGGCCAGATGAACGAGCCACCAGGAAACCGTCTGCGCGTTGCCCTGACTGGCCTGACCATGGCGGAAAAATTCCGTGATGAAGGTCGTGACGTACTGCTGTTCATCGATAACATCTACCGTTACACCCTGGCCGGTACCGAAGTGTCCGCGCTGCTGGGTCGTATGCCATCAGCGGTAGGCTACCAGCCAACGCTGGCGGAAGAGATGGGCGTTCTGCAGGAACGTATCACCTCAACCAAAACCGGTTCTATCACCTCCGTACAGGCCGTTTACGTGCCTGCGGATGACTTGACTGACCCATCGCCAGCCACCACCTTTGCTCACTTAGACGCAACCGTGGTACTGAGCCGTCAGATCGCGTCTCTGGGTATCTACCCGGCGGTTGATCCACTGGATTCTACCAGCCGTCAGCTGGATCCGCTGGTTGTTGGTCAGGAACACTACGACGTGGCTCGTGGCGTGCAGTCTCTGCTGCAGCGTTACCAGGAACTGAAAGACATCATCGCTATCCTCGGGATGGACGAGCTGTCTGAAGACGACAAGCTGGTTGTTGCTCGCTCTCGTAAGATGCAGCGCTTCCTGTCTCAGCCGTTCTTTGTGGCAGAAGTCTTCACCGGTTCTCCGGGCAAGTATGTGTCGCTGAAAGATACCATCCGTGGCTTTAAAGGCATCATGGACGGTGAATTCGACCATCTGCCAGAGCAGGCTTTCTACATGGTTGGTTCCATCGAAGAAGCCGTGGAAAAAGCGAAGAAACTGTAATAACGGTTTCCCGGGAGGTTAATTATGGCTATGACTTTTCACCTGGACGTGGTCAGTGCAGAACAGCAGATGTTCTCCGGCACTGTGCAGCGTATTCAGGTGTCAGGTAGCGAAGGCGAGCTGGGGATCCACCCTGGCCACGCCCCGCTGCTGACCGCCATTAAACCTGGTATGGTTCGCATCGTTAAAGAACAGGGCGACGAAGAGTATATCTATCTCTCCGGCGGCATGTTGGAAGTACAGCCAGGCGCGGCTACCGTGCTGGCTGATACGGCGATCCGCGGCACCGACCTCGACGAGGCCCGCGCGATGGAAGCGAAACGCAAAGCCGAGGAGCACATGAGTGGCTCTCACGGCGATGTGGACTTTGCTGCCGCGTCGGCTGAACTGGCTAAAGCGATCGCCAAACTGCGCGTGATCGAGTTGACCAAAAAAGCGATGTAATTCAGGTTTAAGCAGAAAGGCCAGACAGGAAACTGCCTGGCCTTTTTTTATTGTCGAAGGGGCGGCACAGGGCGCGCTGCAGGAAATCCCGATCGGATAAAACACTATATTTAATGTTGTAATTAAACTGAGCGTTAAACGTTCAGCTACGCCAGAAGAAAAAGCAAAGCGTGCACAACGCCATAACGGTGGCGATGATAGTAAGCGCTGAACAGATAAGGCATTCCGTCTTGCTGCTGCCAGCGTCCGCCATCACAGGTTCCTGCACTGCTTTCTTTTTCTCCGGAATATAGATATAGCCTTTGCCCGGTATCGTTTTAATACAGTTTCTGAGGTTCACCGCAGCTAAATCGCGGCGTATTTTATAAACCAGCTGAGTCAGGTTGGCGTCATCGATAGTCGCAGCCCGGCTTTCCCAGATTGCCGTAATCAAATGGCTTTTTGTCAGCTCTTTTTCCGGGTTGCGAAGGAAATAGCTCAGCAATCGTTTCTCTTTTTCGCTGATGGTTAATGTAATGTTGCCATTGATCAGATGATTTCTCTCCTCTGAGAGATAAATATTGTTACCAAGATGAATTTCTTCGTTCATGACTGTGACCTGTTAAGTGGGGAAACCAGTAATAGATTTAAAAAAACAGCGATGGTAAAAGGCTTTGTATAGCCTCTGCAAATCCTTATTAATGTTTGCTTTAATATTCTTTTTATTTTTTAGCAGATATCGCTCTGCTTAACTGCTTCGCTCTGTTGGTGGCAGGAATATACCAGCAGAAAAGATAAAGACGGGTTGTAATTATTAGCACAGGCATTGCAGAAAGTGCACGCCAGAAGGCGGTAATCCGCGCCGGTCAAGGGTCTGTAGCGGTTTTGCCGCGCGCAATGTTAAGCGAGGTTCTAATTATTGTTTATCCGTCATTGATAAAAGAGAACAGAGTCTTGTTATTCGAAGGTCGTTTATCCGGTCTGGGGTTATTTATCCTGCCTGTCCCCAGACTCACGCACGCAGTCTGGCCGATAGCTGGCTTATTAATGTTATTTCGGGGCGGGCAGGAGTGAGCTGATAATTATTCTTTATTTGTAACTGGTATGCTTTTCCGTATCGGGTAAAAGTTTGTCGGCCAGCTTAATCGATGGCGCTGAGTACACTAACTTTTATCATATAAGGATTTGCAATGAGCAAGTTGATTCAACAAGACATTCTTACAGAACAGTCTTATGCCGCAGATGGATTTAACCCGGTAACGAACACTTCAGAATTTAGTTACACTTCAGGTCGCGTAGCAAAACGTGTATACAACAAATATAACACCGCCAATAAACCTAAAATCTTTGGCTATTACACTGACTGGGCGCATTACGATCAGCGTCAGGTTGATAATAATGGCAACATTCTTAAAGCCAATCGCGGCCGTGGGATTGATATCACTAAGTTAGACCCAACCGCCTACGATAAAATCATTTTTGGTTTTACCGGTATCGTCGGTGATAAAGGCGCTAATAAAGAAAAAATCGATCAGGCTGCGGCCTGGACCGGCAAGAAAGCCAACGAAATGACCATCCTGGATCCGTGGGCCGATTGCCAGTCTTATATCAACTGCGGCTTCAGCGGCTGGAAAGCATTTGGTTTTGGCCCGGGCACCACCTATCCGTCCGATGGCGAAGGCGACTGTTTCTATCAGGATCACCCTAACCTGCAGGGCGTGCTGGGCGCGATGCGTAAATTGCAGATTGATGCAAAAGCTCAGGGTCACGATCTGGCGCTTTCCTTCAGCCTCGGCGGCTGGACGATGAGCGAAGCCTTCCACGAGCTGGCGAAAAGCCAGAGCGCGATTGATACGCTGGTAGCCAGCATTATCTGGTTCTTCGACCGCTTCCCGATGTTTTCTGAAATCGATATCGACTGGGAATATCCAAATGCTGCAGGCGCGGGTAACCCACACGGCCCGGAAGATGGTGAGAACTACGTGGCGCTGATCTCCAGCCTGCGTAAGGCGCTTGATGCTAACAGCATGAAACACGTGAAAATCAGTATCGCGTCTTCCGCTAACGTGGATGTGTTGCAGCATTCTAATATCAAAGGCCTGCTGGAAGTGGGTTTGTACGGCATCAACCTGATGACCTATGACTTCTTCGGTACGCCGTGGGCGGACGGCCTGGCCCATCACGCCAACCTGTATAAAACCAAAAACAGCACCTACAGTCTGGAAGAAGCGGTTGAGTATCTGCTGAACCTGGGTGTGGATCCTGAAGCCATCAACATCGGTTATGCAGGCTATTCACGTAGCGCCAAGGGCGGCAACATTGAATCCTTCTCTCCGCTGAAGGGTTCTTACGATGGTAGCGGTACTACCGTGGGGACTTTTGAGTCCGGCTGTGTTGAATACTATGACATTATCAACAACTACCTGGATCTGGAAAACCAGTCTGGCCGTAACGGTTACAACGTGTATACCGATGACGAAGCCTGCGCAGATTATCTGTACAGCCCGACGTCTAAAGTTTTCCACTCTATCGATACGCCACGTACCGTACGTGAAAAAGCGCGTTATGTGATCGAAAAAGGCCTGGGCGGTCTGTTCACCTGGACTATCGATAACGATAACGGCCTGCTGGTTAACGCCGGTCGTGAAGGTATGGGCTGCCCGATTGTGCAGCAGAATATCGATATGTCCCCTTTCTACTTCAAAGGGATCAATATCAACGGTGAAAACCCGATTGACCCTGTAGACCCTGTAGACCCAATTGACCCGGTAGACCCGGTAGACCCGGTAGACCCAATCGATCCAGTTGACCCAATTGACCCGGTTGACCCAATCGATCCCGTTGACCCGGAAGATAACACCGCGCCAACTGCTGTTATCACTATGAAAGCGCTGGGCGGCAGCACGCTGGTCTTCTCTGCGGATAAATCCGTTAAAGCCGCCAGCTACAAATGGTCAGGCAGCGGTAACGTGCAGATCGTTTCTCCGCAGGCCAGCGAAACGAAAGTTGCGCTGCCGGCTGTTACCTCTGAAAAGGTGGTAGAGCTGCTGCTGACCGTCACCGCGGCCAATAGCAAAACCGATATGGCCTCTTACAAAGTGGTTATCGTGCCTGCATCCGAAGTTACTCCGGATGAGCCAGTGGTGCCGGATGTGCCTGCTGAATATCCCCTGTGGAGTGCAACCGCAGTCTACGTGGAAGGCAGTAAAGTGACGCATAAAGGCGTTAACTTTATCGGTAAATTCTGGTCACAGGGCTCTGAACCTGGTCTGGAAGAAACTACCGGCCAGTTCGGTAAACCATGGGATTACCTTCGTTAATTTGAAATAAATAATGCTCCTTCGGGAGCATTATTTCCCGTCTGCCAGAGTGAAAAAAATGAATATTTCAGAGAGGGGCATTGATTTTATCAAGGCTCAGGAAAAACTTCGTTTAACCGCAGAGAAGAATGACGCGGGCATCTGGACGCTGGGCTATGGCCATGCGGAAAGCGTCCGTGAAGGCGACAGCGTTACGCCTGAACAGGCGGAGGTGCTGCTTGTCAGCGACCTGAACAAATGCGCCGAACTCTTGCGGCAGAAAGTTGAAGTGCCCGTCACGCAGGATCAGTTTGACGCGCTCTGCTCCATTCTGCACAGCGTCGGCGCCGGGCAGCAGGGCGTAAAAGCTGGCCTGATCGAGCTAAAAAGCGGTCAGCCTTCCACGCTGCTGATGTTTTTAAACCAGGGCTGCTATGCCGCCGCCGCCGAACAGTTCGGCTCGTGGATTTACGCCGGAAATGGCGTGGTTAAAACGTTAATTACCCGCAGGGAACGCGAAAAAAATCTTTTTCTTCGCCATAAATAGCCATGGTCTTTGCGGATCGCTATTTATCTTTCTGAGGTATTACCGTGTTATATAATGATGAAACTATGTTGCTGATGAAGTTTTTAAGTGAACATCATCTTTTGGATGCCATGATAGTTGCCAGCGCCGGAGGAGTGGTTAATTACTTTATCCACGGCGAGCTGATAAAAGAAAATAAAGGGAAACTGAGCTTTTTCCTGAAACACATATTTATTTCAATGTTTACTGGCTTTGTGGTTGGCTTACTCTGTATTGATTTCAACATGACTACGTCCCAAACGCTTCTTTTCTCTGCTATCGCCGGCACCAGCGGCAGCGAAGTCGTGGTTGTGCTGCAGCAAAAAATCTCTGAATGGTTAAAGAGCAAAACCGTTTGATCGACAGCGGTGGAAAGTCATAGACGACTCTATTTTGGTGGTATCATGCTCCGGCTGAGGGACGCATACCGGCTTTTCCCGGCGTGGTGCCCTTGTTCGGCCCGGCGGAAAGTATTTTTGAAGGGTAAAAGAAGTAGTGTTTTTCCCGCAATCCAGCTTTACTTTTCGCCAGGAAAGCGATTTCAACATCAAGCAGGATGTCTATGTCAAACAGCGCGCTGAGCGTGGTGATCCTTGCCGCAGGCAAGGGAACCCGTATGTACTCCGATCTTCCCAAAGTTCTTCATCTTTTGGCCGGTAAGCCAATGGTACAACACGTCATTGACGCCGCGCAGGGCGTGGGCGCTGACAAAGTCCATCTGGTTTACGGACACGGCGGCGAACGCTTACAGTCTACCTTGCAGGATCCCTCGCTGAACTGGGTATTGCAGGCCGAGCAGCTGGGTACCGGTCACGCTATGCAGCAGGCCGCGCCCTGGTTTGCCGATGACGAAGATATCCTGATGCTGTACGGCGACGTGCCGTTGATTTCTACCGAAACGCTACAGCGACTGCGCCAGGCAAAACCGCAGGGCGGCATCGCGCTGCTAACGGTCATCCTTGATAATCCCACCGGCTATGGTCGCATCCTCCGTGAGCAGGGCCAGGTCGTGGGCATCGTAGAGCAGAAAGACGCCACGCCGGAACAGCTGGCGATCCGCGAAATCAATACCGGTATTCTGCTGGCCAACGGCGGCGACCTGAAGCGCTGGCTGAGCAAGCTCACCAATGACAACGCTCAGGGCGAATATTACATCACGGATATTATCGCGCTGGCTCATCAGGAAGGCCGGGTGACGGAAACGACGCAGCCTTTGCACAGTTCGGAAACCGACGGCGTTAACAACCGGCTACAGCTGGCGACGCTGGAACGCGTCTGGCAGGCACAGCAGGCGGAAAAACTGCTGCTGGCGGGCGTGATGCTGAAAGATCCGGCGCGTTTCGACCTGCGGGGCGAGCTTAAACATGGCCGCGACGTAGAAATAGACACCAACGTGATTATCGAAGGTAAGGTGCAGCTCGGCAACCGCGTGAAAATCGGTAGCGGCTGCGTGCTGAAAAACTGCGTGATTGGCGACGACTGCGAAATCAGTCCTTACAGCGTGCTGGAAAACGCCGAGCTGGCGGCAGACTGTACCGTCGGCCCGTTCGCCCGGCTTCGTCCCGGCAGCTCGCTTGCCGCTGGCGCACACGTCGGCAACTTTGTCGAAATGAAAAAGGCGACGCTGGGCAAAGGCTCTAAAGCTGGTCACCTGAGCTACCTGGGCGATGCTTCGATCGGCGCTAACGTCAATATCGGCGCGGGCACCATCACCTGTAATTACGATGGCGTGAACAAATCGCTGACGATCATCGGCGACGATGTCTTTGTCGGCTCCGATACCCAGCTGGTGGCGCCGGTATCGGTAGCGGCGGGCACGACCATCGCCGCAGGCACCACGGTGATGAAAGATATCTCCGCGCCAGGTTTGGCCTACAATCGTAAAGAACAGAATCTGAAAACCGACTGGCAGCGTCCGGCGAAGAAAAAATAATTTTACGGGCGGCGAAGATCGCCCGATTGCAGTAAGGGGTGCATGGCACCCATATAACTCTAATCCCCACTCTCTACAAGGCTCGGGGAACCGGAACATACCGGAACAAACAGGCAGAAGACAAAGTTAATGGCAAACGCCATGACGTCAGGAAAACTACTATGTGTGGAATTGTTGGTGCAGTAGCGCAACGTGATATCGCAGAAATCCTGTTAGAAGGGTTACGCCGCCTGGAATATCGGGGCTATGACTCCGCGGGTCTGGCCGTCGTTACCGCCGAAGGGCAGATCACGCGCCTTCGTCGTTTAGGCAAGGTGCAAAAACTGGCGGAAGCGGCGGAAACCACGCCGCTGGCTGGCGGCACCGGTATCGCGCACACGCGCTGGGCAACCCACGGCGAGCCGTCGGAGGCCAATGCGCATCCTCATATCTCAGAACATATCGTTATCGTGCATAACGGCATTATCGAAAACCACGAGCCGCTGCGTGAGCGGTTAAAAGAGCTGGGCTATCGCTTTGCGTCCGAAACGGATACGGAAGTGGTCGCGCATCTGGTGCACTGGGAGCAGAAGCAGAGCGGCGGCACGCTGCGTGAAGTGGTACAGCGCGTGATCCCGCAGCTGCGCGGCGCTTACGGCATGGTCATTATGGACAGCCGCGATCCGTCCGTGCTGGTGGCCGCCCGTTCCGGCAGCCCGCTGGTGATTGGCCGTGGCGTGGGTGAAAACTTTATCGCTTCCGATCAGCTGGCGCTGCTGCCGGTGACGCGTCGCTTTATGTACCTGGAAGAAGGCGATATCGCAGAGGTTAGCCGTCGCGACGTGGTTATCTTCGATCGCCTGGGCGAGCGCGTGGAGCGTGCCGAAATCGAATCCAACGTGCAGTACGACGCGGGCGACAAAGGCCTGTATCGTCACTATATGCAGAAAGAGATTTACGAACAGCCGATGGCGATCAAAAACACCCTGACCGGGCGTTTCAGCCATGGCGAAGTGGATCTCTCCGAGCTGGGGCCAAACGCCAACGCGCTGCTGGCGCAGGTTGAGCATATTCAAATCGTGGCCTGCGGCACCTCGTATAACTCCGGCATGGTGTCCCGCTACTGGTTTGAAGCGCTGGCTAACGTGCCGTGCGACGTGGAGATCGCCTCTGAATTCCGCTATCGCAAATCGGCGGTGCGCAAAAACAGCCTGATGATCACGCTGTCGCAGTCCGGTGAAACGGCGGACACGCTGGCGGCGCTGCGCCTGTCGAAAGAGCTGGGCTATCTCGGCTCGCTGGCGATCTGCAACGTGGCCGGCTCTTCGCTGGTACGCGAATCCGATCTGGCGCTGATGACCAAAGCCGGGACGGAAATCGGCGTGGCCTCGACCAAAGCCTTCACCACGCAGCTGACCGTGCTGCTGATGCTGGTGGCAAAAATCGGCCGCCTGAAGGGTATGGACGCGCAGATCGAGCACGATATCGTGCACGGTTTGCAGGCGCTGCCGAGCCGTATCGAACAGATGCTGTCGCAGGACAAGCAGATTGAAGCGCTGGCGGAAGAGTTCTCCGATAAGCATCACGCGCTGTTCCTGGGCCGTGGCGATCAGTATCCAATAGCGATGGAAGGCGCGCTGAAGCTGAAGGAGATCTCCTATATCCACGCTGAAGCCTATGCGGCGGGTGAGCTGAAGCACGGGCCGCTGGCGCTGATCGATGCCGATATGCCGGTGATTGTGGTGGCGCCAAACAACGAGCTGCTGGAAAAACTGAAGTCGAACATCGAAGAGGTGCGCGCGCGCGGCGGCCTGCTGTACGTGTTCGCCGATCGGGATGCGGGCTTTGCCAACAGCGAAGGGATGCGTATTATCCCGCTGCCGCACGTGGAAGAGATTATCGCGCCAATCTTCTACACCGTGCCGCTACAGCTGCTCTCTTACCACGTCGCGCTGATTAAAGGCACCGACGTTGACCAGCCGCGCAATCTGGCGAAATCGGTCACGGTAGAGTAACCGACTACCGCGCCGATCCTGCAGAGGATCGGCGCGTTTTTAAAGCTATTTCACTTTGTTGTTAACCTCATCCAGCGTCCTTTTCAGATCGCTGATTTGATCTTTAAGGCTCTGCACGGTGGCTTGCGTTTCCCTGTTTGCCCGGTCTTTTTCCTCTACGCTTTTTTTCAGCTCCTGGAACTGTTTATCCAGTGTCTTCGTTTCTTCCTGCTGCTTCTCAAGCCTCTCCTGCTGCTGCGTCACCTTCTCCTGCAACGTCTTGTTAGCGTCAATAAGAGCTTTTATATTTCTGATCTGAAAAGAAGAGCGGTAAAAAACGCTACTGCTATCGGAATAGGCGACCAGACTATCATTGTCTGATGTGAAAGCATTGTTCGATACCAGTGGTTGCTCATTTGCCTGTGCCAGCCCCGCAGTGGCGGCCAGTAGCAGGCTGCCAATAATCACTTTTGCTGTGTATTTCATAAAAATTTCCCTTAATAACGTATTTCATTCCATAAACGAGAGCGAAAATTAATCGTCCTCCATCGCGTTTTCGGCTTTGATATTAGCCCACTCAGGGCCGCTAAATATTGGATAAAAAATGAATTTTATGCAGAGAAAAGTCAGCGCAACGACTGAACGGCGCTTCCGGAAGATACACGACGTCGATTCGGAAGCCGGGTCACGCAACTGCCGCGCGCGTTGCTGGCGTAGCGAAGTAACAACAGGGCGATTGCAAAGGCGATCCACTCTTTTCTGGGATGTCTGTATAAAAGATGTTCGTCACAAAACTGTCATATTGTGTACATTTTACTGTCATCAAACTGTCCTATTTTGCCTCCAGCAGCAATCATTAATCATACTAAAACAGTATAAAGACTGACTTTATCCCCTGGAGGGAATATGACACTGATGCAAAAAAACCTGGCTCGTTTGGTGGCTGTTACGCTGTCGCTGAGCGCGGTTTCCGCTTTTGCCGCCGACAACCTGACGGGCGCGGGCGGGACTTTCCCGGCGCCGGTCTATAACAAATGGGCGGCCGAGTACAACAAAGCAACAGGCGCGCAGATTAACTACCAGGGGATCGGTTCTTCCGGCGGCGTAAAACAGATTATTGCTAAGACCGTCGACTTCGGCGCGTCCGACGCGCCGATGAAAGAAGAAGATTTGCAGAAAAACGGCCTGTTCCAGTTTCCAACCGTGATTGGCGGCGTGGTGCTGGCGGTGAACATTCCCGGCGTAAAATCCGGCGAACTGACGCTGGATGGCAAAACCGTTGGCGATATCTATCTCGGTAACGTAAAGAAATGGAACGACCCGGCCATCACTAAGCTGAACCCTGGCGTCAAGCTGCCGGATGCCAATATCAACGTGGTGCGCCGCGCTGACGGTTCCGGTACATCCTTTGTATTCACCAGCTATCTGGCGAAGGTGAACAGCGACTGGAACAGCAAAGTTGGCAAAGGCAACACCGTTAACTGGCCAACCGGCCTGGGCGGCAAAGGCAACGACGGCGTAGCCGCTTTCGTGCAGCGTCTGCCTGGCTCGATTGGCTATGTGGAATACGCCTACGCCAAACAAAACAACCTGGCCTATACCAAGCTGCTGGATGCCGACGGCAAAGCCGTTGCGCCAGGCGAACAGAGCTTCAGCGACGCGGCGAAAGGCGCGGACTGGAGCAAATCCTTCGCGCAGGATCTGACCTACCAGAAAGGCGATAACGCCTGGCCAATCACCTCCACCACTTTTATTTTGATGCACAAAGATCAGGCCAACGCGGAGAAGGGCGCAGCCGTACTGAAGTTCTTTGACTGGGCCTATAAAAACGGCGCCCAGGTCACCACCAGCCTGGACTATGCCGCGCTGCCGGACTCCGTCGTAGAGCAGATCCGCGCCGCATGGAAAACCAATATTAAAGACAGCTCGGGCAAAGCGCTGTACTAAGCTGACTAAACGGCTATAAGTTTCGGGCGGCCGCTGTGCCGCCCAAAAACGTTCACTATCGGGAATTTTATGGCTACATCCAGGCCGACATTCAAGGCTCCCGGCAAGCAGGGTGACCTCATTTTTGGCGCGCTGGTCAAGCTGGCCGCGCTGATTGTCTTACTGCTGCTCGGCGGCATTATTGTCTCGCTCATCATCTCTTCCTGGCCCAGCATTCAGAAATTTGGCCTCTCCTTTCTGTGGACCAAAACCTGGGATGCGCCTAATGAACAGTTCGGCGCGCTGGTGCCGATTTACGGCACGCTGGTGACCTCTGCTATCGCGCTGGTTATCGCCGTGCCGGTCAGCTTTGGCATCGCGCTGTTTCTCACCGAACTGGCACCAAACTGGCTGCGTCGCCCTTTAGGCGTGGCGATCGAGCTGCTGGCCGCCATCCCCAGCATCGTTTACGGCATGTGGGGGCTGTTTATCTTCGCTCCGCTGTTTGCCACTTATTTTCAGACGCCGCTGGGCGAGCTGATGGCCAACGTGCCTATTGTCGGCTCGCTGTTCTCCGGCCCGGCTTTTGGCATCGGCATTCTGGCTGCCGGGATTATCCTGGCGATCATGATCATTCCTTATATCGCCTCGGTGATGCGTGACGTTTTCGAGCAGACCCCGGTGATGATGAAAGAGTCCGCTTACGGCATCGGCTGCACCACCTGGGAAGTGATCTGGCGCATCGTGCTGCCGTTTACCAAAAACGGCGTGATCGGCGGCATTATGCTGGGGCTGGGGCGCGCGCTGGGCGAAACCATGGCGGTGACCTTTATTATCGGTAATACCTACCAGCTGGACAGCGCTTCGCTGTTTATGCCGGGCAACAGCATCACCTCCGCGCTGGCAAACGAATTCGCCGAAGCGGAATCGGGCGTGCATACCGCCGCGCTGATGGAGCTGGGGCTGATCCTGTTTGTGATCACCTTTATCGTGCTGGCCTGTTCAAAGCTGATGATTATCCGCCTGGCGAAAAGTGAAGGAGCACGCTCATGAGCATGATAGCCATGCAGTCCCGCGCGGAGCTGGAAGCCTCCCGCCGTAAAATGCAGGCGTGGCGGCGGATGAAAAACCGCATCGCGCTGACCCTTTCCCTGCTGACGATGGCGTTTGGCCTGTTCTGGCTGATTTGGATCCTTTGGGCGACCATCGCGCGCGGCGTGGACGGCATGACGCTGGCGCTGTTTACGGAAAACACGCCGCCGCCCAATACGGCAGGCGGCGGTCTGGCTAACGCCATTATGGGCAGCGGCCTGCTGATTTTCTGGTCGACCATCGTGGGGACGCCGCTGGGCATCATGGCCGGTATCTATCTGGCGGAATATGGCCGTAAAGGCTGGCTGGCGGAAACGATCCGCTTTATCAACGATATCCTGCTTTCTGCTCCCTCCATCGTGGTCGGCCTGTTCGTCTACACGCTGGTGGTAGCGCAGATGCAGCACTTTTCGGGCCTGGCGGGCGCGGTGGCGCTGGCGCTGTTGCAGATCCCCGTGGTTATTCGCACCACGGAAAATATGCTGAAGCTGGTGCCGGACAGCCTGCGCGAAGCGGCATACGCGCTGGGTACGCCGAAATGGAAAATGATTTCGGCCATTACGCTGAAGGCTTCGATATCGGGCATTCTTACCGGCATCCTGCTGGCGATAGCGCGTATCGCCGGGGAAACGGCGCCGCTGCTGTTTACCTCGCTCTCCAACCAGTTCTGGAGCACCGATATGCTGCAGCCGCTGGCTAACCTGCCGGTGACGATTTTTAAATTCGCCATGAGCCCGTTTGCCGAATGGCAAAGCCTGGCCTGGGCAGGCGTGCTGCTGATTACCGTCTGCGTGCTGATTTTAAATATTCTGGCGCGCGTGATTTTTGCCAAAAGCAAACACTGATCTAACGCGCGGCTGCGGCGGCGCGTATAAGCGAGAAAAAGAATGGCTGACAACACTTCCGGCAATATGATCCAGGTTCGTGATTTGAACTTTTACTATGGAAAATTTCATGCGCTGAAGAATATCAATCTGGATATTGCTAAAAACCAGGTCACCGCTTTTATCGGCCCGTCGGGCTGCGGTAAATCGACGCTGCTGCGCACGTTTAACAAGATGTTTTCGCTCTATCCGGAACAGCGCGCGGAAGGCGAGATCCTGCTGGATGGCGAAAACATCCTGACCGCCAGCCAGGATATCGCCCTGCTGCGCGCGCGCGTCGGCATGGTGTTCCAGAAACCGACGCCGTTCCCGATGTCGATTTACGATAACATCGCTTTCGGCGTGCGCCTGTTCGAAAAACTTTCCCGTGCCGAAATGGATGAGCGCGTACAATGGGCGCTGACCAAAGCAGCGCTGTGGACGGAAACCAAAGACAAGCTGCAGCAGAGCGGCTACAGCCTTTCCGGCGGCCAGCAGCAGCGCCTCTGCATTGCTCGCGGCATTGCTATTCGGCCGGAGGTGCTGCTGCTGGACGAGCCGTGCTCCGCGCTGGATCCTATTTCCACTGGCCGTATCGAAGAGCTGATCACCGAGCTGAAGCAGGATTACACCGTGGTGATCGTCACGCATAACATGCAGCAGGCCGCGCGCTGTTCCGACCATACGGCCTTTATGTATCTGGGCGAGCTGATTGAGTTCAGCGATACGGATACGCTGTTTACCAAACCGCACCAAAAACAAACCGAAGACTATATCACTGGCCGCTATGGTTAAGTTGACTGGAGAAACGCATGGATAATCTCAATCTGAATAAACATATCTCCGGGCAGTTCAACGCCGAGCTGGAGCACATCCGCACCCAGGTGATGACGATGGGCGGCATGGTGGAAAAACAGCTGACGGACGCCATCGTCGCGATGCACAACCAGGATGCCGAGCTGGCGCAGCGGGTGATCGATGGCGATCAGAAGGTCAACATGATGGAGGTGTCGATTGACGAGGCGTGCGTGCGCATTATCGCCAAGCGCCAGCCGACCGCCAGCGACCTGCGTCTGGTGATGGCGATCATCAAAACCATTTCCGAGCTGGAGCGCATTGGCGACGTGGCGGAAAAAATCAGCCGCACGGCGCTGGAAAAATTTGGCCAGCAGCACCAGTCGCTGCTGGTAAATCTGGAATCGCTGGGCTATCACACCATCCAGATGCTGCACGACGTGCTGGATGCTTTTGCGCGCATGGATCTCAATGCGGCTATTGAAATCTATCGGGAAGATAAAAAGGTCGACCAGGAATATGAGGGCATCGTGCGTCAGCTGATGACCTATATGATGGAAGATCCGCGCACCATTCCCAGCGTGCTGACCGCGCTGTTCTGCGCGCGCGCTATCGAGCGTATTGGCGATCGCTGCCAGAATATCTGTGAAATCATCTTCTATTTCGTGAAAGGTCAGGATTTCCGTCACGTTGGCGGCGACAAGCTGGACGAGCTGCTCACCGGCGAAAGCGACGACAAGCCAGTCTGACCATCGCGCTTCCGGCCTGACGCTTTAAGTTGGTCTGGCGGCGCTCGTAATTTATACTTGCCGCACTTCACACCGGCAAGGAACTCCCGTGATGCAACAAAAAAAAGGCGTAACGCCAGGCAAAGCGATGCTGGCGGCGATCAGCGGCTACGCAATGGACGGCTTCGATCTGCTGATCCTCGGGTTTATGCTGCCCGCCATCAGCCTTTCTCTGGCGCTCGATCCCTCGCAGGCAGGCTCGCTGGTCACCTGGACGCTGATTGGCGCGGTGATCGGCGGCGTCGTGTTCGGCCATCTCAGCGACAAGCTGGGCCGGATCCGCGTGCTGACCTTTACCATCCTGATGTTTTCCGTGTTTACCGGGCTTTGCGCCTTTGCGCAGGGCTACTGGGATCTGCTGGCGTACCGCACGCTGGCGGGCGTGGGGCTGGGCGGCGAGTTTGGCATCGGCATGGCGCTGATTGCCGAAGCCTGGCCCGCCAACAAGCGTAACCGCGCTTCCGCCTGGGTCGGCATCGGCTGGCAGCTTGGCGTGCTGCTGGCCGCTTTTATTACCCCGCTGCTGTTAACCTACATCGGC
This sequence comes from Erwinia plantamica, assembly GCF_043420595.1. Taxonomy (NCBI): domain Bacteria; kingdom Pseudomonadati; phylum Pseudomonadota; class Gammaproteobacteria; order Enterobacterales; family Erwiniaceae; genus Erwinia; species Erwinia plantamica. The sequence goes on from NZ_JBGCUC010000010.1 coordinate 48,289, forward strand.
TGGCGCGGCATGTTCCTGGTCGGGCTGCTGCCTGCCGCCGCATCGTTTTTTATCCGGCGCGGCCTGGGCGAGCCGGAAGGCTTTACGCGGCATGTGGATGTCCATCAGGGCTTATCGTTCGCCGCCAGGCTGAAGCTGCTGTGTAAAGATGCCGCCACGACTAAGGCCAGCCTGGGGATTTTTATCCTGTGCTCGGTACAGAACTTTGGCTACTACGGCTTGATGATTTGGATGCCGGCTTACCTTTCCAGCCGCTTTGGCTTCTCGCTGACCAAATCGGGGCTGTGGACGGCGGTCACGGTCGTGGGCATGACGTTGGGTATCTGGCTGTTCGGCATGCTGGCCGATCGCTTTGCCCGCTGGAAGATTTTCCTGCTTTATCAGGCTGGTGCGGTCGTGATGGTGGTGGCATACGCCCAGCTACGCGATCCGATGATGATGCTGTTTGCGGGTGCCGTGATGGGGATGTTCGTCAACGGCATGATCGGCGGCTACGGCGCGCTGATCTCAGACACCTATCCCGTGCAGGTCAGAGCTACGGCGCAAAACGTCTTATTTAACCTGGGCCGCGGCGTCGGCGGTTTTGGCCCGCTGGTTATCGGACTGCTGGCGATGCAGTTCTCCTTTACGGCAGCGATTACGCTGCTGGCGCTGATTTACCTGCTGGATATCTTCGCCACGCTGTTTTTACTGCCGAAAAAGCAGGGCAGCGAAGATACGCTGGGCGCGATCGGCTAAACGGTGTCCGCGCCGCCTGGCGCGGAGTGCCTGCTCAGCGCGTCAGTTGCCAGCCTTTTTGCCGCCACAGCTCCGGCAGCTGCGCCATATCGTCAAAAGGCGTCACCAGCGGATGATCCAGCGGCCTGTTGTGGGCGTCCGCGCAGTAATAGAACACCGGGATACCCGCCGCGATGCCTGCTTTGGCGCCCGCTTCGGAATCATCCACCAGGATGCACTGCGCCAGCGGGATCGCCATCTGTTCCGCCGCGTATGCCATCAGCGCGGGATCGGGCTTCCAGCGTGAAATCGTATAGCCGCTGTACAACCGGTCATCAAAATAGTCGAGCATCCCGGTTAATCCCAGCGAATGCTGCATTTTCGGCACGGTGCCGTTCGATACCACGCACATCGGCACGCTAATCTGCGCCAGCAGGGCTTTCGCGCCCGCAATCGGCTGTAGCTGTTGCTCAAAAAGGCGCGCTACTTCCTGACGGTAAGCCGGCTCCAGCTCCGTGACATCGGCGCTGAGATGATGTTCAGCGGTCACGTCGGCAATAATGTCATAGAGCTTTACGCCCTTATATTTTTCAAACATCTCCTGCAGCGACAGCTCGACGCCGTAGCGCGCAAACGTATTGACATAGGCCTGGGTACAAAGCAGCTCGCTGTCCACCAGCGTGCCGTCGCAATCAAAAAAGATACAGCTAACAGACATCGGTTCATCCTTAACGAAGGGGCGTGCTTTTACTTTACGCGTGGAAAGGTAAAACGCGACCGGAAAAGATGAATTTTACGTTAACGGCGCTGAAGTCAGGGCTAACAAGGCGCAATCGGTTGCGAAAAAACTCTGGCGCCGTCTGGCAAATTAAAATTTATCGTTTAGGATAGCCGACGATAACTTTTCTCCGTTTTGGAATCTTATATGAACAACTCAGGTCTACTGCAGCGGATCTTCAAACTACAGGAACACGGCACGACGGTGCGTACGGAAGTGATTGCCGGTTTTACCACCTTCCTGACCATGGTCTATATCGTGTTCGTGAATCCGCAGATCCTCGGCGTGGCGGGCATGAATACCCAGGCGGTATTCGTGACGACCTGCCTGATCGCCGCCGGAGGCAGTATTCTGATGGGGCTGGTCGCCAACCTGCCGGTAGCGCTTGCGCCCGCAATGGGCCTGAACGCCTTTTTTGCTTTCGTGGTCGTCGGCGCGATGGGCGTCTCCTGGCAGACCGGCATGGGCGCCATCTTCTGGGGCGCCGTAGGGCTGCTGTTGCTGACCCTTTTCCGCATCCGCTACTGGATGATTTCCAATATCCCGGTCAGCCTGCGCGTGGGTATTACTGCCGGTATTGGCCTGTTTATCGCGATGATCGGCCTGAAAAACGCCGGGATCGTGGTGCCCAATAAAGAAACGCTGGTGGCGGTAGGCGATCTGACCTCCCACAGCGTCCTGCTGGGCGCGCTGGGCTTCTTTATTATTGCCGTGCTGGCTTCCCGCAATATTCATATTGCAGTGCTGGTTTCCATTGTGGTGACTACGCTGATCGGCCTGGCGCTGGGCGACGTGAAGTATGGCGGCGTGTTCTCTATGCCTACGGGCATTACGTCCATTCTGGGCGAAGTCGATCTGAAAGGGTCGCTGAACGTCGGCATGGCGGGGATCATCTTCTCCTTTATGTTGGTAAACCTGTTTGACTCTTCTGGCACGCTGATTGGCGTAACGGATAAAGCGGGCCTGACCGATGAAAAAGGCACGTTTCCGCGCATGAAGCAGGCGCTTTACGTCGACAGCATCAGTTCGGTAGCGGGCGCTTACATCGGTACTTCTTCCGTTACCGCCTATATCGAAAGCTCCTCCGGCGTTTCTATTGGCGGACGCACGGGCCTGGTGGCCGTGGTGACGGGCGTGCTGTTTCTACTGGTGATGTTCCTGTCGCCGCTGGCGGGCATGGTGCCGGCTTACGCTGCCGCAGGCGCACTGATCTACGTAGGCGTGCTGATGACCTCCAGCCTGGCGCGCGTCAAGTGGGACGACCTGACCGAAGCGGTGCCGGCCTTTGTTACCACCGTGATGATGCCGTTCAGTTTTTCTATTACCGAAGGGATTGCGCTGGGCTTTATTTCTTACTGCGTGATGAAGCTGGGCACGGGCCGCTGGCGTGAAATTTCGCCGTGCGTCATCGTCGTGGCGATCCTGTTTGTGTTAAAAATTGTCTTTATCGACGCGCACTAATCTGAACGGGCCGCTGGCCCGTTTTTTTTCGCCGCGCTAAAGCGCGATTGCTTTTTCCGGCGGCAGGCTCACCAGCCGCAGCGCGCGCGGCCCCATCTTCTGTCCCGTGGCAGGAATATCCTGCAGGCCTTTCCAGCGCGCGTTGTCCACTTCCCACAGCGAGAGCCGCTCACAGCCCGATGAATGGGCGCAAGACCAGATAATCAGCGGCTCAACGTCGGAAAAGGCTTCTGTCTGCGGCTGCAACAGCGAGCGTAGGCGCCCGGACGCGGGATGCAGCCTCAGCGAATCTTTTTCCGGGTTATCGGACAGCTTTAGTATGCTTTGCCGCATCGTCCAGAGCTGGGTGGCCGCCTCATCGGGATCGGTCTGGGCCAGTATCCAGGCTTTTTCGGCCGGAGAAATTTCACGTGAATATCGCTCCAGCGTCTGGCGGCTGTGGGCGCGGACGATTTCCATATCCAGCCCGACGCTGCCGTCTTCTCCGGCCAGCAGTACACCAACGATATTGCCTGCGTAGGCGATGCTGAAATCGGGCAGCTGCGCATCGGCAAAGTGGGGACGTCCGTTTGGTGAGAGCCGGATTTCAGGCAGCGGCGAAATGCCATAAAGGCGCAGCAGCATTTCCGCCAGCAGCATACGGGCCACCAGAAAGCGCGTCCGCCGTCTTTCCGGTAGGTTACTGGCGCTTTCTGTTATCTGTTGAGAAAGCTGGTGTACCGGGACGCGGGTATCCGTCAGGATCCAGCGTGCGAAATGGCTGGCCATCTGTCGCTCCGTGAAAATGGGTGAAAACGCGTTATTATTGTAAGAATTTTCTTAGCGCGTGACACGTAACTTTCCCGTTTTACCTCTAAATTAGGATTAATATTAACGAATGCGCGTGTGGTTCTCATCGTCAATATTCTTTTTACATGGCTTTTTAATATCTTCATTGTCTTATTTAAGTTTAATAATTTCCTGTAATGCCAATATATAATTGCTAAAGGGAGTGCAGAAGAATTCCAATAAATTAGTGTAGTAGAATTAAATATTGTTGTTATTTTCAATTTTAAATTGAAGTTGATTGTCGTACGGGAAATAGTGTACTTTCCTCTGCCAGGCACGGAAGGCCGGATTTTATTCACTTCATCAGTAAGTGCTAATAAATCTTTTATAATCAAACGCTAAGAATGTTATGGAAAACAAACCTTTATTTCGCATGGAAGCGGTGCAGCATCTGAAGACGAAATGGCTGGGTAAGGCGTTGTTAACCTCCGGCTATCCCGCCTGGGCCGTCGCTCTGGCGTCAATGCTGTTCTTTATTTTGCTGCTGATGTTTATTCTTTACGGCACCTTTACCCGCCGAATTAACGTCAACGGCGAGGTGATCTCGTTGCCGCACGCCATCACCATCCTTGCACCACAGCAGGGGTTTATTACCAAAACCTGGGCTGAAACCGGGCAGCGCGTAAAAAAGGGCGATCGGCTTTATCAAATCGACGTCAGCCGGATTACCTTGACCGGCAACGTCAGCGTCCGTTCGATCGCTGCGATTAATCAACAGATTGCGCTATCGGAAACGATTATCGCCCGGCTTCAGAAAAACAAAGCGGCCACGCTGAAGAATTTGCAGCATCAGCTGGCGCAGTACCAGGCGGCGCATCAAAAATCGCAGACGCTGATTTTTGAAGCCGGAAACGGCCTGAGCGAAATGCGGAAAAGCATGACGAGTTACGGTGATTACTTACGTAAGGGGTTGATTAACAAGGAGCAGTTCGCCAACCAGCGCTATCTTTTTTATCAGCAGCAGAATGCCTGGCAGAGCCTGAATACGCAGGTTATTCAGGAAGCTTTGCAGATTAGCAGCCTGGAGAGCGAGCTGCTGACCAGGGGGATCGAATATGACAACCAGATTTCGCAATATCAGGCGCAGCGCAGCGATCTGATGCGCCAGCTGGCGGAGGTGGACGCCAGCGGCACGCTGTTTATTACCGCGCCGAGCGACGGCAAAATTGAAAATATGAGCGTGACGGAAGGGCAAATGGTCAGCCCTGGCGACAGCCTGGCCCAGCTGACGCCCGCCAGCAGCAACCGTTATTACCTGATGCTGTGGCTGCCCAACACCAGCATGCCCTATGTCCATCCTGGCGACGCCATCAACCTGCGTTATGAAGCGTTCCCCTTCGAGAAATATGGCCAGTTTCCGGGCCGCATCCTGTCCATTTCCAACGTGCCGGCTTCCTATCAGGAAATGGGCAAGTACAACACGCTTCCGCGCACCGACGGCGTCATTGAACCCTATTACAAGGTAATCGTGTCGCTTGAAGAGAGCCGCTTCAGCTATCAGGGCAAGCCCCTGGCGCTCTCCAGCGGCATGAAAGCGCAGGCCACGCTGTTTCTGGAAAAACGGCCTCTCTGGCAGTGGATGCTGTCGCCTTACTATGACCTCAAAAAAAGCATTAGCGGGCCTGTAAATGAACGATCCTCTGTTTGACACTCTCCTGCGTCGGCTGAATTTCAGCTTTCGGCGCAAAGTGCCGGTCGTGTTGCAAACCGAAGCGGCAGAATGCGGCCTGGCCTGTCTGGTCATGGCCTGCCGCTATCACGGCATGGATATTGACCTGTTTAATTTGCGCAGCCGATTTGGCATCTCTTCACATGGCGCTACGCTGGCCGTGCTGATCGACATCGGCAGGCAGCTGAAGCTGAAAACGCGACCGCTGGCGCTGGATCTGGACGAGCTGAAACAGCTGAAAACGCCCTGTCTGCTGCACTGGGATATGAGCCACTTCGTGGTGCTGGTTGCCGTTAAAGGCTCGCGCTTTATCCTGCACGATCCGGCCTTTGGCCGGCGTGTTGTCGGGCTGGCGGAAATGTCCCAGCACTTTTCCGGCGTGGCGCTGGAAGTTTGGCCAGACAGCGAGTTCTCCCGCATTAAACAACGCAGCAGCCTGAGCTTTACCACGATGATGAAAAACGTCAGCGGGCTGCCGGGCTTCCTGGCCAAAATCTTCTGCCTTTCGCTGGTGATAGAAGCGGTTAACCTGCTGATGCCGGTAGGCACGCAGCTGGTGATGGATCATGTGATTATCGCGGAAGACCACGATTTGCTGTCGCTGATCTGTATCGGGCTGCTGGGCTTTATCCTGTTCCGTGCCTTCGTCAGTATGCTGCGCGCCTGGACATCGCTGGTGATGGGATCGCTGATCGACGTACAGTGGAAAGCGGGCATGTTCGATCATCTGCTTAATCTGCCGCTCAACTATTTTGAGAAGCGCAAGCTTGGCGATATTCAGTCCCGCTTTGGCTCGCTGGACGTGATCCGCAACACGCTAACCAGCAGCCTGGTGAACGGTATTATCGACTCGCTGATGTCGATTGGCGTGTTTATCATGATGTTCCTGTACGGCGGCTGGCTGGTATGGGTCGTGCTGGGCTTTACGGCGCTGTATATGCTGCTGCGCCTGGCGACCTGGCAGCGCTATCGGCAGGCGCAGGAAGAGCAGATTGTGAAGGGCGCGCGGGCCAGCTCGCATTTTATGGAAAGCCTTTACGGCATCGGCACGTTAAAAGCGCTGGGCATAACCGCCAAGCGAGCGCAGTTCTGGCTGAATCTGAATATCGACACCACTAACGCCAATATTCGCCTGACCCGACTCGATCTGCTGTTTGGCGGCGTAAACACGTTTATCAGCACCATCGACCAGGTAGTGATCCTGTGGCTTGGCGCCTCAATGGTGATCGATGGTCAAATGACGCTGGGTATGTTTGTCGCCTTTAACGCCTATCGCGGCCAGTTTTCCGATCGGGCCGCCAGCCTGATCAATATGGTGCTACAGCTGAAAATGCTGACGCTGCACAGCGACAGGGTAGCGGACATCGTCTTTACCGATGCGGAAGAAAACCAGCCGGGTCGGGCGCTGGTCGCCTCGGGCGAACCGGCCAGCTTTGAGGCGCGCGGCGTTACCTATCAGTATGACAAACTGTCGAAACCGATTTTCAGCGGGCTGAATATCATCGTCGAGGCCGGCGAGAGCGTGGCGATTGTCGGGCCTTCCGGCATTGGCAAAACCACGCTGATGAAGGTCATGTCCGGCCTGCTGGCGCCTGCCGAGGGCGAAATCCTGATCAACGGCCTGAATATCAACAATATCGGGCTGAATAACTATCGGGAATGTATCGCCTGCGTATTGCAGGAAGACAAGCTGTTTGCCGGATCCATCGCTGAGAACATCGCCAGCTTTGACGGCGAGAAGGATATGGAGCGTATTATCCGCTGCGCCATGGACTGCAATATTCATGAGGAAATTAGCGCGATGCCGATGGGCTACGAGACGCTGATTAGCGAGCTGGGCGGCAGCCTGTCGGGCGGACAGAAGCAGCGCTTGCTGATTGCCCGAGCCTTATATCGACGGCCCAACATCCTGTTTCTGGATGAGGCGACCAGCCATCTGGATCTGGCTAACGAGGCGCATATCAATGCTTCCGTAGCGGCGCTGAAAATCACCCGGATCTTTATCGCGCACCGGCCTTCGACTATCGCCAGCGCGGACAGGGTGATTGAGCTGTAAGCTTTAGCAAAAAACGCCTGTAATTACAGGCGTTTTCTATGTTGCCCTTATTCTAAGGTAATCGCTTTTTTGATGTTATTGACCTGAAACTGCAAATCTGTGCCGGGGATTTTAGACCCGACAGCAAACGGATTAACATAGTTTCTCAACGCCGAATAGGGCGCTGTTGACATAGCGGTTCTGACAATTTTAAAGGGAACGGAAAGTTCAACCTCCGTATAGGTACCCACTGTGCCGCCGCTGGTATAGGCATAGGTAGAAACTTTTTTCCCCGTAGGGATATTAACGGGGGCTGCTCCCGGCTCGGTATCGCCGTAGCCAACATAAATGGTCAGCCCATACCCCAACTCGCCTGCAGCATTACGTTTGAAGTAGACTTCCGCGTCTTGCCCATACTGCTTAAGCTGATCTAACGCACAATTAAATTTTACGTTCATTTTTCCGCTATAGATTACGGTGTCGACAGGCGTATCTGCCGATAATTTCAAGCCTAATGTTTTTAAATTAAGCGCTGTTATCGTACTCGAATTTTTACAATTTAGCGTCGTGTCATCAGCTGCACAGGCCGTCATAGTAACAGAGCAAAAAAATAGTGCGGCCAGGCCATTAATGAAGGTTTTTTTCATGAGGATTGTCCTTAATATATCATATGGAAAATTTATCTTTATTTGTAAGGTGTTTTTAACTTATTCTTCCCTATAAAATACAGCCTCCTTTCTTTATGACTATTCTATGTAATTAATTGTTTTTATTGTATAAATACAATAAAAATATTAATTTCTTTCTTTATATTAATAAATTATCCCGGCGGTATCTCACCGCTTTGTCTGGCCTGAATGCATAAGTGAAGCTGATGCAATAATAATTACTTTAACGCTGAAAAATTGCGACATTCGTCTGAGTAATGGTAAAAAATTATTCTGTCTTAATGAGTGAAAGTAAAAAGATATAAGTTCAGGTGGGAGTGAAATATAAATAAAAACGGTGCCCACAGCAGGAGCACCATTTTAAATGATTATTTACCAATACAAAAACTGGAGAAAATCCGTCCCAGCAGATCGTCGGAGGTGAACTCGCCGGTGATCTCGCTTAACGCCTGCTGCGCGACGCGCAGCTCTTCCGCCAGCAGCTCGCCCGCTTTGGCGCCCAGCAGCTGCTCTTTGCCCTGAAGTAAGTGAACGGCCGCTAACTCCAGCGCCTGAAGATGGCGACGGCGCGCCAGGAAGCCGCCTTCGGTATTGCCTGCAAAGCCCATCGTTTCCTTCAGATGCTCGCGTAGCACCTCAACGCCTTCACCCGTACGCGCGGAGAGACGAATAAGTGAGTGATCGTTTACTTGCGTCAGCCCCAGCGTTTCGCCTGTAACATCCGCTTTGTTGCGCACCACGGTAATTGGCAGGCTGGCGGGCAGACGGGCGATAAAGTCCGGCCAGATTTCCGCCGGTTCGGTCGCGCCGGTGGTGGTGCCGTCAACCATAAACAGCACGCGGTCGGCCTGCTCAATTTCATGCCAGGCGCGCTCAATACCGATCCTTTCCACCTCGTCACTGGCTTCGCGCAGCCCGGCGGTATCGATAATATGCAGCGGCATCCCGTCGATATGGATATGCTCACGTAGCACGTCACGCGTGGTACCGGCAATGTCGGTAACGATGGCCGCTTCACGGCCCGCCAGCGCGTTGAGCAGACTGGATTTCCCGGCGTTGGGGCGGCCGGCAATCACCACCTTCATGCCTTCGCGCAGCAGGCTGCCCTGACGCGCTTCGGCACGCACGCTGTCCAGATCGGCTATCACCTGATTCAGCTGGGCTTCGATTTTGCCGTCAGACAGGAAGTCTATCTCCTCGTCGGGAAAATCAATCGCCGCTTCCACGTAGATGCGCAGGTGAGTAAGTGCTTCCACCAGCGTGTTGACGCGTAGCGAAAAAGCGCCCTGAAGCGAGTTCAGCGCCGAGCGTGCCGCCTGCTCCGAACTGGCGTCAATCAGATCGGCAATAGCCTCCGCCTGCGCCAGATCGAGCTTGTCGTTAAGGAAGGCGCGCTCGGAGAACTCGCCGGGACGAGCGATACGCACGCCGGGAATAGCCACAATGCGCTTCAGCAGCAGATCCAGAATTACCGGCCCGCCGTGGCCCTGCAGCTCCAGCACGTCTTCGCCGGTAAAGGAATTCGGGCCGGGGAACCAGAGCGCAATTCCCTGATCCAGCGTGGTGCTATCGGCGTCGCGGAAGGGCAGATAGTCGGCGTAGCGGGGCTTCGGCAGCTTGCCCAGCAGCGCCTGGGCCACCTCGGCGGCTTTGGGGCCGGAAACGCGCAGAATACCCACGCCACCGCGGCCTGGCGGCGTCGCCTGGGCGACGATAGTCTCGCTATGACTCATGTTCGACTCTCTTTTTAAGGCAAAAAAATAAGGCGGTCAGTTGACCGCCTTATGATAACCCTTGTCCGCACCGTTGGCGACGGGACGTCGGTTAAGCTTTTTTCTTGTCGCGGCTGTGCAGACCGCGTTTTTCCAGCCCGCGGTAGATCAGCTGCTGCTGCAGAATGGTCACCAGGTTGCTGACGATGTAGTACAGCACCAGACCAGACGGGAACCACAGGAAGAACACGGTGAAGATAACCGGCATAAAGGTCATGATCTTCTGCTGCATCGGGTCGGTCACGGTGGTCGGCGACATCTTCTGAATGAAGAACATCGTCACGCCCATCAGGATCGGCAGGATGTAGTACGGGTCCTGAGCAGAAAGGTCATGGATCCACAGCGCGAACGGCGCATGACGCAGCTCGATAGAGCCCATCAGCATGTAGTACAGCGCAAGGAAGATCGGCATCTGGATAACCAGCGGCAGACAGCCGCCCAGCGGATTCACCTTCTCTGCTTTATACAGCGCCATCATTTCCTGGCTCATGCGCTGCTTGTCGTCGCCTAAGCGCTCGCGCATCGCCTGAATCTTCGGCTGCAGCATACGCATCTTAGCCATCGAGGTGTACTGCGCTTTGGTCAGCGGGTACATGATGCCGCGCACGATAAAGGTAATGACGATAATGGAGAAGCCCCAGTTACCGATAAAGCTGTGCAGGAACTTCAGCAGCTTAAACAGCGGCTGAGAGATAAACCACAGCCAGCCGTAGTCCACGGTCAGATCCAGGTGTGGGGCGATAGCCGCCATTTTATCCTGAATTTCCGGGCCAACCCACAGCGTGGCGTTGAGGTTCTGCTGCGCGCCTGCCGCAACGGAAACCGGCGTAGACTTGTAGCCTACCGCAGCGATGCCGTTACCCAGATTGCTGGTGTACAGCGTGTTGGCGCCGTTGGTGCGCGGCACCCAGGCGGTAGCGAAGTACTGCTGCAGCATCGCCACCCAACCGTTGTTGGTATTGACGCTCAGGTTTTCGTTATCGCTGATTTTATCGAACTTGTACTTCTCGTAGTTGGTCTCACTGCTGGAGTAAGCCGCGCCACGGAAGGTGTGCAATGCAAAGTTATTGCTGCCGGTATCGCGATGCTTAGGCAGATCGATAGTCTGCTTCAGCTGGCCGAACATCGCCACTTCCAGCGGCTGCTGGGTAGTGTTGTTGATCTGGTAATCGACGTCGATGGCAAACTCGCCGCGCTTCAGCACGAAGGTTTTGGTATAGGTCGCGCCGTTTTCCGCCGTAAAGGTCATTGGAATACGCAGCTCGCTCGCGCCGTCAGCCAGCTCAAAGCTGTCCTGGGTCGTGGTGTAAAGCGGGCGGGCGCCGTTGGCCGGGTTATCCGGGCCGTTGCGTCCGGTCAGGCCGCTTTGTGCCTGATAGAGAAAGCCTGGCGAGGTTTCCAGCAGCTGGAAAGGCTGTGAAGAACCCAGTTTGTCCGGGTAAGTCAGCAGCTGCGCCTGCTCAATATCGCCACCGCGAGTATTGATCTGTAAAGACAGGACGTCAGTCTTAACGGTGATCGTTTTGCCCTGGCCGCTGGCGGGTACACCCTGGTTTGCGGCATCACCGGCTGCTGTCGTGTTTTGCGTGGTCTGGGTTTGCTGCGGCTGCGGAGCATGGTCCGTCTGCCAGGTCTGCCAGATCATAAAAGACACGAACAGAAAAGCGATGAGAAAAAGATTGCGTTGCGAATCCATCGTTAATGTTCTCAGTTATCGTCGGTTTTTGGCGGCACCGGATCGTCACCACCCGGGTTCAAAGGGTGGCATTTTAATACGCGTTTCATCGTCAACCAACTGCCTTTTACCACACCAAACCTGCGCAATGCCTCAATACCGTATTGCGAACAGGTTGGGTGGAAACGACAGTGGGGTCCTAAAAGCGGGCTGATCGCGCGTTGATAAACGCGGATCAGCGCAATCAGGAGCCGCGAGCCAGGCGACAGTGACGACGCCACATCTTCTCCAACGCTTCCATCAGCGCACGGTTATCCAGATCGGCCACGCCTTTTTTCGCCACCACTACAAAATCCATAGCGGGCAGGTCGTGCTGACGCAGACGAAAGCTTTCGCGGGTCAATCGCTTGATCCGGTTGCGTTCATGCGCGCGCTTAACATGTTTTTTGGCGACGGTAAGACCGATGCGGGGATGCCCCAGCGAGTTAAGGCGGCCGAGGATGGTGATTTGCGGCGTACCGGCTCTTTGTGGCTGCTGGAAGACGAAAGTGAAATGAGTGGGAGTTAACAAACGTAACTCCCTGGGAAATGCGAGCTTAACCACTCAGCGGTTAGCTTTTATTACTTAGAAACGGTCAGACGTGAACGGCCTTTAGCACGACGACGTGCCAGAACCTGACGACCATTTTTTGTTGCCATACGAGCACGGAAACCATGTGAACGGTTGCGCTTCAGTACGGACGGTTGAAAAGTGCGTTTCATGGCGATTTCTACCTAAACTTGGAAAATTTCACTTAGTGACGCGCTTGAAAGGTCCGAAAACCAACCGACGCCTCAGTGTATCTTTAATAAAGAGGCGGGATTGTAATAATTGTACAGTCCGGAGTCAATTTACTTCGCTTTTAAAGGCGCGTCTGGATATCCCGTTCGACCGCAAAACCAGCCGGTACGGGCCAGAGCGCAACACGCCGGGGCACGAATTATACGGCCTCTGTCGTAAAGCGCAAGGATCGTTCAGGATCTTCCGCCGATCTTATTGCAAGCGCGTTGCGTAAATAACGTGACGGCGCCTTAAATTTTCATCTTATGCGCAGGATCCTGAATGTCTTTTGAGCGCGAACGAGTAAACTTGTCCCTGCGCGCTTTGCCCTGTGGATAAATTGGAACAAAACTGTGTAGAAAGTGAAGATCTCTGCTGCGCTTTGCGCTATGATCCGCCCTTCCGTTAGCGATCCTTCGGGTCAGTCAGCGGCGGAGAAACCGCGGACAGCGGTTCGTATGTGCGTCATCTGCATGCGTCAACAATGATGAATTTATCGCTTCAGCGCCTTTTTTCTTATCGAATATTTTCGAGTGGAGTCCGCCGTGTCACTTACGCTTTGGCAACAGTGTCTTGCCCGTTTGCAGGATGAACTACCTGCCACCGAATTCAGCATGTGGATACGTCCGCTCCAGGCTGAATTGAACGACAACACCCTGGCCCTGTATGCACCAAACCGCTTCGTGCTCGACTGGGTTCGTGACAAATACCTTAACAATATCAATGCGCTGCTTAATGACTTTTGCGGCGCCGATGTGCCGCTGCTGCGCTTTGAAGTCGGCAGCAAGCCGGTAACGCGTCCGGTCAGCCAGCCGGTGATGAGCAGCGCCAGCGCGCCGCCGCCGATGAACCGACCGGCACCGGTACGTCCAAGCTGGGACAGCATGCCTGCGCCTGCGGAGCTGTCGTATCGTTCAAACGTGAACACCAAGCATAACTTCGATAACTTCGTTGAAGGTAAATCGAACCAGCTGGCGCGTGCGGCCGCTCGTCAGGTCGCCGACAACCCCGGCGGCGCCTATAACCCTCTGTTCCTCTATGGCGGCACTGGCCTGGGGAAAACTCACCTGCTGCATGCTGTGGGTAACGGCATTATGGCGCGCAAGCCCAACGCCAAAGTGGTCTATATGCACTCGGAACGTTTTGTGCAGGACATGGTGAAGGCGCTGCAAAACAACGCCATTGAAGAATTTAAGCGCTACTATCGTTCGGTAGATGCGCTGCTGATCGATGATATTCAGTTTTTCGCCAACAAGGAGCGCTCGCAGGAGGAGTTTTTCCACACCTTCAACGCGCTGCTGGAAGGCAATCAGCAGATCATCCTGACGTCGGATCGCTATCCTAAAGAGATCAACGGCGTCGAAGATCGTCTGAAATCCCGCTTTGGCTGGGGCCTGACGGTGGCGATCGAGCCGCCAGAGCTGGAAACCCGCGTGGCTATCCTGATGAAAAAGGCGGATGAAAACGATATTCGCCTGCCGGGCGAGGTCGCCTTCTTTATTGCCAAGCGCCTGCGGTCCAACGTGCGTGAGCTGGAAGGCGCGCTGAACCGCGTGATCGCCAACGCCAACTTTACCGGCCGCGCCATCACCATCGACTTTGTGCGTGAAGCGCTGCGCGATCTGCTGGCGCTGCAGGAAAAGCTGGTCACCATCGATAATATCCAGAAGACGGTGGCGGAATATTACAAGATTAAGGTAGCCGACCTGCTTTCCAAGCGGCGTTCGCGCTCCGTCGCGCGTCCTCGCCAGATGGCGATGGCGATGGCGAAAGAGCTGACCAACCACAGCTTGCCGGAAATCGGCGACGCTTTCGGGGGTCGTGACCATACTACGGTGCTGCACGCCTGTCGCAAGATCGAGCAGCTGCGTGAAGAGAGTCACGATATTAAAGAAGATTTCTCAAATCTAATCAGAACATTATCTTCCTGACGCTATGAAATTTATTGTTGAACGTGAGCAGTTACTTAAACCTTTACAGCAGGTCAGCAGCCCGCTGGGCGGACGGCCGACGCTGCCGATCCTCGGCAACCTGCTTTTACAGGTTAACGACGGCAGCCTGCTGCTGACGGGAACGGACTTAGAGATGGAAATGGTGGCCCGCGTCGCGTTGACGCAGGATCACGAGCCGGGCGCGACCACCGTGCCCGCGCGTAAATTTTTCGATATCTGCCGCGGTCTGCCTGAAGGCGCAGAGATCACGGTGATCCTGGATGGCGAAAGAATGCTGGTGCGCTCCGGCCGCAGCCGCTTCTCGCTTTCCACGCTGCCGGCCAGCGACTTCCCGAACCTGGACGACTGGCAAAGCGAGGTGGAATTCACGCTGCCGCAGGCCACGATGAAGCGCCTGATCGAAGCCACCCAGTTTTCTATGGCCCATCAGGACGTACGCTACTACCTGAACGGGATGCTGTTTGAAACGGAAGGCGAAGAGCTGCGCACCGTCGCCACCGACGGCCACCGTCTGGCGGTTTGCTCGATGCCGGTAGGCCAGTCGCTGCCCAATCATTCGGTGATCGTGCCGCGTAAGGGCGTGATTGAGCTGGTGCGCCTGCTGGACGGCGGCGAGACGCCGTTACAGGTGCAGATCGGCAGCAACAATATTCGCGCGCACGTCGGCGACTTTATCTTCACCTCCAAGCTGGTGGATGGCCGCTTCCCGGACTATCGTCGCGTGCTGCCGAAAAACCCGGACAAAACGCTGGATGCCGGCTGCGATCTGCTGAAGCAGGCTTTTTCGCGCGCGGCAATCCTCTCTAACGAGAAGTTCCGTGGCGTTCGCCTGTATATCAGCGAAAACCAGCTGAAAATCACCGCCAACAACCCGGAACAGGAAGAAGCGGAAGAGATTCTGGACGTCACTTATGGCGGCACCGATCTCGAAATCGGCTTTAACGTCAGCTACGTGCTGGACGTGCTTAACGCGCTGAAGTGCGAAAACGTACGTCTGCTGCTGACCGACTCCGTTTCCAGCGTGCAGATTGAAGACGCGGCCAGCCAGTCGGCGGCCTATGTCGTCATGCCAATGCGTTTGTAGTAAAATTATCGGGCTGACTTGGTCCGGCGCCCGCCGCCCTCGCGTGCTTTCACGCGGCGGCGGCTCGCCCGCACCGTAACGCTCTGGCCTTGTATAACAGCACGTGCCGTTTTATCCGATCTACTGCCCGCGGAATGACTCCACTTATGGCTTTAACCCGCCTGCTTATCAAAGATTTTCGCAACATTGAAAATGCCGATCTGGCGCTGGCGCCCGGCTTCAACTTTCTGGTCGGCGCTAACGGCAGCGGCAAAACCAGCGTGCTGGAAGCTATCTATACGCTGGGCCACGGCCGCGCTTTCCGCAGTTTGCAGGCAGGCAGAGTGATCCGCCACGAGCAGGACGCTTTTATTCTGCACGGCCGCATTGAAGGGGCCGAGCGTGAAACCACCGTCGGCCTGACCAAAAATCGTGCGGGCGACAGCAAGGTGCGGGTTGACGGCACCGATGGTCATAAAGTGGCCGAGCTGGCGCAGATGCTGCCGATGCAGCTGATTACGCCGGAAGGCTTTACGCTGCTTAACGGCGGCCCGAAGTACCGGCGCGCCTATATCGACTGGGGCTGTTTTCATAACGAGCCGGGCTTTTTCACCGCCTGGAGCAACCTGCGGCGGCTGCTGAAGCAGCGCAACGCGGCGCTGCGCCAGGTCACGCGCTACCAGCAGATCCGCGCCTGGGATCAGGAGCTGGCGCCGCTGGCGGAGCAGATAAGCCAGTGGCGCGCCGCCTACAGCGAAGCCATTGCTGAGGATATCACCGCCACCTGCGCGCAGTTTCTGCCGGAGTTTGCGCTGAATTTCTCTTTCCAGCGTGGCTGGGATAAAGAAACGGACTATCGCGATCTGCTGGAGCGTCAGTTTGAGCGCGATCGCGCCTTAACCTACACGGCCAGCGGCCCGCACAAAGCGGACTTCCGCATTCGCGCCGACGGCACGCCGGTGGAGGATCTGCTGTCGCGCGGCCAGTTAAAGCTGTTGATGTGCGCCCTGAGGCTGGCGCAGGGTGAGTTTCTCACCCGACAGAACGGGCGACGCTGCCTGTATCTGATAGATGATTTTGCCTCCGAGCTGGATGAGACGCGGCGCCACCTGTTGGCATCGCGCTTAAAGGCCACTCGGGCCCAGGTTTTTGTCAGCGCTATTAGTGCCGATCATGTGTTCGATATGGCTGACGAAAAGGGCAAGATGTTCCACGTGGAACAGGGTAAAATAGCGGTTCAACCTGAAGATTAAACGAGCGAGAAACGTTGATGTCGAATTCTTATGACTCCTCAAGTATCAAAGTTCTGAAAGGGCTGGATGCGGTACGCAAGCGCCCGGGTATGTATATCGGCGATACGGATGACGGCACCGGTCTGCACCATATGGTATTCGAGGTTGTGGACAACGCCATCGACGAAGCCCTCGCAGGTCACTGTAAAGACATTCTGGTCACCATCCATGCCGATAACTCCGTTTCCGTGCAGGATGACGGTCGTGGTATTCCAACCGGCATTCACGAAGAAGAAGGCGTTTCCGCTGCGGAAGTGATCATGACCGTGCTGCACGCAGGCGGTAAATTTGATGATAACTCCTATAAAGTGTCCGGCGGCCTGCATGGCGTAGGCGTGTCGGTGGTTAACGCCCTGTCTGAAAAGCTGGAGCTGACCATCCGTCGCGAAGGCAAAGTTCACCAGCAGATCTACGTTCACGGCGTGCCTCAGGCCCCACTGCAGGTAACCGGCGAAACCGACCTGACCGGGACGCGCGTGCGTTTCTGGCCAAGCCACGAAACCTTTACCAACGTCACCGATTTCGAGTACGAGATCCTGGCGAAGCGTCTGCGCGAGCTGTCGTTCCTTAACTCCGGCGTCTCTATCAAGCTGGAAGACAAGCGCGACGGCAAGAACGATCACTACCACTATGAAGGCGGCATCAAGGCGTTTGTGGAGTACCTGAACCGCAACAAAACGCCTATCCACCCTAACGCGTTCTATTTCTCTACCGAGAAAGACGGCATCGGTGTGGAAGTGGCGCTGCAGTGGAACGACGGTTTCCAGGAAAACATCTACTGCTTTACCAACAACATCCCACAGCGCGACGGCGGCACGCACCTGGCCGGCTTCCGCGCGGCGATGACGCGTACCCTGAACGCCTACATGGATAAAGAAGGCTACAGCAAAAAAGCCAAGGTCAGCGCCACCGGCGACGACGCGCGCGAAGGCCTGATTGCCGTGGTTTCCGTTAAGGTACCGGATCCGAAGTTCTCTTCGCAGACCAAAGACAAGCTGGTCTCTTCCGAAGTGAAATCAGCCGTTGAGCAGCAGATGAACGAGCTGCTGGCAGAGTACCTGCTGGAAAATCCGGGCGATGCCAAAATCGTCGTGGGTAAAATCATCGATGCGGCCCGCGCGCGTGAAGCGGCGCGTCGCGCTCGTGAAATGACCCGTCGTAAAGGCGCGCTGGATCTGGCCGGCCTGCCGGGCAAGCTGGCGGACTGCCAGGAGCGCGATCCGGCGCTGTCAGAAATCTATCTGGTGGAAGGGGACTCTGCGGGCGGCTCCGCCAAGCAGGGCCGTAACCGTAAAAACCAGGCTATCCTGCCGCTGAAGGGAAAAATCCTGAACGTGGAAAAAGCGCGCTTCGATAAGATGCTCGCTTCGCAGGAAGTGGCGACGCTGATCACCGCGCTGGGCTGCGGCATTGGCCGTGACGAATATAACCCGGACAAGCTGCGCTACCACAGCATCATCATCATGACCGATGCGGACGTGGATGGCTCGCACATCCGTACGCTGCTGCTGACCTTCTTCTATCGTCAGATGCCGGAAATCATCGAGCGCGGCCACGTGTATATTGCGCAGCCGCCGCTGTACAAGGTGAAGAAAGGCAAGCAGGAGCAGTACATCAAGGATGACGAGGCGATGGATCAGTATCAGATCGCCATCGCGCTGGACGGCGCAACGCTGCACACCAACGCCGATGCGCCTGCGCTGGGCGGCGAGCCGCTGGAAAACCTGGTGGCCGAGTTCAACAGCACCCGCAAGATGATCAAGCGTATGGAGCGCCGCTATCCGCTGGCGTTGCTGAACGCGCTGATCTATCACCCGACGCTGAGCGATATCTCCGCAGAGGCGCCGGTTCAGCAGTGGATCGACGAGCTGGTGACGCGCCTGAACGAGAACGAGCAGCACGGCAGCACCTATGCCAGCCATGTGCGCCAGAACCGCGAGCAGCATATCTTTGAACCGGTAGTGCGTATCCGTACGCACGGCGTTGATACCGATTATCCGCTGGACAGCGAATTTATCTCGGGCGGCGAATACCGCAAGATCTGTACGCTGGGCGAGAAGCTGCGTGGCCTGATTGAGGAAGATGCCTTTATCGAACGCGGCGAGCGTCGTCAGCCGATCGCTAACTTCGAGCAGGCGATGGACTGGCTGGTGAAAGAGTCGCGTCGCGGCCTGTCGGTACAGCGTTATAAAGGACTGGGCGAGATGAACCCGGAGCAGCTGTGGGAAACCACGATGGATCCGGACAGCCGCCGTATGCTGCGCGTTACGGTGAAGGATGCGATTGCCGCTGACCAGCTGTTCACCACGCTGATGGGCGATGCGGTGGAGCCGCGCCGCGCCTTTATCGAAGAGAACGCGCTGAAAGCCGCCAATATCGATATCTGATAAAGCAGGACGCAGGCCCTCCGGCCATGCAACAGCGTTTGAAAGGCAGATCGTTCGATCTGCCTTTTTTTTCAGCTTTTCTGCTGTGCCGGATCGCCAAACGCGCGCTGATAAAACTGACCATTATTTTCATTTCCGGCCTGCGCGCTTATGGGCAGGAGGGTTTTACTGCTACTTTTCAGGGCTTAGCTGACAAGCCCGTTTCCCGCTTTTTTCACCCAAAGGCCGTAAGCGCGAGCACATTTACCGGAAGATTTACCAAATCGAACTTAAAATTACCGGGCGTGATTCGTCTGGTCATGGCTGGCTGAATCGCGTTAGCATGAAAGAAACCGTGAAGCTCAAGAGGAAGTTATGGCGATAAAACTGATTGCGATTGATATAGACGGCACGCTGCTTAATCCTCAGCATGAGGTGACGCCTGGCGTTAAGCGGGCCATTCAGGCAGCCCGTGATAAAGGAATAGCGATTGTACTGGCGAGCGGCCGGCCGTTTATCGGCGTGGAGCGTTATCTGATGGAGCTGGATTTACAACGGGAAGGGCAGTATTGCATTACCAATAACGGCGCGCTGGTGCAGAAAGCGGAATCGGGCGAGTGCGTGGCGGAAGTTACGCTGAACTTTGACGACTACCTGTATGTGGAAAAGCTGGCGCGCGAGCTGGGCGTACATTTTCAGGCGCTGACGAAATCGCTGCTGTTTACGCCCAACAAGGACATCAGCGAATACACCGTCCACGAAGCTTCGCTGACCGGGATGCCGCTGCGCTACCGCGCGGTGGAAGAGATGGATAAAACCGCCACTTTCCCTAAAGTCATGATGATCGATACGCCAGAAACGCTGGATGAGGCCATTACCCGCATTCCGCAGGAAGCTTACGATCGCTATACCATTATGAAAAGCTCGCCTTATTTCCTGGAAATCCTTAATAAGAAAGTCGATAAGGGCGCGGGCGTCAAAGCGCTGGCCGAGCGTTTAGGGCTTTCCCGCGATGAAGTGATGGCTATCGGCGATCAGGAAAACGATCTGGCGATGCTGACCTTCGCCGGCACGGGCGTGGCGATGGGCAACGGTATCGACAAGGTAAAAAACATTGCGCAGTTCGTTACCAAAACCAATATGGAAGACGGCGTGGCGCACACTATCGAAAAATTCGCGCTCTGACAGGGCGGCGGTATCACGCTTTAAGCGCCAGTACCGCAAAAGCGCGTAATGCATTACCCTTAGCAGCAAACCTCGCTAAGGGTAAGCATGATGACGGAAAAACAGCTCACTTTTGCTCAGCGCAATCACCAGCTCACCAATATCAACGTCTGGACGGCCGACAGCCACTGGCTGGTCTACGACGTTCGCAGCAATGCCTCCACCTTCAACAGCTTAACCGTCGAGCGCGTTAATCTCAGCGGCCAGACGGAAATCCTTTACCAGGCGCAGGCGGGTGCGCACGTTGGCGTGATCACCGTCAGCCCGGATTTGCCGCCGCGCTACGTTTGCATTCACGGCCCGGAACATCCTGACAGCCAGTGGCGCTACGACTTTCATCATCGCCGCGGCGTTATTATTCAGAACGGCCTGGTGGAAAATATGGACGCCTGCGATATTACGCCGCCCTTTACGCCCGGCGCGCTGCGCGGCGGCTCGCACGTACACGTGTTCAGCCCCGACGGCACCAGGCTGAGTTTTACCTATAACGATCATGTGATGCACGAGCTGGACGTGAAACAAGATTTGCGCAACGTCGGCGTGGCCGTGCCGCTACATGCCGTTTGTCCGCCATTGCAGCATCCCCGAGAGTATGCAGGCAGCCATTTCTGCGTGCTGGTCAGCGCCACCACCGCCACGCCGACGCCCGGCAGCGATGAGATCAATCGAGCCTATGAAGAGGGTTGGATCGGCGAAGAGGGCTACCTGAAAAGCGACGGCCACCGGCAGCGTTGGGCGCTGGCGTTTATCGGCGATACGCTCAGCGAAAAAGGCGAGAAGGTACCGGAAGTGTTTATTGTCGATCTGCCGGAAAAGATGGCCGACTATGCGCTGGAAGGCGACGCTCCGCTGGCTGGCACCGCCGCCACGCTGCCCGCTCCGCCGCTGGGCGTCAGGCAGCGTCGGCTGACTTTTACGCACGATCGCCCCTTTCCGGGCCTGGCGACCTCGCCACGCCACTGGCTGCGTAGTTCACCCGACGGTCGCGCCATCGCCTTTTTAATGAAGGACGACGAAGGCGTGGTGCAGCTGTGGACCATCGCGCCCGGCGGCGGCAAGCCTCGTCAGATCACCCACGCCGCCAGCGATATTCAGTCCGCCTTCAGCTGGCATCCCGACGGCAAGTCGGTGGCTTTTATTAACGATAACAGCGTGGTGTTATGCGATACGGGCAGCGGTAAAATGCGGAGGCTGACGGCCCGCACCGCCGAAGCGCCTTTGCCGGAAGCGGTCGTCTGCTCGCCGGACGGGCTTTATGTGGCCTATTTGCGTAACGTGGCAGGCTTTCAGCAGATTTTTATTGCTGATGTCGAGGCGACGTATTGATCACCAGCGGCGCGGCCTGCGAAAGGCTGTCGCTGGTATGGTTCTGCTGCTCGCTGCGCAACACGCGTTCACGCGGTGAATCGCCGGTTTTATCGCGGCCTGAGCGGTAGTAGTCAAACGGCAGCAGCAGCGTATCCAGCACGGCGGAGAAAGGCAGGTCGATAGCCGCCAGCGGGCGCATGACCCAGCCGCTGTCGCTGTCGGTAACAATTTTTGCGCTGGCGCGCGTACCGGGATAATAGCCCTGATCGGGGCCGGAATGGGACATAAAGCTGGAGCAGCCACCCGTGCCGGCCAGTGACAGACAGGCCAGCAGGCCAGCGAAACGACTTTTTTTTAGTACCATCATATTCTTTATCCCTTCAGCAGCGGCAAAACCGCTCTGCTTATCATGATCAGCATGTGCCCGCTGCTTTAACGCTCCGATTAATCTCTTTCTGAGTGTATGACATTCGCACCGGATTGGCCGAAAAATTTCCTGAACGGGCCCTTGAAAGCGATCTTAATGTCACCATTTTATGTTCAGGGTCACAAAACGTATGCCGACAGGATACCGCTTGTAGCCCGACGATCTGTCCATAGTGGAAGGTCGCATTACACCCTCGCTGATAATCAGGAGCTATACCATGCGTAATTTCGATCTCGCCCCGCTGTACCGTTCTTCTATTGGTTTCGACCGTCTGATCAACCTGCTGGAATCCAACCAGGGTCAGAGCAACGGCGGCTACCCTCCTTATAACGTGGAGCTGGTGGCGGAAAACCAGTACCGAATCACCATTGCCGTGGCAGGGTTCGCGCAGAGCGAACTGGAGATCACCTCTCACGACAATATGCTGACCGTGCGCGGCGCCCATCCAGAAGAGCAGCAGGAAAAAACCTATCTCTATCAGGGTATTGCGGAACGCAACTTCGAGCGTAAATTCCAGCTGGCCGAGCACGTTAACGTGCGTGATGCACGCCTGGAAAACGGCCTGCTCTACATCGATCTGGAGCGCATCGTGCCGGAAGCCAACAAACCGCGCCGCATTGAAATTCTGAAATAAGACCGCGCGTAAAATTAAGGCCGCACTTTGTGCGGCCTTTTTCGTTTGCATCAGCAGAGGGCTCTGCCGCCCGATTCGCTGTGCGCTCGCTCAATCTCTTCCGCCAGAATGGCGATCCCTTTCTCAATTTTGTCGCTGTCCGGCACATAGTTCATGCGCATGCACTGGTGCGTGTGCGGCCATTCATGCTCCAGTCCCGGAAAGAAAAAGTGGCCCGGCACCATCAATACGCCGCGCGCTTTTAAACGCTGATAAAGGATCTCCGTCGAAATGGGCAGATCTTTAAACCAGAGCCAGAGGAAAATAGCACCCTCCGGCTTGTGGATAAGGCAGCGTTCTTCGGGTAAATAGCGCCGGATAACGGCGATAGTCTGCTTAACCCTTTCCTGATAAAACGGCCTGATCACCTCTTCCGACAGGCGCAGCAAATCACCACGCTGGATCATCTCATGCGCGATGGCCGGGCCGATGCTGCCCGGCGCCAGACTGATAATGCCGTTCATATTGCCGATGGCGGTAATCACTTTTTCATCAGCAACAATGATGCCGCAGCGTGAGCCGGGCAGGCCCAGCTTGGAAAGGCTCATGCACAGAATAATATTCGGGTTCCACAGCGGGCGAACGTCGCTAAAGATGATGCCGGGAAAAGGCACGCCGTAGGCGTTATCAATCAGCAGCGGTACCTCATGCTGCTGCGCCAGCGCATCCAGCTTCATCAGCTCTTCGTCGGTAATCACGTTGCCGGTTGGATTGGTCGGCCGGGAAACGCAAATCAGCCCGGTATCTTCGGTAATATGCAGCTGCTCAAAATTAACGTGATATTTGAACTGGCCTTCAGGCAGCATTTCGATATCGGGACGGGCGGAAACAAACAGCTCTTCGTCCAGCCCGGCGTCAGCGTAACCCAGATATTCGGGAGCCAGTGGAAACAATACGCGCTTTTTGCGCCCGTCTGCGCGGCGGCCCGCGTAAAGATTAAACAAATAGAAAAAGGCGCTCTGGCTGCCGTTGGTCAGGGCGATATTCTGCGGCCCTACCTGCCAGCCCAGCTCGTCGCGCAGCAGCGTGGAAAGCGATTCCAGCAGCGTGCTTTTTCCTCTTGGGCCGTCGTAGTTGCAAAGCGCATCGGCCAGCTTGCCCTCGTCATGCATCTGCTGCAGCAGCTGCTGAAAATAGTCGTTCATCGCCGGGATCTGGGCCGGATTACCGCCGCCCAGCATCACCGAACCGGGCGTGCGCAGCCCTTCGCCCATATCTTCCATCAGGCGGGTGATCCCTGAGGCGCGTGTGAATTTGTTACCGAAAGCGGAAAAGCTCATAACGTATTAACTGCTTATCGTAGGCAAGTGAAAGCTAACCTTAACGCCACGCCAGGCGTGATGCAACGTCAGCGGGCAGCCGTGTCGGCCAGCAAGAGCAGGCGGTGGTCAGGCAGGCAGCGAAGGTTAAAGGTGAATCGTTTCAACTGATTAGCTTTTTTTCGCCGTTAGCCCTGCCGCTTTTTTCCGTCAGCTGGCTATTTCAGTTAATAATTTGTGATGAACTGCACGACTTATTGATAAAAATTTCTTAAAAATCCGTGGGGTGACGCCAGTCACAGTCCTGATACCGCATGCTTTGTAGGCTGGCTGCTCTTCAGCTTAATCATTTCAGCAAGGACAACAAAATGCATAAGACTCTTCTGGCGGGCGCGGTGATAGCAATGTTCAGCGGGCAGGCGGCGGCGCAAAGCTGGGTGTTAACCGATACGCAGGGCACGGAAAAAGGCGACTGGCGGATCGACAGCAGACAGCTCAAGCTGAGCGGCGAACCCTTTACGCTGGAACAGCAGGTGCTGCACGGCGGCAAGCAGGAAGGCTCGAAGGTGCTGACGTTGACCAGCAAAAACGGCCTGACTATCGCGCTCAGCCCGACGCGCGGTATGGATCTGCTGCACGTTAACGGTCACGGCGTGCGGCTGGGCTGGGATTCGCCGGTTGATGAGGTGGTGAACCCGGCCTATATCAATCTGGAAAGCCGTAACGGCCTGGGCTGGCTGGAAGGATTTAACGAGATGATGGTGCGCTGCGGCTTTGAGTGGACCGGCCATCCGGTCACCAAAGACGGGCGTATTTACACGCTGCACGGTAAAGCGGGCAATACACCAGCGTCGAAAGTGGAAGTGATCGTGGATGACCAGGCGCCGCATGAAATCCGTATTCGCGGCCTGCTGAAAGAAAACACCTTTAAAAAAGCGCGTCTGGAAACCTGGACCGAGCTGCGCTACGTGCCGGGCGCGGACTCCTTTACCCTCCACGACGTGCTGACCAACCAGGCTGACTACCCGCACGACTATGAAATTATCTATCACAGCAACTTTAGCACGCCGATCCTGGAAGAAAACGCCCGTTTCCTGGCGCCGGTAAAATCCGTTTCGCCATTTAATGACTATGCGAAAAAAGGGCTGGAAAACTGGCAGACCTATGGCGCGCCAACCAAAGATTTCGATGAAATGGTGTTTAACCTGCAGCCCATTGCCGACAGCAATGGCAAAACCGTGGCGGCCGTGGTTAACAGCAAAGGCGACAAGGGCGCGGCTATCGAATTCGATACGCGGCAGCTGCCGGTGCTGACGATGTGGAAAAACACCGATACGCTGAAGCAGGGCTACGTGACGGGGATCGAGCCCGGCACCAACTATGCCTATCCGGTAACGATTGAAAAAGAGCAGGGCAGGGTTAAACAGCTGCAGCCGGGCCAGAGCGCGGAGTTTACGCTGACCTATTCGCTGCTGAAGGATGCCAGCGCGGTACAAAAAGTCGAAGAGCGTATCAAAACGCTTCAGGGCGAGACCAAAATCAACGTGGAGCAAACGCCGATAGCCGTAGAATAAGCCAGCCAGGGCGGACGCCGTTTCGCCCTTTAAAATGAAACATTGTTTTATTTTTTATAAATAGCGATTTCATTATCCCCCTTTTCCTGATTTCGATCACGGCGTGCGTGCTTTTCCCTCCGCTATAGTGTGCGCTCGAAAACCGGGCAGGGCTGCCCTGTCTCGGATAACAGGCCACTTTCCCGGCTTCTGACACGCAGTCCGCCCTCTGGCTTACAGGAGCAGTTATGATTTTGAATGCATTTGATTTAAAAGGCCGCGTGGCGATGGTCACGGGATGCGATACGGGACTGGGTCAGGGTATGGCGCTGGGGCTGGCGGAAGCGGGATGCGATATCGTTGGCGTGAATATTGTCGAGCCGAAAGAAACCATTGAGCGCGTCACCGCGCTGGGCCGCCGTTTTTTCAGCCTGACCGCCGATCTGGGCAAAACCGAATGTATTGAAGGCGTTGTGGCAAAAGCCGTGGCGGAATACGGCAAAATCGATATCCTGGTCAACAACGCCGGTATCATTCGTCGTGAAGATGCGATCGACTTCTCAGAAAAAGACTGGGACGACGTGATGAACCTGAATATTAAATCCGTGTTCTTTATGTCGCAGGCGGTAGCGCGTCAGTTTATCAAACAGGGCAAGGGCGGGAAAATCATCAATATTGCCTCCATGCTCTCTTTCCAGGGCGGCATTCGCGTGCCTTCTTATACGGCATCAAAAAGCGCCGTGATGGGCGTGACGCGTCTGCTGGCCAATGAATGGGCGAAGCACGGTATTAACGTTAATGCCATCGCGCCGGGCTATATGGCGACCAACAATACCGCACAGCTGCGTGCCGATGAAAAGCGCAACGCCGATATTCTGGAGCGTATCCCGGCAGGCCGTTGGGGACTGCCGGCCGATCTGATGGGGCCAGCGGTATTCCTGGCCTCTCCGGCTGCCGACTATATTAACGGCTACACCATTGCCGTAGACGGCGGCTGGCTGGCTCGTTAAAAGTGAAAACCGCCCCGGGTAGCTGTCAGGGACGGTTTTATTGGTCTGCGGCGCTACCCGCGCCAGCCGGTCAGTTGAAAGGCCCCGTTTTTGGCGTACGCGCTCAAAATGGGGCCTTTCCGATCTTACCCTGGCAACATTACCGGGCCGGAGGCGTAAAAGTTACGTTAATCGGCATCACGCCACGGCGAAGCATCAAATTAACCGCAATCTTTCCGCTCATCGCTTTAGTTGAGGTCAGCTGAGCGGTATAGACGTTACCACTGACCTTAACCGCGCTGATATGGCAGCCAGGCAGGCCGCTGGTATCAAAGTTAATTAAGTTCGGCAGCGTTTTCACCGCGTTATTGCGCATATCCCGGGCGACGAGGGTAAGCGTGATGGCGCTGACGCCGTCAGCCGGCACGCTCGTGGCGCTTACGGTGAAAGAAGAGTTATTGACGGTTGGATAGCCCGCGTAAAAATAGACAATCACCGAGCCTTTGAGGCCATCAATAGTTCCTTCTACTTTCCAGCCGCCATCGTGATTGCTGGAGGTCGGGAAACGCGCCGCGCCATATTTATCTAAAGTAACTTCAGAAGGAATGTTGACGCGGTCGTCAGTGGCCGTAATGGCGACTTTTCTGTTGGTGACGGGATTGCCGTTGCTATCTTTTACAAAGATCTCAACCACGCTGGTATCTGTACCATCCGCAACGGCGCGGCCCGTGACCCGATGCATGTAAACCGATGCCGCCTTGCCTGCCACAAAATTCACTTCGGCTTCTTTACGGGCGGAGCCCATCTGCGCGACAACCTTACTCTGGCCGGTTTTGGTATCGCTAACGGGAACGGACGCTTCGCCCCGGTCGTCAGTTACCGCGCTTTGCGGGATGACGGCGCTATTGTCGGCGCTGAAGGTTACGGTTTGTCCGGCCAGCGGATTGCCCTGCGCATCCGTTACCAGCGCTGTAACCCGATCGGCTGCTTTACCGTCGGCTACCGCATCGTTGCTGACCACGGTCAGGCTTGCCAGCCGTGCGCTTGCGTTATCCGCCGCGATAGTTACCGTTGCACCAGGAAAAGTCATATTGCGGGCAACAGGCGTAATGGTCAGCGTTTCCGGATGCGTGCCCGCCGTCACCACGGCGGTATAACGGCCTGCGCTCTGGCGAGTAAAGGCAGACACTTTGGTATCGTCGGCGGCCTGCGCGCTTTTGGTCACGCTAATCTCTTTTTCATTGATATCAACCGGATTGCCCAGGCTGTCTTTTACCGTCAGGGTCAGCGTCTGCTGAGCGTGGCCGTCTGATACCAGCGTGCTGCTGACCGGCAGCAGTGAACTGCTGTTAACGTTAATAGCGGCTTCGGTGACGGTAATTTGCGTTTCCGTACGCTTTGAGGCGTTACCTTTTTTATCGATCGCCACGCCGCTGAGGGTGTAGCTGTTGGTACCGGTGGCGTCAGCATGATAGGCCGGCAGCATCACGCTGAAATCGGTAGGGCCGTTAGCGATAATTTTCCCGCCGTTAGCCAGCAGCGACGACGCGGACCAGTTGATGCGATCCAGGCCGTATTTGCTGTTGACCGAAACGTTCAGCGTTTTTTGCTCGCCGGCCGTGCCGCTGATGAGCTTCGCGGTGCTCAGCCTGATCGTCTCTTGTTTGCGGTACTCAAGCACAATGTTGTTATTACGGTTCACCAGATCGTAGCGGTTGCCGGCCAGGCTACGCATCGCCGCTACCGCATCGCTGTCCAGCTGTTTGCGCCACGGCATCCCGAGCTGATAATTGAGCGTCAGGCCCAGCCGCGTATCGTGTTCTCCGGCTTTGCCCTGGCGCTGTTCCGCTTCCAGCGACAGCAGCGGGAAGGGCGTAAAGGTGACGCCTGCGGTAATGGCGTGCGGATTTTTCTGGCGGTTATCCTTATCAAACAGCGCCACGTCGTTACCGTAATATTGTTCGTAGTTAAACTTCGCGCCCAGCTGAGGCAGGGCAGGCAGGAAGGCTTCCGTACGGATATCCCAGCCGTTGGCCGGACGCTCTTCGTAGCCGGAAAAATCTTCAGAGTCTTTCCAGCTGGTCAACCGCACATAGCCGTTCGCCGCTACTTTGATAAAGTCGCGCCAGTACTCGACGCCCATGCCGGAACGGGCATGTTGACGGGAAAGATCGTAATCAAAGAAGGCATTAGCGCCGGTCATAAAGTCATGGCCGAAATGACGCATCCCGAGACCAAGATTCGCCTGGTTGCGATCGTCGGTGCGGTGGAAGCTTCCCTGAGTGAAGATCAAGCGGTCGCTACGATCGCTTAAAGGCAGCAGCAGGTCGAACTGCGAGTTTTTCAGCGAGAAGTTTTTATCCGCGTCCAGCTGCACGCGCGCGGTACCGAAACGGCCCAGCCACGCCTGCGCCTGCTCGCTCGCTTCGCCTGCGGCCATGCTGGCGGCGGCAGAGGCGGCGCCGTTGCCGTTGCGGCTGTCGAGCGAGGAACCCGCCTGCGTAGCAAGACCGGCGGCTTTCATCTCCAGGCCGTTGTCGGCGTTGTGCCAGTGCACTTTTGGCAAAGGAGAAAGCGGCACGTCCAGCTCGTCGCCCGGCTGTAGCCGATCAAAGCCGTGAGCGAAAGTGCGCAGCTGGTTCAGCTTGCGCAGCGCTTCCACGCTCATATTGTATTTTTGCGCCACGCCCGCTGCCGTTTCCGCCTGGCCCAGGGTATAAACCTGCGTTCGGATAGCGACGGCATCCGCCGACTGCGTCAAAAAATGCTGGCGGGCAACGGCCAGCGCGGGCGTAAACGCACAGGCAATCGGGAAAGCGCCCTGAATCGCTACGGTCAGCCAGGTTAAACGGTGCCGCCACGGCGACTTATTTTCTTTATTAAGGTCAGGTTTATTTTTCATGGTTTCTTTATATTAAATAAAAGAGAATTTCAGCCAGCGTGAGCGTGCTGTATTAATTCAGGGGAGCCCATGAATAATAAACCTGTCACTCGTGATTGCTGGCACTACGGATAATTAAACATCTTTAAATCGTTGAAGCTTCTCTCCTTATTAACGCGGCGCTTATTACGGGCAAAATAATACCCTCGGCATAATTTATGCCGATAAGCGAGTTTCCGAATGAGCGTAGTTATATCACAATCTTAAGTTGGTACAATGCCCGCCCCAAAGGGGGAAAAAAGGCCAGGTAACAAAAAGGGATCTTTACATTTCTGTTGCTTTCTTTATGTTGAGCATTTAATTAACAATATGACCGCTTTTTTTTAATTAAAAAGCCGCAGGATCTCATTTTATATCATCTTAATTAAATAATGATTTAGCTTATGGTTACCTGAGTGGATCAACTAAATAACAACAGGGCACTGACGCGTTCAGGAACGAACAGGCTATTTGTTTAGCGCCTGTTTAGGCTAAGAAGGGAATTATTGCGGGATAAAGAGGTCGGCAGGGCGCTGAAAAACGTGCCGACACGCAAAGCGCATCGGCACAGAAAATTATTTTGCTACTTCAGGATTAACGCAGTTCTTGTCCACTTTACCGTTCAGGGCGGCAATCAGATTTTCCACCGCGTCTTTTGCCATGCCGTAACGGGTTTCATGCGTCGCAGAGCCAATATGCGGCAGCGCCACCACGTTAGGCAGCGTCAGCAAAGGCGAATCCTTTGGCAGCGGCTCTTTCTCAAACACGTCCAGACCGGCGGCGTGGATAGTGCCCTCTTGCAGCGCGGCGATCAGCGCTTCTTCATCGATAACCGGGCCGCGTCCGGCATTGATCAGCACGGCGGAAGGCTTCATTTTCGCCAGCTCCTCGCGGCCGATCAGGTGATGCGTTTGTTCAGTCAGCGGCAGGCTGATGCACAGGAAATCGGACTCTTTCAGCAGCGTATCCAGATCGCAGTATTGCGCGTCGAAACGCTGCTCCGCCTCTTCGTGGTGCTTACGAGCGTTGTAAAGGATCGGCATGCTGAAGCCCAGGTGCGCGCGCTGCGCCAGCGCCAGTCCGATACGACCCATGCCCAGGATGCCCATTTTTTTATGGTGCACGTCAATGCCGAACCAGTCCGCGCCGATGCTGCCCTGCCACTCACCTTTTTTCACGCGCTCGGCGGATTCCACCACGCGACGCGCGCTGGTCAGCACCAGCGCCATCATGGTATCGGCGACGGTTTCCGTCAGTACGGTCGGGGTGTGCATCAACAGCACGCCGCGTTCGCTCAGCGCGGGAATATCAAAGTTGTCCACGCCCACGGAAACGGAAGAGGCGACGCGCAGCTTCGGCGCTTTTTTCAGGAACTCAGCGTCCACTTTGCCGCCGGAGCCTAAAATACCTTCGGCCTGCTGAAAGGCCTCCGCGTGTTGGCTAAGGGTTTCCGGGGTCAGGCCGTTGATTTCGGTAACGTTAAAATGCTCGTCGAGCTGCGAACGCAGATCCTGCGGCAGCTTCTTATACAGCACCACGGATGGTTTCATGCTTGTCTCCCTGTTTCTTTAAGGCACGGGCCAGGCGGCCCGCACCGTTAAGCGTGTTTAGCGCCATGCGGCATCGGGGGTTGCTTATTGGCTGCTGGCTTTACGATCAGCGTCAGCCAGACCGAGATAAGCAGCGATACCCCCATAAAGATATACGAAGCGGAAGGGCTGCCCGTCGCGCCGTTCAAATAACCCACGACCCAGGAGCCCAGGAAAGAGCCTAGCGCGCCCATCGCGTTAATCAGCGCCATTGCGCCGCCCGCTACGTTACGCGGCAGCATTTCCGGGATAATGGCGAAGAACGGGCCATAAGGCGCGTACATCGCGGCACCGGCCACCACCAGCAGGCTGAACGACAGCCAGAAATTATTCGCCCCTACAAGATATGAACCTAAAAACGCCAGCGCGCCAATTAACAGCAGCGGCCAGACAAAGAGTTTACGGTTTTGCAGCTTGTCGGAAGCCCAGGAAGCCAGGATCATCGCCACGGTGGCGGCCAGGTAAGGCACCGCAGAGAGCCAGCCCGCTTCCACCATGCCCATCTGCATCCCGTTGCGCAGGATAGAAGGCAGCCACAGCACAAAGCCATAGACGCCGATGCTCCAGGTAAAATACTGAATGCAAAGGATAATGACATTGCGCGAGCGGAACGCCTCGCTGTAATTGCGCACCGCCTTAATGTTTTCCTGCTCTTTTTGCAGCTGTGCCGCCAGCGCCGCTTTTTCCTCTTCGCTCAGCCATTTCGCCTGAGCGGGCTTATCCTGCACCATAAACCACCAGGCCACGGCCCAGATCACCGCCGGAATGCCCTCAAAAATAAACATTTCGCGCCAGCCGAAGGCGTTGATCAGATAGCCGGAAACCACGGACATCCACAGCACCGTGACCGGGTTGCCCAGGATCAGGAAGGTATTGGCGCGAGAGCGTTCCGACTTGGTAAACCAGTTGCTGATATAGATCAGCATGGCCGGCATCACGGCCGCTTCCACCACGCCCAGCACAAAGCGGATGGCCGCCAGCATCGGGATATTACTGACCATGCCGGTCAGCGAGGCGCAAATGCCCCACAGCACCAGGCAGACGAAAACCAGTTTTTTTACGCTGCGGCGTTCGGCGTACATCGCGCCGGGGATCTGGAAAAAGAAATAGCCAAGAAAGAACAGGGCGCCCAGCAGCGACGACATGCCGTGCGTGATGCCCAGATCTTCATTGATGCCGGCGGCCGAGGCAAAGCTGAAATTGGCCCTGTCGAGATACGCCAGGCTGTAGGTGATAAACACGATGGGCATGATGTACCACCAGCGTTTAGGCGCGATTGTCTGCTTATTCATCGTCTGCTTCCTCTGTTGGAGGTGGCCGCACTCTGCATTGTAGGGTGGGTGCGGCTCATTATGGTTCGGTTAGAAGCCTGGTCCGGTTCGTGTCGCCCGCTGTTTAAAAATCGCCGAGCGTTTCGCGCGTGGGCAAGCCTTCGCTGTCGCCGCTGACCTGGATAGCCAGCGAGCCGATGCGGTTGCCGCGCTTAATCGCCTGCGGCAGGGTTTTCCCTTCCAGCAGCGCGCTGATGACGCCAACGGCAAAGCCGTCGCCCGCGCCAACCGTATCCACCACGTTAGCGGTTCTGATCGCGTCGACCTGGCCTTTTTCGCCCTCGGCGGTTTTATACCAGGCGCCTTCGCAGCCCGTTTTAATGATGACCGCTTTGACGCCCATCGCCAGATAAAAATCGGCGATCGCTTCCGGCTGGTCGTAGCCGGTCAGGATTTTGCCTTCGCTGATGCCCGGTAAAACCCAGTCGGCAAAGCCCGCCAGCGCGTTGAGCTGGGTAGCCATTTCGCGCTCGCTTGACCACAGCACGGGACGCAGGTTCGGATCGAAGGAGATGGTTTTGCCCATCCGCTTCATCTCCTGCGCCGCATGCTTTGACAGCGCCAGCGAGCTGTCGGAGATGGCCGCCGCCACGCCGCTCAGGTGCAGGTGGCGCGCTGCGCCAAAATAGTCGCGGTTGAAATCCTCGACTGACAGATGGCTGGCCGCAGAGCCTTTACGGAAATATTCCACCAGCGGATCGGAGCCGTCTTCCACGCGGGATTTCAGCTGGAAACCAGTAGGATAGCGAGCATCGGTGGTCACCTGACGGCTGTCGACGCCCTCTTTTTCCAGCTGCTGGCGCGTAAAGCGGCCAAAGGAATCATCGCCGACGCGGCTGACCCAGCCTACCTTCAGGCCCAGGCGAGCCAGGCCGATAGCGACGTTCAGCTCGGCCCCGGCGATACGTTTGGTAAAATGCTCCGCCGCCGCCAGATCGCCGGTGTCGCTGGCGATAAACATCGCCATCGCTTCGCCGATGGTCACCGCATCCAGCGTGCCGTTTTCATGAAGGGTCATGATTTATACCTCTCGCAGCAAATCTACATAGTGACGGGTGACGGCCACCAGGTCGTCGCCTTCCAGCGGGAACTCAATACCGCGCGGCACGTCGGAGGGCAGCAGCGCCAGCGTTTCCCGCCACAGATTATCAGCCTCGTCCAGCGCGATGGCGCGCCAGCCGTCAGCGGTCGGCGCAGCGGCTTTGACGTGCACATAGCTGACGAAAGACGCCAGCTTTCCCGCTGCCCGGATGGGGTCGTCGCCCACCCATAGCCAGTTGCCCATATCAAACGTCATCCCAACAGGCGCGTCGTCAGAAAAATAGCCGTTGAGGGCGGCGAGCGTGCCGCAGTCGGTTTGATCGTTTTCCACCACCAGCGTCAGCCCGTCGCGCAGCGGCGAGCCATCCGAACCGGGCTGATAGTGGCCTAATGAATATTTTATCAGGCGGGCGTTTAACTGCTGCGCCTCGTTGAGGTGGCTTGCCAGCCCAGGATTCAGCGCGCCTTCTTCAGTATAAAGCGCTTCCGGTACGGAGTAGAACGCCGTCAACCCGGCATCGCTGATTGCCTTGCCCAACGCGGGCAGCTGCTGGATTTCCGCTTCGCTGCACAGCTCGCGGCGGATCTCAATGCCGTCTGCGCCGGCAGCGGCGACAATCGGCACCACGGCCTGCTGACCGCCGAGTTCGCCGATCCGATCGCGGCCATAGGCGGCGGTCACTACAATAATTTCAGGTTTCATCTTTTCCTCCGGGCGGTGGCCCTGACGTTACAAAAACGTTAACTGGAACCGGTTCCAACCGAAAGGGGCGGAGCGCGGTTTTATGATCGCGCTCACGATGTGGACAATTATTTGGAAATTTACTGGAAAAGCGTCAGAACGAAGCGGGTCAAGCCGACCGCTGCGTTAATACGGTGAAAAGAAGGGAAATCAGGCGAACTTCGTGGAACTGCGGATAATCAACTCGCCGGAGTAGAGCTGCTCGCACGGCGGCGCTTCGTCACCTTCAATACGGCGGATAACCTGCTCCAGCGCCGCATAGCCAATCTGCCAAGTAGGCTGTTTCAGCGTAGTGATGCCGCCGCCCGCCAGTTCCGACCAGACCAGCTCGTCAAAGCCCAGCAGCCCTAAATCTTCGCCCCAGCGCAGATCCAGGCGTTTGAAGCTGCGCGCGATTTGCAGCGTCAGCGCGCCATTAACGGCCAATACGGCGCAGCGCTGGTGGCGATGGCGCTGATAAAAATCTTGCAGGATGCTATCCAGCCGCGCGCTGTCGTTTAAGGCGACCTCAGCCTGTTCGGCCTCGCGCTGCGGATGCTGCGCCATTGTTTCCCGGAACGCTTTCAGGCGCTCGTGGCGGGTATTGACGGTGCCCAATGGCTCGGTAACAAACAGAATGGCGTCAAAGGCTTCTTCAAGCAGATGCGTTGTGACCTGCGCGGCGGCCTCGTGGTTATTCAGCCCTACCACGTCGCAGGCGAAATCAGGGATCTTACGGTCAATCAGCACCATCGGCAGCAGCGACTGCTGGAGATGGCTCAGCGCTTCCTCGCGCATCCCCACGGCGTTAACCACGATCCCTTCCACCTGATAGCTGCTGAGCAGATTCAGATAGTGCTGCTCCTGGTCCACCTCGTTATTGGTGTTGCACATCAGCAGCGTAAAGCCCTGCGCGCGGCAGGCCGCCTCAATGCCGCACATCACATCAACGGAGTAAGGATTGGTAATATCCGCGATAATCAGGCCGATTAAGCGGGTGCGCCCGCGCTTCAGGCCACGCGCCATCTGGCTGGGTCGATAGTTAAGTTCGGCAATGGCGGTTTCAATCCGCTGCTTTAAATCGGCGGACAGAAGGTGCTGCTCGCCGTTGAGATAGCGAGAAACGCTGGTTTTGCCCGTATGGGCTTTTCTGGCAACGTCGCTGATTGTCGCGCGTGCGGCCTTGCGGTTCATAGCGATCCTTGAACGAGTAAAAATGAAAGCAGCCATCACGGGCTTAAATCTTAAGATAGCGGGTAATGGCGGAAAGCGGATCCGGCCATCATAAAGCATAAGGGCGGTCTCGCCCACAGTCAGGCGGTTGGGCAGGGAAACAGCCGGACAAAGATTGTCCGGCTGGCGGGATTACTGCAGCGGGCTGAGGGTGATTTCCACGCGACGGTTCTGCGCTTTACCTGCGGCCGTGCTGTTGGTCGCGACCGGGTTGTCCGGCCCCATGCCGCCGGTGCGAATGCGATTGGTCGCCACGCCCTGGGTGATCAGCGAGCTGGCTACGCTGTCGGCGCGCTGCTGCGACAGGTTCATGTTCAGCTGGCGGCTGCCGGTGCTGTCGGTATAGCCGACGATGTTAACGGCGGTTTTTGGATACTCTTTCAGCACCATTGCCACGCCGGTCAGCGTGTTGGCACCTGCAGGCTTCAGCGAGCTGCTGCTGCTGTCGAAGGTGACGCTGTTCGGCATGTTCAGCACGATATTATTGCCTTCACGCGTCACGCTGACGCCGGTGCCGCGCATTTTTTCACGCAGCTTGGTTTCCTGCACGTCCATATAGTAGCCCGCGCCGCCGCCCAGCGCCGCGCCTGCCGCTGCGCCAATCAGCGCGCCTTTGCCGCGATCTTTTTTGGAAGAGGAGAGCACGCCGACGCCTGCGCCCAGCGCGGCGCCCAGGCCCGCGCCGATACCGGCTTTACCCGCCTGGCGTTCGCCGGTGTAAGGATTCGTGGTGCAGCCCGACAGGGCGATGGTACCGCTCAAAACCAGAGCAAGAGTAACAAAACGTTTTTTCATGGATAGCGTTTCCTGAACAGCGACTGGCGAAAATAGCCTGAAAAGAAGCGATTATGCCGACCCCGCGCCGAAAAAAAACCGTGTTGTCTTCCTAAATTTGTAAAGAGACGCTACCTGAGGTTATCCGGATGACAGAAACAGCTGGTCGTGTGGTCGCTAATCAGCCCGCAGGCCTGCATAAACGAATAACAGGTAGTGGTGCCGACAAATTTAAAGCCGCGCTTTTTTAGCGCTTTAGAAAGGGCATCGGAAACGGTGCTGAAGGTTGGCGCAGCGCGATAGTCGCTGTAGCGGTGGATTTGCGGCTGGCGATCGACAAACTGCCAGATAAACTCAGCAAAGGTCTCGCCCTGCGCCGCCATCGCCAGCAGCGCGCGCGCGTTGGCGACAATAGCGGAAAGCTTGCCGCGATGGCGGATCAGCCCGCTGTCCAGCATCAGCCGATCGAGGTCGCTTTCCGTCATCAACGCCACCTGCTCAGGATCGAAACCGCAGAACGCCCGCCGGTAGTTTTCCCGCTTTTTTAAGACGGTCAGCCAGGAAAGGCCGGCCATCTGACCTTCCAGGCACAGCATTTCAAACAGCGCCTGCGCGTCGGTAATCGGCACGCCCCATTCCGTATCATGATAGGCCAGATAGATCGGATCCTGAGTCACCCAACCGCAACGCTGCATAAGTAAAGTTCCTTATCTGAATCGGTTAAAAAATACACGTAAAAGGCTTGACGCAATGCCCGGAAAGGCAATAGTTATCTGACAGGTTGACGATGATAGCAACAAAATAACCGGCGTTATGCCGCCGCTTTCAGGCTCTTTCTGGAGTCACGCCATGCTAAAAAAATATTCGCGCCTGCGCGCTGCCGGAAGCGCGTGGCTCTTTTATGCCGTCTCGACTTTTCCGGCGCTGGCCTGGGATAGCTACACCGTCTTTGGCGACAGCCTGAGCGATGGCGGTAATAACGGCCGCTATACCTGGGACAGCAGCCGACATCCGCTCTATGACGAAATTCTGGCCGCAAAAATCGACCAGTCGCTCCAGCCTTCCAATAACGGCGGCAGCAACTATGCCGCGGGCGAAGCGGTGGCGCTGCCGCTGCTGAATGCCGACAACAATACGTCTAACCAGCTCGCCGCTTATCTGGCGGCCAGGGGCGGCCAGGCGGATGCCGACGGCCTCTATATTCACTGGATCGGCGGCAACGATCTGGCGGCGGCCGCGCTGAATCCGCAGCAGGCGGCAGGGCTGGTCAGCAACAGTGCTTTTGCCGCCGCAGGCCAGGTACAGCAGCTGCTGGCTGCCGGAGCCGGAACGGTTATCGTGCCGACCGTGCCCAATATCGGTGCGGCGCCGGTGCTGCTGGAGGCGGTCATCCAGACCGGCCTGGCGCCCGTTGCCGGTACGGCGCTGGCTGCGGCCTTCGCTTCCCTGAACGGCCAGACGA
This sequence comes from Erwinia plantamica, assembly GCF_043420595.1. Lineage (NCBI taxonomy): Bacteria > Pseudomonadati > Pseudomonadota > Gammaproteobacteria > Enterobacterales > Erwiniaceae > Erwinia > Erwinia plantamica. Next base: position 85,889 of record NZ_JBGCUC010000010.1, read on the forward strand.
CGCCGGATCTGAACAGCCGCAATCAGGCGATTTACCAGGCGCTGTACGCCGCCGCCGGTGAGGCCAGCAGCGTGACCGCCGTGCGGCAGGCTATCGCCGATCGGCTGTTTGCCGCGTGGCAAAGCCTTAGCGAGCAGGGCAGCGCGTTGACCAACCGCTATAACCAGCTGGAAGACGATCGGCTGGCGCAGCTGGGCGGCAACATTGTGCGCGTGGATATCAACGGTCTTTTCAGCGAGATCCTCAGTGACCCGGCGCGCTATGGCTTAAGCAATACGGCCGGCATGGCCTGCCCGCCCGGCGTTTCAGCGGCGGTCTGCACTTCGGCTACGCCCGGTTTTTCCGACGAGCAGGCTTTGCTGTTTGCCGATCGTCTGCATCCCGGCCCCGCTACGCACCAGCTGATCGCCGATTATATTGAGGCCGTGCTGAACGCGCCCGCGCAGGTGGTGGCGCTGGATCAGGCGATGCTGGCGCTCTCTCGCGATGCGCGCGCCACGCTCGACAGTCGCTTGCAGCAGCAGCGCCACAGCGACAATCCGCAGGGATCGCTTAACGTGTTCGGCGGCTACGCCGGTCAACATTACGACTATGCCGCCAATCTGGCGGCGGGCGACGGCAACGCCACCACCCATAACCTGACGCTGGGCGTGGACTATAAGCTGACCGATTCACTGCTGGTGGGCGCGCTGGTTTCCGGCTCGGATGACACGCAGCATCCTTCATCTCGCTTCGATTACAAGCTGCGCGGCTGGCTATTTTCGGCCTGGAGCGAGCTCGCTTTTCTGGACAACGGCTGGATAAATACGGATGTGCACTACGCTTTTGCCCGCTATGACGATATCCAGCGGCGTTTTGCCATCGGCCCGGCGACGCGGACGGAAAAGGGCGATACCGACGGTAAACAGCTCGGCGCGCGTATTACCACCGGCTGGGATTTTCCGCTGGGCGCGTCGCTTACCACCGGCCCGACGGCACAGTACGCGCTGGATTACAGTTCGGTAGAGGGCTACAGCGAGCGGGGCGAGAGCAGCACCGCCATGCGCTTCGCCGATCAGAACTACCATTCGCAGATTGGCGCGCTGGGCTGGCGGCTGGATGCCACGCTGGGCGGGATCAATCCCTGGGCGGCGGTCAGCTATAACCACCAGTTTGGCGATAACGTCTGGCGCGCCGGCGGCGGGCTGAAGTCAACGCAGACCCGCTTCACGCGCGATACCGCCCGCCAGGACAGCAACTGGGCGGACGTGACCGTCGGCGCAAACTTGCCGCTGGGCGACAGCGCGGCGGCCTTCGCCTCGGTGTCGCAAACCGGCGGCCTCAGCACCGGCGAGCAGTTTATCTATAACCTGGGCGTCAGCGCGCGTTTCTGATCGGCTGGCGTGCGCTTTCCGGCACGGCATGAGCGGTATTGGGCGGCGGCGCGCCCGTAAATTTCTCCACCTCCAGCTGCGCCATCTGCCCGCAGTTGCCCTGCGCCAGCCGTGAGGTGCCGATATCGAAGGTCAGGCAGTTTACGTTGCCGTTCCTGCACAGCGTTTTCGGTTCGGCAGGCTCGGCGGGATCGTACCAGGCGCCTTCGCTGATGCGCACTACGCCGGGACGGATCGCTTCCGTTACCAGCGCGCCGACCAGGATCTGACCCCGATCGTTAAACGCCCTGACCAGATCGCCGGACTGGATCCCTCGGGTGACGGCATCCTGCGGATGGATCAGGATCGCTTCGCGATCGCTGACGGCATATTTTTGCCGCAGCGGCGTGTTATCCAGTTGGGAATGCAGTCGATGGCTCGGATGCGCGGTATTCAGCGACAGGGGATAGCGCTGCGCCTGCGGGCTGCCGTGCCACTCCTGCGGCGGCTGCCAGCCCGGCAGGCCCGCGCAGTCGTCGTAGTGCATCGCCGCGATAGTTTTAGAGAAGATTTCAATTTTCCCGCTGGGCGTGCCGAGCGGATTCAACAGCGGATCGGCGCGATAGTCAGCAAAGCGCACCCACTTTTTATTCTCTTCCGGTACCGGAAAGCGAATGTAGTTATTGGACTGCCAGAACAGATCGAACGGCGGCAGCGGGACGCCGGCGTTTCTGGCCTGCTGCTTCATATCGTCATACAGCTTTTTCAGCCACAGCATTTCATCGCGGCCTTCGGTAAAAGCCTGTTCGACGCCGAGCCTGGTCGCAATGGCCTGAAAAATGGCGAAATCGCTGCGCGCCTGGTGCTGCGGCGGCACGCACTGGCGCATCGGGAACAGATAGCGCTGCGAATAGTCGCCGCCCATATCCATATCGTTGCGCTCATAGCTGGTGGTGCAGGGCAGCACGATATCGGCGTGTCTGGCGGTGGCCGTCCAGTAAGGATCCTGCACCACAATGGTTTCCGGGCGTTGCCAGGCCAGCAGCAAATTGTTGGTGTCCTGATGGTGGTGGAAAGGATTGCCCCCCGCGACGTAGACCATTTTGACGTCGGGATAAGTCACCTCTTTGCCATTAAAAGCGATAGTTTTGCCGGGATTGGCAAGGCAGTCGGCAATGCGCGCTACCGGGATCGGCGGCGGCGAACCGGCAGGCGCGACGCCCGCGCTGATGCCCGACAGGATCCCGCCTCGCGCCGTTGGGCTGCCGCCGGAAGAGTAGTGGTAGCTGAAGCCGAAACCGCCGCCCGGCAGGCCGATTTGCCCGAGCATGGCGGCCAGTGTTACCAGCAGCCAGTGCGGCTGCTCGCCGCGGTGCTGGCGCTGAATGCCCCAGCCGGCCATGATCATGGTGCGCTGACCTGCCATCCTTCTTGCCAGCTGGCGCAGCTGCGCCGGCGCGATGCCGCAGATCTCGCTGGCCCATTCCGCGCTTTTGACAAGGCCGTCGCTTTCGCCCAGCAGGTAGGCGCGAAACTTTTCAAAACCCGTGGTATAGCGGGCAAGAAAAGCTTCGTCATGGCGCTTTTCTGCCAGCAGCGTATGCGCCAGGCCCAAAATCATCGCGGCGTCGGTATAGGCTTTCGGCGCGATCCATTCCGCATTCAGCGCTTTGGCGCTGTCGCTAAATACGGGATCGATGCAGATAACCGGCGTGCCTTTGGCGGCCAGCGCCGCAAATCCTTCCAGCCCGACGTGATCCGGCACGTTCCAGCTGTTTTTCAGCGTTACCAGCGGATTGCAGCCCCACAGCACCACCAGCTCGCTGCTTTCCACCACCACCGGCCAGCTGGTTTGCTGCTCGTAAACCTCCATTGAACCGACCACGTGCGACATAATCACCTGCGCCGCGCCGGTAGAGTAATCGCCGCTGTAGCCCAGAAAGCCGCCCGCCAGGTTCATCAGGCGGTGCAGCAGCGCGCGGGAGTTGTGCAGCATCCCGGTGCTTTTCCAGCCGTAGGATCCGGCGTAAATAGCGGACGGGCCGTGCTCGCGCTGTAGCCTGCGGATGTCGTTGGCGACCAGCTCGGTGGCCTTTTCCCAGCTGACGCTGACCCACTTATCGCGGCCGCGCAGCGCCGTATTGCTGCCCGGCCCGTGCTCCAGCCAGCTTTGCCGCACCATCGGCGCGGTGATGCGGTTGGCTGCGTGAACCTGATAAGGCGCCATAGTGATCAGCTCGTTGGGCGCGGGATCGTCCTCCACGGGCTGTACGCCGACCATTTTTCCGTTCTCTACCAGCGCTTCAAAAGCGCCCCAGTGAGCGGCGGTCAGGATGCCTTTTCTGGCGGGCCTGAGCGCGGTAAACAGCGGCATTGCCTGGCTGATGGCCTGAGCCAGCGCGGAGCGGGCGTATAGCAGATCCAGCGAGCCGGCGGCCAGCAGCGTGCCGCCTGCGGCGAGAAACTGGCGGCGGCTGAGGCCGAAACGATTATTTTTCATGGGGTTCTCCCTGTGCGGTCGACTTCATGTCGCTGGCGTACTGCTGTGCGTAGCGCGTCAGCAGGCGCAGCTGCTCCGTATCCAGCGAAGTGCGCGAGGCCATGCCTTTTATCACCCCCGTCCACTGGTTCGCCGTGTAGTGGTCGGGCGCGGTGAGTCCGTGGCAGCCCGTGCAGTTGGCGGTCATCAGGCTGGCGGCCTGCTGCCAGAGCTTGTCCCGATCGGCGATCAGCGCGTCGCTGGCGACCGCTATATCGAGCGAAACGCGGTGCCAGCTTGTTTCCGTCTGGCTGTCTTCCTCCGTGGCGAGGATTTTTATCTGCGGCGCGGCTTCCGGCGCGACGATGGCGCTGATAATGCGTTTGCCTTTGGCCGCGTAGATCGCGCCGGTCGAGCCATCCTGCTGCCAGCCTTTCAGCTGTGCTTCAGTACGGCCATTTTTATGCCGGTACGGCAGCAGCTCCGCCGCCGGAAACAGCGTGCCTGCGGCAGGCCCGTCATGGGATGCCAGGGTGAAAGGCTGCGTGCTGATGGGATAGAGAGGACGGTTATCGGTTTTGGCTGCGGCGGCCAGCGCGGTTAGCTGAGCGGCGCCGGAAGCGTTGCTGGCGCGCATATCGGGCAGGATGTGCGCCACGCCACGATGGCAGTCGATGCAGGTTTCGCCGCTTTTCAGCGCAACAGGGTGCGCTTTCCTGGCTTCCGGCCGCTGGCCCAGCATATCCATCGCGGCAAAACTATGGCAGCTGCGGCAGGTCGCAGAATCGCTGGCCTTCATCTTTTGCCATACCGACTCCGCCATCGCCAGCTTGTGGGCATTGTACTGCTCTTCGCTGTCCAGCTTGCCGGTCAGTTCGCCCAGCAGATCCTTGCTCGCACCCAGCTTGGTCGCCATCCAGGCCAGCGGCTCGTTGGGAACGTGGCAGTCGGCGCATTCCGCGCGGATGCCGGCATGGTTCTGGAAGTGAATGCTGCCCTGATATTCCGCCAGCGGCCTCGACATGCTGTGGCAGGAAACGCAAAAAGCGGTGTCGCTGGTTTTGTGCAGCACTACCGCGCTGCCGGCGACGACCAGCAGCGTGGCGATAGCAATCAGCGCGATAAACGGCCAGCGGCGCTTACTGAAAATTTTCATATAAGCTCAAATCCCTTTGTTTAAAAAACAGGCTTATTTATCCCACAAAATCAGCGGGCTAAATTTGTGTCGCATCAATAAGGGAAGCGTTAGGGAAAAAGGAGGATTAGGGGAACATGCTGTCGTCGCGTAGCAGATGATCGCTGCCCTGACGATGGGTAAAGCCGCTGTGGTCGAAAAATTCCAGGATCTGCACCGCCAGCTTGCGGCCCATAGCGAAAAGGCGGCGAAAGTCCGCCGCGCGGGTGGCAAGCCCCTGCTGATGCCGCTGGCGAATGGTGTCGGCAAACCGTTCAATCAGCGCGCGGGAGTAGTAGCGATCGTGAACAATCGCCGCAATTTCGCCGCTGCTGGCGGCTTTTTGCAGCGTCAGACGCATCAGCGCCTCGTCGGCGTTCAGGCAGGTTGCCATATCGCGCACCCACCCGCTATCCTGCGTCAGCAGCGGTTTGGCCTGCTGCCACAGCGCCTGCTCTTCTGGCGTAAAGCTGACGGAGAAAGCAGGCAGACGCAGCCAGCCATAGCGAAACGCCAGCGCGCCGTCGGCCAGCAATAAGTCGATAACCGCCAGCCCGATTGCTTCCGGCAGGCCGGGCAGCGCCATCCTTCTGAGGCGGCTTCGCCCCAGCCCCGGCCTGTCTTCGTGCTTGCGATGGTAGCCCGCCAGCGTATCCAGCACCTGCCGCCGCCATCCTGCGGTAACCTCTGCCAGCAGCAGATAGTCGCCCGCTTCAACCGGCGCAATGGCGCTGAGCGCAGCGGAAAAGCCTTCGGCAGTCAGCTGGCGTGCCCAGGCCAGCTGCGTTTTGCGCCAGGGACGGGCCTGAAGCAAAAGCCGCAGCGTTGCCTCATCGTCCTGCGCATTGGCCAGCTGCTGTAGCCAGCGCGTCGCGTCGGGCTGTGGCATACAGCCTTTTTTCTGCATCAACAGCACCACGCGAGCGCCCGCCAGCGTTTGCCGGGCCGTGATATCGCGCAGGATCAGCCGATCGTTATCTGCCAGCCACAGCGGTTTATCCAGCGTCAGCTCGGCCAGGTTATCCTGCATCGGCGTCACGCTGCCGGTGATATGGCTGGCGGCATGATGAATATGCAGCCGCTGCGCCTGTTTTAACGGCTGAAGCGGCTGGAGCGCCACCACCACCCGGCTGGAAAGCACGGCGGGCGGCTCTTGCAGCAGCCAGTCGCCGCGGGACAGCTCGCTTTTTTCGACGCCGCCAACAAGGTTAAGCGCCAGCCGCTGGCCGCCGCAGGCGACGCTGGCAGGCTGGTTTTGCGCCCGCAGACCCTGCACGCGGACGCTTTTATTCATGCCGGTCAGCCAGAGCCTGTCACCGACGCGAACCTCGCCGCCCAGCGCGGTGCCCGTGACCACAGTGCCCGTACCCGGCACGCTGAAGGCGCGATCGATAGCCAGGCGAAAGCGTTTACAGGGCGCGATCGCGCGCGGTGGCAGCTGGCTGATATGGTCGGCAAGGGCGCTGATGCCGGTGGCGTTCAGCGCGCTGGTGACAAACAGCGTGACGTCCGGCCAGCCCATCAGCGCGGCCAGCGTACGGATTTCCCGCTCGGTGTCGCTGATGCGTGCGGCGTTGGCCAGGTCGGCTTTGGTAATTGCGATGGTCAGCGGCGGCTGCCCGCTCAGTTGCAGGATCGCCAGATGTTCGCGGGTTTGCGGCATGATGCCGTCATCGGCCGCCACGGCGAGCAGCGCGTGATCCGGGCCGGTGACGCCGCTGAGCATATTAGCGAGGTGCTTTTGATGGCCCGGCACGTCGATAAAACTGAAGATCCGTCCATCCGGCCTCGGCCACCAGGCGTAGTTGAGATCGACCGTGCTGTCCTGAGGCTTTTCACCCGGCAGCCGATCGAGCGCCGCGCCGGTCAGCGCCTGCAGCAGCGTAGTTTTACCGTGTGCGGCATGACCTGCGCTGACGATGACCATCAGCTTGCCCCGGCGCTAAGGCGCCGCGGCGGAGGCGCCGTTATCCGGGCGGCGGTAAACGGGTTCACCATCAGGCCGATGGCGGCACCGTGCGGGCGAAGCTTTCCCGCTGGAACATTTTTTCCGCCAGTTTGACCAGCGCAGGCCGTTCCACGCACCAGTTAGGGATCACGCGGCGAAAATTCAGGAAGCCTATCAGGCAGGCGACGGCTATATCCGCCACGTTGATGGCCTCGCCGTTGATCGTGGTGCCTTTGGCCGCCTCTTGTTCCAGCGCGTCGAGACCGCGCGCGATTTTTTCGCGCTGGCGCAGCAGCTGGCTCTCCATCTGTAGCTCCGGCGGCCTCATCTGTTCGCGCAGCAGGATCACCGCCGCATCGCCGATCCCATCCGCCAGCGCTTCCAGCTGCTGTACCTTCAGCGCCGCCAGCCGATCATGCGGCATCAGCGCCGGGGCGATATCCAGCTGCTCCAGGTAAGCGGCGATGATAGGCGAGTCGTACCAGGTATCTTCCCCAGCCACCAGCGCCGGGACTTTACCCAGCGGATTGTAGTGCGGAACGTGGCTTTCGTCGGTCCAGGGCGATTCGTTGATAAATTCAAAGGTGATGCCTTTTTCCAACAAAATGACCGAAATTTTCCGTACAAAAGGACTGGTATAGCTGCCGATTAATTTCATTACGCGAATTCCCCTTCAAAACCGAATGGCCTGTTTATCACGTTATTCTCCCGGAAACAGGAATGGATTCAGGCTGCTGCGTGAAAAGCCCTCCTGTTCCATTCGCGCATCCAGCACCAGCGAGGCGAGATCGTCGGCAACCGCTTCTACGGCCGGATCTTTTGCCTGATAGAGCAGTTTCATATAGGTGCCGCAGTCGCCGCAGCTTTCGGCCTTAATGGACGCGAGATTGCCTTCCAGCGACCAGGCGTGCAGGTCCTGCGTTTGCTCACAGTTGCTGCATCGCGCGCGCGCCACGTGCCATTCGCTTTCGCACAGATTGCAGTGCAGATAGCGCAGGCCGTCCTCCTGCTGGTCCATATGCACTACGCCGGAAACCGGCACGCTGCCGCACACCGGACAAAACTGCCGCTGTTCGCCATATTCGGCGCGCGCGCGGCCGGGGATCAGCGCCGCCATCTGCGCCCAGTACAGCGAGAGCGCCGCCCAGACAAAAGGCGATTTGTCGCTGGCTATTTGTGAAAAGTCATTGGCGAACAGCGCGTTAGCCATGGCTTCCAGCTCCGGCGCAGAGGCTTTTTCCAGATTCTCCAGTACCGCCAGCGCCTGACCGGACATTTCCGGCTTCATTTCAGCGATCAGCGAATGGAGCAGACGCTGCCAGTGCGGATCGCGGGGCAGCGTGTTGATATCCAGCGGCGGTTTGCCGATGCGTGCGGCTTCCGCCAGGCGCGCCTGCAAATCCAGCCGCAGCGGATGATCGTAAAGCACTATCTCCTGCGCGCTGGCGATAACGGCCGCAAAGCGCAAATAGTCGCCCAACGGATTTTTCTCTGCCAGCTGACGCAGTCTCGCGGCGCGGCGGGCATACAAATTTTTCAGCCTGGGGAAAAGTAACGGCGGGATCGTCTCCGCCATTTTTGTTTCGCTTTTCTCCAGCGGATCCTGCGGGATTATGCGAATAGTCATCAGGAATTCCTGTTATCTGGCGCGCTAATATCGTCGGCGGAACGCGCATTAGCCGCACTTTTTGCCCGGTAGTCGGGCACCCGGTCTTCAAATAGTCTGTTTCGCCTCTAAAGCGGCGTAAACCCGCATGGCGCGCGGTGGTCAATCTCCTGTCACGCTCAACTTACCGGTAAAGCAGGGCCGCCGCATCGCGTATTGCGCGCCTGCGGCGGCCTGAAAAATGCGCTTATGGCTAAAATTATAGCGTCCGCTCTCGTCAACTTCCTTGTTAAGCGTAATTTAAGGGATGTTTTTTAACCACGACGGTTTGCTGCACGCAGCAAAAAAGCCTCTACGGCATGTCCATGTTCCGGTCTGCGACCGTCGCTGTCCACCAGGCCGGTTGCAACCCGAGGCCCTGGCAGCGATTGGTTATCCGTTTCTTTTTGTGCTTTTTGCCGCCGGAAAACACCGTTGCGCGGATTATTGTTTTGCGGTCGTTCTCTTGCGGGTTCAAAATTACAGGCGAAAAAATTAGCGGCGCGGCTTGAGTGACGGGAAAGACAGGTGAGTGAAATGAGCAAGGCGGGTGAACAGAGCATGGCCGGCGTCAGTCAGATTGAGGTCTGGCAGCGCGGTACGCTGGAGACGGCACAGGAGGACTGGCTGGCCGATGAGGTGCCGGTGGCGCTGGTGTATAACGGCATTTCGCATGTGGTGATGATGGCAACGCCGAAAGATCTCGAGGCATTCGCCATCGGTTTTTCCCTCTCCGAAGGGATTATCAGCTCGCCCGGCGATATTTACGGCATTGATATTCAGCCTTCCTGCGGCGGGCTTGAGGTGCAGATAGAGCTGTCCAGCCGCCGTTTTATGGGGCTGAAAGCGCAGCGCCGGGCAATGGCGGGCCGCACGGGCTGCGGCGTCTGCGGCGTGGAGCAGCTGGCGGAAATCGGCAAGCCCGTGCAGCCGCTGCCTTTCAGCCAAACCTTTTCGCTGGATCGGCTGGACGGCGCGCTGTCGCAGCTGAAAAGCTACCAGCCCGTCGGGCAGCTGACCGGCTGCACGCACGCGGCGGCCTGGATAGCGCCAGACGGCAATCTGGCGGGCGGCTGTGAAGACGTAGGTCGCCACGTGGCGCTGGATAAGCTGCTCGGCCTGCGCAGTCAGCAGGCCAGCTGGCAGCAGGGCGCGGTGCTGGTTTCCAGCCGCGCCAGCTACGAGATGGTGCAGAAATCCGCCATGTGCGGCGTGGAAATTCTCTTTGCGGTTTCCGCCGCGACCAAACTGGCGGTTGAGGTGGCGCAGCGCAGCAATCTGACGCTGGTCGGCTTCAGCAAGCCGGGCCGCGCCACGGTTTATACCCATCCGCAGCGGTTAATAGCTGGTTGAGTCAGGGTGTGTAAGAAGAAGTATTTGACCCCGGCTCTGGCGGCTTTGGTTGGTAAGAAGGCGTCAGGTTATATCCTTTGGTGAAGTCATCCTTGCTCATCATGGCGGCTACGTTGCCATCGGCATCAATACAGGCTACCTGTTCATAAACAGCAGCGGTCAGACCCCGGCCGCTGCTGCCTGATTTCTTGTCATACTTAAAGGCAGTAAACTGCTCAAGATAATTGAAAAAATCCTGATAATTTTTGCCGTGATTAACCATTTCCGGATAATTTGTCCTGACTTTGTCAGAAAAATAGGTGTGACATACCAGTTCCAACGGTGCACCATTTTTCATAGCGGAGGAGTTTTCTGAATTTTTACCAATACGTCCGTAGATAATGACATGGTGATTGTCGTGCTCATTAAGCGCTTTTAGCGCCTCTTTATAGCGTACGGCAGCGGTTTTAGCGTCGGCACCAAACTTGCCTTTTTCTGAATTTACGCTGCTCGCATCTTTTTTAAATTCGATCAAAATCCATCGATTGCTATCGTTAAATATTGTATCGCCGCCTTTTTCATAGAAATCCTCTAATGGGGAAAGAAATTTTAAATGGCGCTGAAATTGGAGGATAAAAGTGTATTCGACAGTTTTCTCCCACCAGGTCATTTTCTGCTGAGTCATCAATTTGCCCTTTTTTGCACACTACTTTTTTTAAAAGATAGCAGGTCTGTTTAAAGCGTTACGCCATCACCACCTGCGGCAGTGCCGTTTCCAGCGAGGCGAAAGCCTGAACGCCCGCCGCGCCGCTGTCGGTGACCAGCACCGCGATCTGTTCAGGCCGGGCATACTGCATCCGGCTGCTCACGCCCAGCTTGCTGTGATCGGCCAGCAGGATCGATCGCGCCGCCTGATGCACCATTGCGCGCGCGATGGCCGCTTCGTAAGGATGAAAGCTGCTGGCACCGTTTTTGCTGTCGATGCCGGTCGGCGACAGCATCGCCACGTCGGCGCGGTAGCGATAAATTTCCGCCACCGTCAGCTCGCCGCGCGTTTCCTGCGCACCGGCCAGCATCGCACCACCCAGCAGAATAATGCTGTTGTTCAGCTGCTCGCCCTCTTCGGCAGCGGAAAGTTTTAGCGCCGCCTGCAGGCTGTTGGTGATGATGGTCAGGCCGGACATGGTGCGTAGCTCTTCCGCCAGCATGGTGGTGGTGCTGCCAGCGTCGATAAACAGCGTCTGGCCCGGCGTTAACAGCCGCGCGGCGGCACGCGCAATAGCGCGTTTTTCTCTGGCGCGGACTTCGCTGCGCACCATCAGCGGCGGTTCCGGCTCCGCCGTCAGCGACATCAGCCCGCCGTGTACGCGACGGGCCGCGCCCAGCGCCTCCAGCTCGATAATGTCTCTTCTGGCGGTTTCGCGTGAAACGCCTAACTCTTTGATAATGCGCTCGGTGCTGACATGACCCAGCGTAGCCAGCAGCGCGCGAATGCGATGCAGACGCGATTCCTGAAGCATGATTGCGTTCCTTAACCGGACAAGGGCACCAGCCTAACCGACAAACGATCGCCGTGCATGTGTATTTTATTGCATATGTGTATTTTGTTGCATTAAAACAAAAAAGAGTCATTATAAAAAGACGGCTGCACGCCTTCATCCTTTCGCAACGGGAGTTATCATGGCTACACGTTCGACCATCATGGATACCAACAGTTTTCGCGCAGAGCACGCCGCCGGTCTGGACGCCGACGTGCGGAAACTTACCGATAAACGCAGCCGGGTGCTGGGCGAATCCTACCGGCTGTTTTACCGCAAGCCGGTACATCTGGTGCGGGGCGAAGGGCAATATCTATGGGATGCCGCCGGAGAAAAATATCTGGATGCCTATAACAACGTGGCGAGCATCGGCCACTGCCATCCTGCGGTCATTGATGCGGTATATCAGCAAATGCAGCAGCTTAATACCCATACTCGCTATCTGCATGAGCACATTCTCGACTATTCGGAAGCGCTGCTGTCGACGCTGCCCGGCGAAATCGATCGGGCGATGTATATGTGCACCGGTTCGGAGGCGAACGACCTGGCTATCCGCGTGGCGCGGGCCTTCAGCGGCGGCACGGGTATTATCGTCAGCCAGGAGGCCTATCACGGCACCAGCGATCTGACCTCCGGCGTTTCGCCTGCTTTAGGCTCCGGCCAGCCGCTGGCCACCACCACCCGCCTGGTTTCGCCGCCCGATCGCTATCGCGTCACCGCGCCGGATTTGGGCGACTGGTTCGCCAACGAAATCCAGCGGCAGATCGACGATATGGCCGCACACGGTATTAAATTCGCCGGCTTCCTTGCCGACTCGATTTTCTCCTCCGATGGCGTGCTGCCCGGCCCGAAAGGCTTTTTGCAAAAGGCGATTGAAGTGGTGCACAACAACGGCGGCATCTTTATCGCCGACGAAGTGCAGCCCGGCTTTGCCCGTACCGGTGAGGCATTCTGGGGCTTTGCGCGGCACGGCGTCGTGCCGGATATCGTTACCACCGGCAAGCCGATGGGCAACGGCATTCCGGTATCCGGACTGCTGGCGAAAAGCGACGTATTGGCCGCTTTCAGCGACGATATTCCCTATTTCAATACGTTTGGCGGCAATCCGGTGGCGATGGCGGCGGCGCAGGCAGTGTTACAGGTGATTAAAGAAGAACAGCTGCAGGAACACAGCCGCGTCGTGGGCGAAAAACTGCTGAAAGAGCTGCTGACGCTGAAAGAGAAGTACGAATGCGTAGGTGACGTGCGCGGCGCGGGGCTGTTTATCGGCTTTGAGCTGGTCAAAGACAAGAGCAGCAAAACGCCGGACAAACAGCTGGCGCTGGATGTCACCGAAAAGCTGCGTGAAAACCGCGTGCTGACCTCGGTGGCCGGGCCTTACGGCAACGTGTTGAAGCTGCGTCCGCCTTTGGCTTTTCAGGAAAGCGATATCGACTGGCTGGTCGGCGCGCTGGATAACTCCCTGCGGGCCGTACTGCGCTAACCACAGCGGCGGCCCGCGCGCCGTCTGCTGGCCAGAAAGCTTAGTCATGGACTGAACAGCTCACTCAGGCGGCAGTCAAGCTCCTTCAGGCAGCCGGAAAGCTTGCTCAGGCAGCGGCGATCTGCTGAGAAAAGTTAGCTTCCATCCGCGCCCAGGCGTCGTTCATATCGTCCGCCAGGCTGAACAGTCCGGAGGTGCCGACGATAAACACCTCGACGCCGGAAGCTGCAATCTGCCCGAAGGTGGCCGCATTGCAGGAGCCGTCGATTTCCGTGAGGTAGCGCCAGCCATGCTGTTCGCGCAGCCGGATCAGCTGACGAATTTTATCCAGCGTTTGCGGAATAAATTGCTGCCCGGCAAAGCCCGGATCCACTGACATTACCGTAACTTTATCCAGCAGATGCGCATATTCCATAATGGCTGCCGCGGGCGTGGCCGGATTAAGCACCACGCCGCAGCGTTTACCTGCTTCTTTAATCTGCATCAGCAGGCGGAATATTTTGTTATTCGCCGTTTCGGGATGAAAACTGATAATGTCCGCGCCCGCCTCCAGGCACATTGGAATAATATCTTCCGGATGATTAACCATCAGATGCACATCAATCGGCACATCGGTTATTTTGCGCAGGTTCTCGATAAAGAACGGCGACAGCGTAATATTTTTTACGTAACTGCCGTCCATAATATCGACATGATAAAAAGCGGCTTTATCATTCATTGCCTCTATTTGCTCACGGAACCGGGTTAAATCCATACACATTAAAGAAGGTGAAAATTTCGCGTTCATGGAAGTTGTCCTGTTATGCGGCCTTAATGGAACAGAGCGATAAGCTTGCCGAGGATAATGCCGATTACGCCGAAATCCGCATCGCCAAAGGTGGTGGAAGCGAAGCCAAGCTCGCCCATCAGCGGCAGCAGGATGGCCGGCAGGAAAGAGATCAGCAGGCCCTGCACGAAAGCGCCAATCATCGCGCCACGGCGGCCGCCGGTAATGTTGCCATAGACGCCGGCCGTTGCGCCGCAGAAGAAATGCGGCACCAGGCCCGGTACGATCACGCTCAGGCCGAACAGCGGGCAGAGGAACATGCTGATCAAACCGGCGGCAAAACTGCACAGAAAACCGATAATTACCGCATTGGGCGCGAAGGGGAACACCGTCGGACAGTCCAGCGCCGGTTTAGCGTCCTTCACCAGTTTGTCGGCGATGCCTTTAAAAGCCGGCACGATTTCCGCTATGACCATCCGCACGCCCGCCAGGATGATATAAACGCCTGCGGCAAAAGTAATGGACTGGATAACGGCAAAAACCAGGAAGTTCTGACCGCCGCTGACCTGGCTTTCGGTAAAGGTTTTGCCGGCCACCAGCACCAGCGCCACAAACAGGATCATCATGGTAAGCGAAATCGCCACCGATGAGTCGCGCAGGAAATTCAGCGTTTTCGGCACCTTCAGCTCTTCTGTGGAAGGACTGCCTTTGCCCACCACCTTGCCGACCAGCGCCGCCAGCAGGTAGCCGGTCGAGCCAAAGTGACCCAGCGCCAAATCATCGGAACGCGTAATCTTGCGGGTAAAGGGCTGCAGGATAGCCGGACTGATCACCATCATCGCGCCCAAAATCAGCGAGCCGGTTGCCACCAGCCAGAAACCGCTGAAGCCGCCGACCGACAGGATCACCGCCAGCATCGCAGACATATAAAGCGTATGGTGGCCGGTTAAAAAGATATATTTCAGCGGCGTAATGCGTGCCAGCAGAATATTAATCAGCATCCCAAACACCATAATCATCGCCGTAGCCGTGCCGTAGCTTTTCTGCGCCAGCGCGGCCATTGCATCGGTGTTGGGCACCACGCCCTGAATATTAAAAGAGTGCTCAAACAGCTGGCTGAATATCGTCAGCGTTGTCGCAATCAGGTTAGCGCCGGCAATCAGAATTAAAAATCCCATGATGGTTTTCAGCGTGCCGGAAATGACTTCTGAAAAAGCTTTCTTTTGCAGCAATAAGCCGATCAGGGAAAAAAGGCCGACCAAAATCGCTGGCGTTCCGAGAACGTCATTAATAATAAACTGAAGCATAAACGACTCCGTGCGTTTGAGTTGCCGCGTTTTTATAAGTGCTCGGCCAGGATCTCTTTAATTCTGGCGTTATCGAGCAGGTTGCTCAGGCCAAATACCTGCGCCTCGTGATCGGCAAGCCGATCGGCGATATCCTGGGCGCTTAAAATTAAATCTGCCGGTTCCGAGCGCGCGGTCGTTAAATCCGTATGGCTGACCTCCGCCGTCTTTCCCAGTTCCGCCAGGATTTTTTTCACGTTCATTTCGACAATAAAGCTGCTGCCCAAACCATTGCCACACACAATCAGCACTTTTTTCATGAGGTTTTCTCCAGAGAGGGATCGCTAACGGCGGCCGCAAGGGCCGACAGCGTGGTCGCCGACAGCAGCTGCTGTAGACGGAAGTCGTCGCTGAACAAACCGGCCAGTTCGCCGATCATTCTGATGTGCTCTTCGCCGGAGACGGCGCTCAGCAGGATCACCACGTATACGGGATCGTTTTCAGCACTGTCGAAGCTGACTCCCTGATTAATACGCAGCAGAGAAAGCCCGTTTTTCAGCGCACCTTCTTCGGGGCGCGCATGAGGCATGGCGAGGCCGGGCGCCAGCACGTAGTAAGGGCCAAGCTGAGCATGAGAGCGGAAAATCGCCTCCAGGTAGTCCGGTGTAATAGCCTGCTGCGCCAGCAGCGGCGCGGCAGCCTGGCGGATTGCTTCCTGCCAGTGGCCGACGCTTTCGGTCAGCTGAATATTTTCAGGTTGAAGCCAGTTCGACAGCATGTTCGCTCTCCGGTAAGGGTCTGCCTGCACTTTAGGCGGTTTTCTGTACGCTTTTCCGTGATTGTTGTCGCAAAAGTTAGCGCTAACATCAGCAATGTTAAAATATGTGTTATCGCTAACATTTCTGCTGCACACGAAGCATGATCAATGGCGCTTTATGCCGCCTGGCCCGGAGGGAAATAAGGATGAGCGCCGCCTGCAACCTTTCTGCGCCGCCTCGCATAACAAGGTGAAGGATCGCTTTTAACGTGGCGCGACCGGGCTTTTGGTTTTAAGCTGCGTCCAGTTGAAACAGCTGGCTGCAGGAGAATGCATGGCAGAAAAACGGCGGCGCAGTACCGGGAAAAGTACGCTGGCCGATGTCGCCCGTCTGGTTGGCGTCAGTACGATGACCGCATCACGCGCGCTGCGGATGCCGGAAAAAGTCTCTTCCGATATTCGTGAAAGGATCGAGGCGGCGATAGCCGAACTGGGCTACGTACCTAACGTGCAGGCGCGCAATCTGGCGTCGGCTTCCTCAAAGCTAATCACGATGGTGGTGCCTTCTTTCGTTACGCCAGGCTGCGCGGCGGTGTCGGAAGCGTTACAGGCGATACTGCGGCCTGAGGGATACAACGTCATGCTGGCAGAGGCCAACCATTCTGCGGCGGGCGAGAACGAGCTGATAGAAATGTTGCTCTCTTACAATCCTGCGGCGATGGTGCATTTTAACTTTGATAACGTGGAGGCGGCGCATCGGCTGCTGAGCAACTCCGGCCTGCCGGTTATCGACATAGGCGGCGTGCATCATGATTCGGCGGGCATCAGCGTGGGCGTCGACTATGCCAAAGCGGTACGGCTGCTGGTACAGGCGCTGGTGGAGAAAGGGTTTCGTCATCCCGGTCTGCTCTGCTCGCAAACCAGCAACACGCTGTTCAGCCAGCTGCTGAACGGCTGGCACAGCGGGATGCTGGCGCATAATTTGTCGCCGCATCGCGTCGTAACGTCGCCTTTGCCGCCCGGCTTTGCCGCTGGCCACGCGCTGCTGGCGGATATTCAGCTTACCTGGCCCGAAATCGACGTGCTGATCTGCACGGCGGAAGAGGTAGCCTGTGGCGCGATGATGGCCTGCCACGCAGCGGGGATTGCGGTACCCAGTCAGCTGGCGATAGCCAGTATCGGCGGCGGACAGCTTTCCGCCGTCTGCTCGCCACCGCTAACCACGGTTACGCTGCCCTACGGCGAAATGGGCAAGCTGGCCGGTAAACGCCTGCTGGCTGCGCTACTGGGAGAAGATCCGCCGGTCTGGAACGAGCTGCCGGTAACGCTACAGCTTCGTGCCAGCACGGAGAAAATATAAAGCCCGGCTTGGGGGGCGGTGGAAAAGCGAAACGAACATTTTTCCTGCCCAAAATCAGGTAAAAATGCCGTGGGCGAGGCTGAAGATTAACAGCGCCAGCAGCAATCCGCCTGACATCAGTAACGCAAACTGGAAAGCGGCAACGCTTATCCCAAAGAGTATTGCGGCGCCTGCGGCGTGCCTGTTTTCTCTGAGTACGCCGCCAATAACGCCACAGATGATAGCGGCGGCAGACAGTATGGCGATAACCATGTCGATTATTCTGTCGATATCCCAATGCTGTGCTGCCGGTATCAGCTCTTTTCCCTGTAGCGCGGCAAAGGTTGCCTGTTTAATCGCTACGGCCTTGATAGCAAGCATACCTTCCAGCGTGGCCCGGGGAGAAAACGGCCCGGCCATAAAGCTAACCCATACAAGCAGTAGTGCCGCAGAGCCGCAAAAGATACCCGTCCAGCTTAAATAGTCCTTTCTTTTCATCCCTGTGCTTCTCCTTTTTATGCAGGTACTGTTTTTTATTGCCTGGGCCGCAGCAGTCGGCTCTGTTTTGTCAGGCGTAAACGGCTTAGACCATTTTGCTCTGTAGGTCATCAATAAGGTTCTGACGCCCTTCACCGGCGTGCTGTCTATAATAACCTTATAAAGACCGGGGCATTGATAACCCTTTTCCAGATCATTAATTTAACTATAATGATCCGACTGCTTACGCGGCACTCCATCGGGACGTGCTGCCAAAAAAACCAATGGAGATGATGAACATGAGTTATTCACTGCCATCCCTGCCTTACGCATACGACGCACTGGAACCGCATTTCGACAAGCAGACGATGGAGATCCATCATACTAAACATCACCAGACTTACGTGAACAACGCGAACGCCGCGCTGGAAGGCACCGAGTTCGCTGACCTGCCGGTAGAAGAGCTGATCACCAAACTGGATCAGGTGCCTGCCGATAAGAAAACCGTACTGCGTAACAACGCGGGCGGCCACGCTAACCACAGCTTTTTCTGGAAAGGTCTGAAAACCGGCACCACGCTGGGCGGCGAGCTGAAAGCGGCTATCGAAAAAGATTTCGGCAGCGTTGATGCCTTCAAAGAAGCGTTTGAAAAAGCGGCCGCTACCCGTTTCGGCTCCGGCTGGGCCTGGCTGGTTAAGAAAGACGGCAAGCTGGCTGTAGTCTCTACCGCTAACCAGGACAACCCGCTGATGGGCGAAGCGATCGCTGGCGCTTCCGGTACCCCAATCGTGGGCCTGGACGTGTGGGAACACGCTTACTACCTGAAATATCAGAACAAACGTCCTGACTACATCAAAGCGTTTTGGGAAGTGGTTAACTGGGACGTGGCGGCAGAGAATTTCGCTGCGGCTAAATAAGCCCGTTCCGGACGAAAACGACAGGCGTTTGTAGGCTAAGCGTCTGATAAATACCCTGCTGGCGCTAAGTTAGCGGGGTATTTTTTTGCCGTAAAAATCCCCCGCCAGCCTTTCTTGCCTGACTGCTTTCTAATTTTTTATTAAGAGCGGCGTTAATTTGATCCTGAAGCGCCATTATTAATCGTCCTTTTTTTGTGACAGGAACTTTTTTTAAGGAGGTTTTAATCTGCTGTTGTTAAGACGATATTAAAAATTAAGCTTTTGTAACTGGCATTCGTCCCTTATCTCGTTAAAAAAGGGACGGCTGTATGAAAATGGCTGATGCGTTGCAATATCATAATTTTTATCGGCATAAAAGCTATGCATTTACCAGATGGTACGTAAGATTAACGCCTGTTAAAATAAATGGTTGTTAAGGAATTTAATCTGTTAACACAGAAATTAGCCTATACGGAGCGTACATTCAACTGCTACAAACAATAGCTTCCTGCACCATCTCGATTTTTCATTTTTTACAGTAAGTCCGCCACTTTATAAGAACATTGTTCGGTGCCCTTTTGACAGATATAAAATAATAATATAAGTAAGGCGCTGTTATTAAAGAAGAATAAAGGTGATCTGGATTTTATCAACCGAGCATAAAGCCCTTCGTCTCATTGTGGTATCAGGCAAGTGTTTAGACACTGTTCATACTTATTATGCTAATAATTTTATTGATTTTAGGTACTTTAAACTCTGGAGGAAATATGAAATTAGTAAAATTATTGTTACTCGGTGCATGCCTGTCTTTTGGGGTATCAACCTTGTCATATGCCACGGTGTCTTCATCTCAAACGCAATATAAAGCTGGTCAGTGTGGTACTGATGGTATTTATGTCCCCGGATATGGTTGCGTTTATCCTGGCGATTCCGGATCTCGCCCCTGATAACTTAAGACACCACAAGTCCTGAAGCTATAGAGAGGCCGCGGTTATCCAAAGTTATGTAAATAATCCTGGATAACTGCGGCCATATTCAAGGCGGAATTAATACGCCTTGTTAAGTAACCAGTGGATATAGCCTGGCTGCTATTTGCCCGAAATTACTCGCCGTTTTCTGAAAAACGAACGCGCGGCTATATGAAAACCATCATTAAAATTCTTTTACTGTTAACGGTGCGTCCATACTGCGGTTGCCGCAATGACTGGCGAATGTACGCCAGCGACGGCTGATGGGGTGACCTGCGTCTGTTTCCCCGATCCTGTTGGATGCTGGCGGTCTTTTGTTTTCACCTTTTTCTTTTCTGTACTTTTCCTCGCCGTCCTGACCGAGCGAAACCCTGCTTAATCTTCTGATTACCTCTGTTCATGCTGCGTAACGGGATGCCGCTGGTTTTAACCGCTTAAATGGCTGGGCGTCTGGATGGCTAATAACATTTCGTGTTAGCTTATCTCCTTTCGTTCGTTGCCTGTCGTGATAATCCATTAAAAAATAAGGCAGCTTACCCTTCAGAGAGCGCTCGCTATGACCGCAGTGAACCATCTTGAAATGCGGCAGATCGCCATCGCTTTTGGCGGTTTTGCCGCGCTGACCGACGTCGACTTTCGCCTTGACGGCCACAGTGTTCATGCGCTGACCGGCGCTAACGGCGCAGGAAAATCAACGCTGATGGCCGTGCTGTCGGGTGCCCATGAGCATTACAGCGGCGATATCCTGCTGGATGGCGAGCCGGTATCGATTCGTTCTCCGCGTGATGCAAAGAAGCTGGGCATTCATCTGGTGCAGCAGGAAGTTGATGTGGCGCTGGTTTCCACGCTCAGCGTGGCGGAAAACATCATGCTGGATCGCCTGGCCGAAGGCGGACAAATTTATCGCTGGCGTGCTATCCGTCGCCAGGCTCGCGCGCTGCTGGCACAGCTGGAGGTGGATATTGACGTCAATCGCCGCGTCGATCGCTGCACGCTGGCGGAGAAACAGCAAATCCTGCTGGCCCGTGCGCTCTCCCATCACTGCCGCTTTTTGATCCTGGATGAACCCACCGCGCCGCTGGATCGGCATGAAAGCGAACGCCTGTTTGCGGTGGTTCGCCGCCTGCAAAAAAGCGGTATCGGCGTAGTGTTTATCTCCCACCGTATCCACGAACTGCGCGCGATTTGCGATCGGCTTACGGTGCTGCGCGACGGGCGCCTGATTGAAACCGTGCCGATGAGCGCGCTGAGCGGCGAACAAATCGTGGAAAAGATGCTGGGTCACCAGCTGGCGGATATCTATCCGCCGCGTCGTCCGGCCAGCAACGGCGCAACGCTGCTGCATGTCGAGGCGCTGCACGACGACGCGCTGCTGCACAATATCTCTTTAACGCTGCGCAAGGGAGAGATCCTGGGTATCGCCGGCCTGGCGGGCGCGGGAAAAACGGAGCTGTGCAAAGCGCTGTTCGGCGCCAGCAAAAGCCGCATCGGCCGGGGCGAGCTGCATGGCAAACCGTGGCGGCCCACTTCGCCTTCCGCTGCGGTAGCGAACGGCATGGCGCTGATCCCGGAGGAGCGCCGCAAAGAGGGCATTTTTATCGACGAGTCGGTGGCAATGAACCTTAGCATCAGCGCGGACACCAGCTTTTCCCGCTGGGGGCTTTTCGGTCACCGGCAGGCCTGGCGCTGGGCCGAAGAGATTATTCAACAGCTGGGCGTGCGCACTCTCGGCCCGGAACAATCCTTGCGCCGTCTTTCCGGCGGTAATCAGCAGAAAGTGGCCATCGGCAAATGGCTGCGCAACGACGCTGACGTCCTGATTTTTGATGAGCCAACCAAGGGCGTTGATATCAAGGCCAAAACCGATCTCTTCACGCTAATCGACGCGCTGGCCCGCCAGGGAAAAGGGGTTATTTACGCCTCGGGCGAGTTTGCCGAACTGGTAGGGCTATGCGACCGCATCTGCGTGCTGTGGGACGGTAAAATCGTGGCGGAGATGGATGCGCGTCAGGCTGATGAAGAAACGCTTTTACTTTATTCCACCGGAGGAACCCCTGCGTGAGCAGCAAAGAACTTTCCCTGAAGGCGACGCCTGGGCTGCGTCACCAGCTGTTTGAATTCCTTTATAAATGGGGAATGTTGTTAACGGTGGTGGCGCTGATCGCCGCCTTCGGCCTGGCTTCGGACAGCTTTCTGGAGCCAGCCAATATCATCAATATTCTGCGCGCCATCGCCATTGTGACGGTGATTGCCGTAGGCGTCTCGATCTCGTTGACCATCGGCGGCTTCGATCTCTCCGTGGGATCTACTGCATCGTTGGCAAACTCGCTGGTGATCTCGCTGTTTGTCTGGTACGGCTTTGGCCCGACAGCCGCGATAACGCTGACGCTGCTGCTCTGCACGCTGGTCGGGCTGTTTAACGCCTTTCTGATCGTAGTGCTGAAAATTCCCGATATGCTGGCCACGCTGGCAAGCCTGTTTATCGTGCAGGGCGTGGCGATGACCTGGAGCTTCGGCGGCTCTGTCACGGAGAATATGGTGATGCCGAGCGGCGAGATGGCCGAAGGGATCGTGCCGCCGGACTTTTCGCTACTGGGCCAGGTGCCAACCATCGTTATCATTATGCTGGTGGTTACCGTGGTGGCGCAGCTTGGCCTGTCGCTGACAAAGCATGGCCGCCGCATGTATGCCATCGGCGGCAACCCGGAAGCGGCGCGGCTTTCCGGCATTCGCACGAATCGCTATCGCGTACTGGCTTACGTGCTCGCCTCGCTGCTGGCGGGACTGGGCGGCATTCTGCTGGCTTCGCGCATTGGTTCGTCGCAGGTGAATGCCGGCGGCGGCTATCTGATGGATGCCGTTGCGGCGGCGTGGATCGGCCTGTCGCTGGCCGGCTCCGGCAAGCCGAATGCGCTGGGCACGCTGCTGGGCGCGGTGATCCTCGGCGTGCTGCAAAACGGTCTGGTCATGCTTTCCGTGCCTTATTACGCCATGGATATTATCAAAGGTCTGGTGCTGGCCGCTGCGCTGGCAATCACTTACATTCAGCGCCGCCAGGCGTAGGGATAACGATGAAAAAATTAACGCTTTCACTGCTGGCCGTCAGCCTGCTGGCCAGCACTACCGCCTTTGCCGATACGGCTGCGGTGCCTGCCGCTATCGCCAGCCATAACGGCCCCGTTCGCGTGGCGGTGATCCGCAATCTGGGATCTGACGACAACACCACCCAGTTTGTCGCGGGCGCTATCCAGCAGGGCCGCCAGCTGGGCTTTAAGGTCAGCGCCTTTCTGAGCAACGGCGACGACGCCCGCTTTCAGGATTTTGTGGAGCAGGCCATCAGCCAGAAGTATGACGGCATCATTCTGTCGCACGGCAAAGATCCCTACGCAACGGCGCTGGTAAAGCGTATTGCCGATGCGGGCATTAAAGTGTCGGTGTTCGACACGCCGGTTAATCAGCCGATAGCGGGCGTAACCGTGACCGCGCAGGATGACGCGTCGCTGGCGCAGCTTTCGCTCGATCGCCTGGTGAAAGACAGCGGCGGTAAAGCCAATATCGTCAAGTTGTGGGTCGCGGGCTTTCCGGCCATGGAGCGCCGTCAGGTGGTCTATGAAAAAGTGCTGAAGGCCAATCCGGGCATCCATCAGCTGGAATCTATCGGCGCGGTCTCTTCTGACGTGCAGGGCGATACCGCGAACAAGGTGGGCGCGATCCTGGCTAAATACCCTAAAGGCAAAATTGACGCGATTTGGGGAGCCTGGGACGCTTTTGCCCAGGGCGCTTATAAA
The DNA here is from genome assembly GCF_043420595.1 of Erwinia plantamica. Taxonomy (NCBI): domain Bacteria; kingdom Pseudomonadati; phylum Pseudomonadota; class Gammaproteobacteria; order Enterobacterales; family Erwiniaceae; genus Erwinia; species Erwinia plantamica. The sequence goes on from NZ_JBGCUC010000010.1 coordinate 109,117, forward strand.
GCGCTCCAGGAAAACGGCCGGACCGAGATCAAACTCTACAGCATCGATGCCTCTAACCAGGATCTCCAGCTGATGCGAGAGAAAAACAGCCCCTGGAAGCAGACGGTCGCGGTGGACAGCAAACTGATTGGCGCGGTCAATATGCGGCTGATAGCGAACAAGCTGGCAGGCGAAGCAACGCCCGCGACTTATCAGTTCAAGGCATCGGCTATCACGCAGGAGCAGCTGGCCGGACAGGCGGTGAATGTCGCCACGCTGAATAAGCTTATTCCTGGCTGGGGTGAATCAACCGATTTCGTCGCACCGTGGTTTACCACGCTGGCGGCACAGCAGGCGAAAAAATAAAGACGATAAAAGCCCGCCCGTGCGGGTTTTTTTACGATAAAAATTGCCAGGAGTTTTCCTGGTAATGACGTTAATCTCCTTTCTTTTTCTTATCTTATCTTTTTTCTCCGAAAATAAACGCCGTAAAAGCGCGCTTTTCTTTCCGCCCTGTTTTGGTATAAAGATACTCTGTTAAAATAAAGTTTCCTCTGTGATAGGCGGATGTCTTTAATTTGTTTTGTTTCAGGGTGATTATATCGCGCATATCAGGAAATTATCTTTCTTTTATATAAGGATAAGAGTGGGGGTTTATGAATAGTATTTACGCTTAATTTGTAGCGTTAAAACAATCGAATGAAACATTCTGGCCGGTAGCAAGCGGGTGGGAAGCGGTATGTGCGTCAACACATACCGCGCGTCGTTTCATTCATTTTATTTTCTGATGGAAAATGAGCAATCATGAAAACGACAAAATCGATATTATCAGGTGTCGCGGCTTCGTTCATCCTTTTGCTGCTTCCTGAGGTATCCGTGGCGTTTACGGAAAACGTCGCCGCTGGCGTGCTGGTGGAGGGCGAAATCATCGGCAGTGCCGATGGGGAAAGCACGCAGCAGGTATACGGGACCACTATGCATACCACTATCGATGCCGGAGGCGTGCAGATAATCAACGCTGGCGGCGTCGCTGACAGTACCGTGGTGAACAACGGTGGGAAGTTACAAAACAACGGCGGCAAGGATAGCGCGACGACGGTAAAATCGGGCAGCGCCTTTTTGCTGGCAGGCCAGGCGAACAGCTACGCCCTGTCGAATAACGCGCTGATTGAAAGCGCTGCGCTTGTTGTTATTAATAATTATGTGCAGACGGAGGGCTGGACGATTAATGCCGGTAAGCTGGACCATATTTATATGGAAGGTTCCAGTTCGGTAATGAAAAACACCACTGTTAACGCCGGACGTTTCTGGATGGAGACCGGGAAAACGCTAAATACAACGCTAAACAGCGGCTATTTCGTCAATGTTGAAGGTAGCGATATCGATACCGTTATCAATGGCGGGACGTACTTTCTGGGCGGCACCCGGCAGGCCTACTCGGAAAATTTAACCATAAACAGCAATGGATATGGAAATCTGAACTCCGGGACTATTAATAATGCCACCATAAATGGCTCGCTGATTGTTACGCCTAATAATATCAATCCTGAAGTTTTGTCCTCATTACAGGGGAATATTACGGTAAATGACGCAGGGCGCCTTATTATCGTTACCGGCGCCGATACGGATAAGGCGAGCTATCACGTGTCCGGCTCGGTCTACCTTTCCAGCAACGCTTCCTTTAGCGGCGAGTATTATTTTGCCCTGGACGATGTCGCCCTGGCAGGCGGCACGGTTATTTACGATCCCAAAGGCTATTCCACGCTGACCCTGAAAACGCTGTCCGGCAGCGGCACGTTTCTGATGGATACGAAAATTTCCGCCTTGCAGGGCGATTTTTTGACGGTGACGGGCCGCGCGACCGGTGATTTCGCGCTTTATGTGATCGACAACGGCGTCAGCCCAACCCATAGCGACAGCCTTCAGGTTATCCAGATTGGCGATGGCGACGCGACGTTTGCGCTGGCGAACAGCGGTGAGGTCGTGGATCTGGGTACTTATCAATATTATCTGGTTGCTGACGGCCAGGGCGGCTGGTCGCTGACGCCGCATAAAGCGGAGGCCGAAGACGATCCAGATCCAGATTCGGATGAGGAGGCGGAAAAACCTTCCCCGGCTGACGACGCGCAAACGGACGCGCCGACAGAGGATGAAGACGAGCCGGATAATCAGGCAGACGTTTTACCTGATAACCAGCCGGATGTGACGCCAGACGAGCAGGACGGGACGTCCGGAGAGGAGGCGGCCGTAGAGCCGTCGCCGCCCGCTGACTATGTCATTACGCCTGCCGCAGCGGCGGTGCTGTCGGTAGCGACCGTCGATCCGCTGATATTCCGTCAGGAGCTGGAAACGCTCAGCGAGCGCCTTGCCAATAGCGACTCGCCTGAACATGACCATAACGTCTGGGGCACGGTGCGCAACGGTCGACTGAACGTCAGCAACGAGGCGGGCGCGGATTATCGGCTCAGCCTCAACTCGTTGACTATCGGCATCGATCGGGCGCAGCAGGGAGCGGAAAGCGCGGCGTGGCAGGGCGTATTCTTCAGCTATGGTCACAGCGATATGCGTTTTCGCGGCAAAGGGATTGGCAAGGCGGATATCGACAGCTGGTCCGGCGGGTTTTACGGCAGCTGGCAGCATGATACCGGTTACTGGCTGGATGGCGTTCTCAAGCTCAACCGCTTTACGCACGAGGTGCGCGCGCGCATGACCAGCGGCGGCGCGGCCAACGGCAGCTTTAATACCACGGGCATCGGCACCGGCATCAGGGCGGGCAAACACTTTCTGGTCGGGGCGGCGAAAGTCACGCCGTGGATCGGCGTAACCGGTTTTACGAGCAACAGCAGCACGCTGTCGTTGAATAACGGCATGAAGGCGCGCATCGGGCCGCAGCGATCGCTGACGGGCGCTGTCGGCGTCAGAACGGAGTATGCGATACAGGTCAGGGAAACGCTGCTGCATCCCTGGGCCAGCATCGGCCTGGAAAGGGAAACGGTGACTAAAAATCGCGTCAGGATAAACGGCGAGTCTTTCAAAAACGAGTTGAGCGGCAGCCGGGGCGTTTATCAGGCAGGGGTCAGAGCGGCGCTGTCATCAACGCTTTCGCTGCACGTTAGCGCAGGTTATATGCAGGGACGTCATATTGAATCGCCGTGGAGCGCGACGGCTGGCGTTAACTGGCGGTTTTAAGAAAGCGGGCGCGGCTGGCGCCCGCCTGAGGATTAAAAAGCGGCTTTCGCGAAGCCGGTTACCTCGGTCAGTCCCATTTCGCGGCCCAGCGCGGTCATCGGGTGCACCACGATCAGGCCGCGTACGCTTTTCTTCAGCGCGCCCATATTGGCCTGCTCTTTTTTGGTGATGGCACGGTTAAAAGGCAGCTGTTTCAGCTTCTGCGCCTCTTTGCTCAGCTTCTCTTCGCGTGCGCCGCGCAGGCGTTCCAGCTCGATAACCAGCTTCTCTTTTTCTTTCAGCAGCTCGCCGAGTTTTTCCGCATCGCCGGATTCCAGCAGCAGCGGCTCCTTACGCGTCAGGGCATCCAGCTTGTCGCTGAGCATTTTAATTTCTGCCTGGATTTGTTCTTTCATTATCATTAACCGTAGAGTGGATCATGGGGCAAGGATACACGAAAGCGCAGGGAAGAGCAGGAAGCGCGGGTTACTTTTTGAAAGCCTGACGGGTGCCGATAGGGGAAATCAGCGCCGTCAGCGACAGCACCAGCGTCGATCGTACCATCTGCTGGTAGCGCTGTTGCAGCATGGCGCGCAGTTCGGCATCGGCGCTGCTGAAATCGGGGCGGGGCGGCAGCGCGTCAACGCAGTGCAGCTCGCCAACCGGGCCAAGCAGCTCGTCGTCGGTAAAGCGGTAGTCGGTGCCGTCGTCGTTCAGCGCCTCACGCAGCGCCAGCAGCAGCTCGGCATCTTCGTACTCATGTCGGCCGATCACGCCCAGACCATACACCAGCTTCAGCCGAACCGACAGCTCGCCCAGCGGGCCGTTGCCCAACAGCAGCGGCTCTACCGCGTACTTTACGGCATAGTCATCCTTGCGGAACACCTGTACCACCAACAGATCGATCGCTTCGCCCAGCAGCTCGACGGCCGCCGCGAAAAAGCTTTTGACCGTGCGGCCGGCGTTCAGGCGTTCCAGCACCCGATTTTCAAAAGCCTGGGGTTTTTCCATCAGAGCCTGCATCATTTTATCCGTAAAACCGTACTCAACGTGGCGGGAAAAGCCGGGCCGCCTACTGGCCCGGCCTGCCGTTACGCCATCTCGTTCCAGGCCGCGACCGCCGCCTTAACCACTTCGCTTTCGGCCTCCAGGCCGGAAACCTGCGCCAGCGTGGCCTGCACGCCCTGACGGTTAATCAGCTCGGCCAGCTCCTGCGCCTGCGGATCCTGATCGCTGCGGTAGTGCAGGGCGGCGGCGATACCTTTCACCAGATTGTCGTGCGGCAGCTGATACTCCAGCGTGCCCAGCGTCGGCTTGATCAGGCGATCGCCCGCGCTCAGCTTGCGCAGCGGCTGACGTCCCACTCGCTCCACATCATCCTGCAAATAAGGATTCTCGAAACGGCCTAAAATTTTCTGGATATAGGCGGCATGTTTCGCCGCTTCAAAGCCGTAGCGCTTAATCAGTACCGCGCCGCTCTCTTCCATCGCGCCCTGAACGATGGCGCGCACCTTCTTGTCCAGAATGGCATCGCGAATGGTTGCGTGGCCTGCCAGCTGGCCCAGATAGGCGGTAATCGCATGGCCGGTATTCAGCGTGAAAAGCTTACGCTCGACAAATGCCATCAGGTTATCGGTCAGCTCCATGCCTGCAATGGCAGGCGGTTCGCCTTTAAACTGGGTTTTATCGACGATCCATTCGCTGAAGGTTTCTACCGTGACTTCCAGCGGATCGGTGGTGCCGGCGGCGGACGGCGGGACGATACGATCCACGGCCGAGTCGACAAAGCCGACGTTCGCTTCCACCCAGGCGTGATGCTGTTCCGGCAGCGCTTTCAGCACGTGGTCTTTCAGCTGGCTGGTGCCGCGCACCATATTTTCACAGGCGATAATATTCAGCGGGCGCGCGTTGCCGCTTTCATGACGCTGCACCAGCCCTTTGGCGACGCCGCCCGCGATGCGTTCCAGAATTTGCGGGCCGACCGCCGTGGTCAGCAGATCCACTTCCGCAATCAGCGGAATAATCTCGTCGCTGGCGCTGTTGACCGCGTTGACGCCCTTAACGATTTCTACCTGCGCCTGCTCGCCTACCACGTGCACCAGGTATTCGTGACGGGCGTTCAGCGCATCCAGCACCACCTGGTTAACGTCGGCAAAAGTGAGCTGTACGCCCGCGTCCGCCAGCAGCTTGCCGATAAAACCACGACCGATATTACCGGCGCCAAAATGAAGAGCTTTCATAATTTTTCCCATATTAATGAAAGGCCGGACAGGCCCGACCCGAAAAAGAGCCGGGCATGCCCGGCCCTGGGGTAATATCCGGTGCGCTTACGCTGACGGCTTGCCTGACAGCAGATCCAGCACTTCCTGCACGTCATTGGTGGTCGCCAGGCGGGCGATGACACTGTCGTCATCCAGCGCGTTGGTCAGGCTGGTAATCACCTGAATATGCTCATTATTACGGGCCGCGATGCCGATAACCAGCTTAGCGATATCCTCTTCGTCCTCGCCGAAGCGCACGCCCTGCGGATACTGGCAGAACACGATGCCCGTTTTCAGCACGCGATCTTTCGCTTCGATGGTGCCGTGCGGCACGGCGATGGACTCGCCCAGATAGGTTGGCGTGAGCTTCTCGCGATCCAGCATCGCATTAACATATTCCGGCTCCACGTAGCCGCCCTTCACCAGCTGCTCGCCCGCAAAGCGGATCGCCTGCTCTTTATCGGTAGCGTGATTGCCGAGGAAGATGTTGCCTGCGCCCAATTTGAAAAGATGCTGCTCGCCGTCGTCGTAGCTGTCGCTCAGCGCGGCGGTCACTTTTTCACGGTGGCCCTCGCTGCGGTTTGCCTGCACCAGACGCGAAGTCAGGTCGGTATACAGGCCGCTGTCCAGGAAGTTGGTCAGCGAGATATGCTGCGCGTGCGGCGCCTGGCGTATCGCGCGCTCGGTCAGATCGCGGTGGGTAATCACCAGATCCACATCGCCCGGCAGGTTGTTGATAGCGGTATTGGTCACGGAAATATTGCTCAGTCCGGCATCGTTAACCTTTTTACGCAGCACGCCTGCGCCCATGGCGCTGGAGCCCATACCGGCATCGCAGGCAACAATGATTTTACGCACGTGGCTCAGGTCGCCGTTCATGGCATCGGTGGCCGTGGCGGTGGACACGGTCTGGCCTTTGGACTGCGCCTTCATTTCAGTGACGCGACGCGCTGCCGCTTCAATATCATCCTCTTCCTTCACCTTGCTGGTTTTCAGCAGGATAGCGGAAACCACGAAAGAGACGGCAAAAGCCGCTACGATCGCAGCAATGTTCGCAAAGTACGCGCCTTTTGGCGTCATCGCCAGCACCGCCAGGATAGAACCCGGAGAGGCCGGAGAAACCAGGCCGCCGTTCAGCAGCGTCAGCGTAAAGACGCCGGTCATGCCGCCCAGGATTACGGCGATAATCAGGCGCGGGTTCATCAGCACATAAGGGAAGTAGATTTCGTGGATACCGCCCAGGAAGTGGATGATAGCCGCGCCGCCAGCGGACTGTTTAGCATTGCCGCGACCGAAGAACATATAGGCCATCAGCACGCCCATGCCGGGGCCTGGGTTAGCTTCAATCAGGAAGAAGATAGATTTGCCGGCTTCGCTGGCCTGCTGAATGCCCAGCGGCGAGAAGATGCCGTGGTTGATAGCATTGTTCAGGAACAGGATTTTCGCTGGTTCAACAAAGATGGAAGTCAGCGGCAGCAGGTTATTCTGCACCATCAGATTCACGCCAGCGGCGAGAATATGCGACAGGCCTTGCACCAGCGGGCCGATAGCCAGGAAGGCCAGGATCGCCAGCAGCATCCCGATAATACCGGCAGAGAAGTTGTTGACCAGCATCTCGAAGCCGCTTTTGATTTTGCCGTCAACGATGCGGTCGAACTTCTTGATCGCCCAGCCGCCCAGCGGCCCGGCAATCATGGAGCCGAGGAACATTGGCATATCCGCGCCGACGATCACGCCCATGGTGGTGATGGCACCTACTACGCCGCCGCGATCGCCGCCGACCAGGCGTCCGCCCGTGTAGCCAATCAGCAGCGGCAGCAGATAAGTGATCATTGGGCCAACCAGCTTGGCCATAGTTTCGTTTGGCAGCCAGCCGGTTGGAATAAACAGCGCCGTGATAATACCCCAGGCGATAAAGGCGCCGATGTTTGGCATTACCATATTGCTCAGAAAGCGACCAAAGTTCTGCACTTTAATCTTGATATCTGATGAGGACATACAAGCACACCCCTTATTGGTACGCGCCGACAAGAGAGCGCGCTGATTTTTGTTTAAAACGTTGCCCTGTGCAGGCGGACTCTAGCACGCGTCCGCAGCGCTGCGTAGCCACCGGGTAAAGTGTGATCTCTATCACCACATAGCGCGGTGAACAGGGGGTTTTTACGTGAAGCCGATCACATAAAGGACAAAAAACAGGCTGATGCTGTTTATTAAATGGGCTTGCCTGGGAGTGTTATGTGATTGATATCACACTTTGTTTTCGGGACTTTATGCCTGATACGTGATGTGGTTCACAATTTATTTACAGCGGCTGGGCAACCGCTAATATTGTCTGTGGCTGAGAAGGTTTGATGAGCCGAAATGGTCTGTGGCTGAGAAGGGCTGTTGAGCGGAAGAAGAGGCGGGCCGTTTAAAGCGAGCGGCCCGCAGCAAAATGTTACTGGCCCTGCAGCGCGATTTGCGCCTGACCAAGCGCATGCGCATTGGCAGAAATATTGCTCATCAGCGTGTTGTACTGGGTCGCCTGTTGCTGGGTCGGGAACTGTATGGTCTGACCGTTAAAGGTCATCTGCGAACCCTGCTGCTGCAGGAAATCGCCCGTCTGCACCGCGTCCTGGCTTAGCTTCTGTAATGCAGGCAGCAGCGGCAGCAGCGTATCGGCTGGCTGCGTGACGACCTTGTTATAAAGGTTGTCATACACCGTTTTCAGCTCCGCTGGCTGTTTCAGCCCGGCTTTGCTGCTGTCGGCCTGCGTTTTCGCCGTCTGGATCTGTTGTGCCAGCACCTCCAGCGAACCGCTGGCCTGACGCAGAGAATCGCGACGGGTCAGGTAGTCCTGCGGCGCACGGATAGCAGACAATTCATCCACTACCGGCTTCAGACCGTTATCCACCGCGCGGTTAACCTGCTGGGAGAAGCCATAAACAATAGCGTAGTCGCTGGCGTAATTACCGACACGCTGTTTCTGATCTTCACTAAGGGCGGGCAGATGTTCGCCGCTGCGCATCGCCGTATTTTGCAGAAAATCGATAAAGGCTTTGCGCTGATCCGCTTCTTTATCGCCACAACCCGTTAGCTGAAACACCAGCATCAGCGCCATAAAAGGCGCCAGCAGACGCGTCCAGCCGCGAATGGTTCCTGTCGTCATCGGAAGTAACTCCTGTAATAGAAATGCTACAAGCAAAAGGCGACCTGTGTCGCCTCTGAAGAATAGTTCAACTCGACTGACGAGGATACGGAAATCGGTTGCTTATACGTGAAGAAAATTTAATTTTCGGTTGGAAAGCACTCAGATTTCTGCCTGTGCGGTCGCTTTTCCACAGGTTGTGTAGCCTTGTCGCTTATGTCTTCTTACATGCGGGAAGGCCAGCCTGATTTTGCCTGACTTCATGAAGAGGACGGGCTGCCTTTTTCACAAATTTTGCGGGGTTCGCGCCAGCAATGTTGGGCCTGGATTACGGCATCCGAATAAATCCATAGCCTGTGTATCTCTCTTTTCTCTGCTCGAGCGGCCGGGCGTTTCTGGGCCCCGAAAAAATAATTCTGTGCCACATCCTGTATAGCCTTTCATATGCCAAATATAACGCTCCCAGGCAGCGTTATTCTTCCTATACCGGTTTGTTGATCTTTCCTGTAATCGCTAATTTGTAAACGGCATAGGCACAGAAATCCTACCTGCCAGCGGGAATAGACCCGTTTTATGCAGAAGCAAATTTTCAGCTTCTGGTTAAGCGCCGTAGCTTTGTGCCTGGCATTACCGCTGTGGTATACATTGCTGGCACTGATAACAAGGAATCGTTATGGATAACTATCTGGATAAGAATCGCTTTAAAAAAGTTTACCGCATACAGGCAATGGGTAAGGCGGATGCGCTCAAAGACATGGCCAGACAGGCTGGAATACGGCATATCAAAAGCCTGATATTACGCGAAAATTTTAATCGTGAAATGGGCAGTTTTATAGAAGAACAGCTGAAATCGATTAACAGAGCCAGTAGTGAACGAGAATGCAAGTTCTTCCTGGATAATCTACATCAGGAAAAAGCGTTTATTAGTGAACAGAGCCTTTCTCTTAATATTAAAAATGCCAGGGTTGTGGTGTCAGCAGAGCTGACCAATAGTCTCGGAACATGGGGGTATTTTATTAACGGTGTGGGTGTGATTATAGGGACCGGACAAATAGTGGCCGGAGCAGGTATAGTGGTGACTTCTATACTCACCGGTAATGTAATAGGTGTTATTGCAGGAGCAACTATAGTTTTGCATGGAGCAAATAATGTATACGAAAGTTTTCAAAATATAAAAATTAATCAGAATGATACACAAGGATTCTTGCGTAGTGGTTATGTGAAAACTGCCAAATTCCTCGGTTTCAGCGCGACTACAGGCCGTGCCACATATAGTGTGGCTGACATATCTCTTTCAGGATATGGTTTAGCAAGAATGATTCTTAAACCAGATTCCTGGCGACTTTACCGTTATCTGCCATCAGATTTTATCAGAAATGTAAAAGTTGTTGGAGCGCCTTCATTAGCTTTGGAGGCGCTGGGAGATAGCATTACTCTTAAAAGCATTTACGACCAACGCTAAGAATTATATTAACTTATAATAAATTATCTTGGCTCCCAATTTTACGGGGGCCATAAAATAAAAAACCACAAGGACAATAAAGTAAACAAAAAGGTAAGAGTAAAAGCTACCATTATCAGACCTGATAAACTCAACAACACCAATAGCTGTAATAATAAAGACCATGAGTAAGACAACTTTAAAAACTCTGAGCAGGCGCCTTAAGGTTTCATGTATTGTCCAGCCCTCACCTTCTGACATACGTTCAACGTAAATCCTTTCCTTTTCGCTAAGTTTGCTTAAATCCACATTATCCATCGCACCTTTCCTTTATTTGCAAATCCATTATGAGCAATTTTAACCCGAATCTATTATGCAATATAGTATTTTGTGGGTTGGAAAACCTTCGGGAGGCATATTATAGCCGCCCGAAAGATTTTAAGAGAAAAGCAGAATTATGAACGGGCCACTTTCTGAAAAGGTGATCTACATGGCCTTTGCTGTTTCGCATTTAGCTACCAGCTTTTCGAAAAAGGGCGGTCAGTTCCGGCACCAGGATGACTGGATCATTTCTGGCACTGATATAGCCCGCCGATCCGCCGCTTGCCCATCTGCCGGCCATGCCCGTTGCAGTACGGGCAATCCGAAACTGTGGCTGCTCAAAGGCGGAGCATAAGCCTCAAAATACCAGTGCCTGGCCGTCCTTGCGGCTTTCGGTGGCGGCTATCCAGAATCCCTGCGGATCGCGAACTATCGCCTGCGCGCCGCCGAAGCTGTAGGTCTGCAGCGGATCTTCCACCACGATGTGATGGCCCATCGCTCGTAAGGCGGCAATGACGTTGCGATCTAACGCCGGTTCGACAATCACTTCCCGGCCCGCCACCACGCGCCAGCGCGGCGCGTCAATGGCCGCCTGAGGATTCTGCTTATGCAGCATAATGCGCAGCGCCATTTGTAAATGCCCCTGCGCCTGCATCGGGCCGCCCATTACGCCAAACGACATCAGCGGCTGGCCGTCGCCGTCGAGCGCGAAGGCAGGGATGATGGTATGGAAAGCGCGCTTGCCGGCCGCCACCACGTTGGGATGCGTTTCCTCCAGCACAAAGCCTGCGCCGCGATTTTGCAGGCTGATGCCGGTATCGGGCACCACGACGCCAGAGCCGAAGCCCATATAATTTGACTGAATAAACGACACCATCATGCCGTTAGCATCGGCGGTAGAAAGGTAAACCGTTCCGCTCTGCTTCGGCGCGCCAAAAGTAAAATCGCCGGCCTGATGAGGATCGATCAGCGCGGCGCGTTCACGCAGATAGTCGTCGCTCAGCAGCAGTTCAGCAGGAAACTCCATGTGCTCTTCGTCGGCGATATAACGTTCCAGATCCACCAGCGCCAGCTTCATCGCTTCAATAGAGAGATGCAGCCACTGCGCCGAATCCGGCTCGTAACGCTCAATATCCCACTGTTCCAGAATGCCCAACGCCATCAGCGTGGCGATGCCCTGACCGTTCGGCGGCAGCTCCTGCACCGAACCGCCGGCAAAAGGGCGGGAAAGCATCGTCACCCAGTCGGCGCGGTGGTTGTGCAAATCTTCCAGCGTCAGCGCCGCGCCGTGCTCTTTGGCGAAAGCGGCGATTTTTTCTGCCAGCTCGCCGCGGTAGAAAGCTTCGCCGTTGGTGGCGGCGATTTTCTCCAGGGTTTCCGCCTGGCGAGGATTGCGGAACAGCTCGCCGACGCGCGGCGGACGGCCTTCGGGTGCAAAGCAGGCGCTAAAGCCTGGCTGATCGCGCAGCTTCTGGTAGCCGCGTTCCCACAGGTGCCCTATCAGCGGCGACACCGGAAAGCCGTTACGCGCATAGTCGATGGCCGGCTGGGCCAGCGTGGTTAACGGCAGCGTACCGAAACGCTCCGCCAGCTCAACCCAGGCGGACACCGCGCCCGGCACGGTTACCGAATCCCAGCCAATCTCCGGCATCGCCTGCAAATGGGCGAAGGTTTCGCGTGACCAGGCGGCGGGTGCGCGGCCTGAAGCATTCAGCGCATGAAGTTCGTTGCCGTCCCAGACGATAGCGAAGGCATCGCTGCCAATGCCGTTGCCGGTCGGCTCCACCACGGTCAGGGCGATAGCTGTCGCAATCGCCGCGTCCACCGCATTACCGCCCAGCTGGAGCATTTTGATCCCGGCCTGTGCCGCCAGCGGCTGCGAGGCGGCGACGGCGTTGCGGCCCATCATCGGCACGCGATAAGACGGATAGCCCACGTTAAAATCACTGATTCCACTCATAGCGGTTCCTTAAAGTTAATCGTTGCGCGGATCGAGCGCGTCGCGCAGCCCGTCGCCCAGCAGATTAAAGCCCTGCACAATCAAAAAAATGGCAAGGCCGGGAAAAATGGACATCCACGGTGCCTGTTCAAGAAAGCCTTTGGCGGTGTTGAGCATCGCGCCCCAGGAAGGATTGGGCGGCTGCTGGCCCAGGCCCAGAAACGACAGGCTCGCCTCGGTAATAATGGCGGAAGCGACGGCCAGCGTGGCCTGCACCAGGATCGGCGACAGCACGTTGGGCAGCACATAGCGCAGCACGATCCAGCGATCGGGCAGGCCGATAGCGCGCGCGCCGTCGATATACTCTTCGTTACGGATAGCAATCACCTGGCCACGCGTCAGGCGGGCGAAGATGGGCATGGCCGACAGGCCGATAGCGATCATCGCATTACCCAGGCTGGGGCCAAGAAAAGCGCCCAGCGCAATCGCCAGGATCAAAAAAGGACAGGCCAGTAGCGCTTCGATAAAGCGTGAAATCACGCCGTCCCACAGGCCCTGTCGGTAACCGGCAATCAGCCCCAGCGGGACGCCAATCAGAATGGCGATCGCCACGGAAATACAGCCTGCCAGCAGCGAAGTGCGCGCTCCCCAAATCATCCGCGACAGAATATCGCGCCCCAGTTCATCGGTGCCGAGCCAGTGCATAGCGGAAGGCGCTTTGCGCACGGCCAGGAAATCGGCTTTGATCGGATCGAAAGGGGCCAGCCAGGGCGCGAGAAGCGCCATCGCCACAAACAGCGCCACAATCACCGCGCCGATCATCGCGCTTTTATTGCCGAGAAATTTTTTCAGCACCCGATTAGTGGGCTTGCGCAGGGTCGCCGCGCCGCCAGCCGTCAGAACTTCACTCATGGTCAGCCTCGCATTTTCGGGTTAATCAGCACGTAAAGCACATCGGCCAGCAGGTTCAGCAGCAGAAAGCCGATAGCCACCACCAGCACCACGCCCTGCACCACGGCGTAATCGCGGTTAAACACCGCATCGACGATCATCTTGCCAAAGCCGGGCAGGGTAAAAACCTGTTCGGTCAGCACCGCGCCGCCCAGCAGTTCGCCAAACAATAGCGTTGTCAGCGTGATCACCGGCACTAGCGCGTTGCGGAAAGCGTGCTTCAGGATCACCTTTTTCGGCAGCAGCCCTTTGGCTCTGGCGGTGCGGATATAATCCGCCTTCAGCACGGCAATCATCGAGGCGCGCGTATGGCGCATCAGTGTCGCGGCCAGGCCCGTTCCCAGCACCAGCGCGGGCAGCAGCAGCGTTTTCACATTTTGCGACACGCTCTCGCTCAGGCTGACGTAGCCGGAAGCGGGCAGCCACTGAAGATGCACGGAAAAGAGCAGGATCAGCAGAATGCCCAGCCAGAAATGCGGCACGGAGATACCGGAAAGCGCCACGAAATTGGTGGCGTGATCGACCCAGCTGTTTTTCCGCACCGCCGCGACGATGCCCATGCTGATGCCAACCAGCAGCGCCACTAGCATCGCCAGCAGCGACAGTTCCAGCGTCACCGGCAGCTTGCTGCTAATCAGCGCGGTCACCGGTTCCTGAGTACGAATAGAAGTGCCGAGATCGCCCTTCAGCGCGTTGCCCAGCCAGTAAAAGTACTGCGAAGGCAGTGGATCGTTCAGGTGATAATGCTCTCTTAGCTGCGCAATTACCGCCGGGTCACGCTCTTCGCCCGCCATCGCGAGGATCGGATCGCCCGGCAGCAGCTTTTGCAGCGAGAAGACCATTATGCTCACCAGAAACAGCGTCGGGATCGCCAGCAGCACGCGTTTACAGATCAGTTCCAGCATGGTCGCTCCTGCGCCTTACGGCGTCATCGTTACGCCAGCCAGGCGCACCAGCCCGTCCGGCCAGGCCTTAAAGCCCTGGAGTTTTTTGGTCATGCCAAAAATACGCGGTTCAAAATAGAGGTAAGCGATCGGCATATCGCTTTGTAGCTGCTGCACCACCTTGTTATACAACGCCTGACGGGCGGCTATATCGTTGGTCTGGCGGGCTTCGGTCAGCCAGCTATCCACCTGTGGATTGCCGTAGCGGCCATCGTTCAGGGTGCCTTTGCTGTTGATAAACGCGAAGATGCTGCCGTCAGGATCGGGACGGCCTGACCAGCCGGAAAGGTTGAGCTGAAAGTCGCCGCGCTGCTGGCGATCCAGCAAGGTAGCAAACTCGCTCATTTGCAGGTTCACGTTAAAGCCCGCCTCGCTGACCATCGCCTGGATCACCTGGCCTACCTGCTGCGAGGTGGGATTGTTGGTGACCAGCAGCGTTACGTTGAGCGGCGTTTTCACGCCGGTGGCGGCAAGCAGCGCTTTGGCTTTTTCCACGTCGCGCGCGGGAACGGGCAGCTTAACGTGGTAAGGGCTGACGGGGGAGAAAGCCTGGTTGGCTGGCGTGTACTGGCCTTCAAACGCCACCTGATTCAGCGCGTCGCGATCGATAGCCAGCGAAAAAGCCTCACGCACGCGGGCATCTTTTGCAAACGGGCTGTCCGGCGCGGTTTTGCCGTTAGCGATATTAAACGTGATGCCCTGATAGCCCAGTCCGGTGACTTTGACCAGGCTCAGGCGGCTGTCGGCGGTAACGGTTTTGACATCGCTGGCGGCAATGCCTTCGGTCAGATCGAGATCGCCGGAACGCAGATTAGCCAGGCGCACCGAGGCATCGGGAATGGGCAAAAAAACCACCTTATCAAAATGATAGGCCGACTTATTCCAGTAGTGGTCAAAGCGTTTCAGGACGATGCGATCCTGCTGCACCCGGCTGGCAAACTGATAAGGGCCGGAACAGACCGGATGCATGGCAAAATCAGGCTTTACGGCGGCTTTCGGCGCCAGCATTGTGCCAGCGCGATCGGTCAGCTGGCTGAGCAGCGCCGCGTCGGCATTTTTCAGATGCAGAATAACCTGAGAAGGCGAAGCCACCTCCACCGACTCAACGGAAGAAAGCTCGCTTTTACGCAGCGAGCCGGGCAGCGTCATGGCACGATCGAGATTGAATTTTACCGCAGCAGCATCAAACTTTTCGCCGTCCTGAAAAGTCACGCCCTGGCGCAGGTTCATGGTTAACGTTTTGCCGTCCTCGCTCCATTTCCAGTCGGTCGCAAGGCCCGGTACCACCTGTAGCTTTTCATCAATATCCACCAGACGATCGCAGAGCGCGGCAAAGACAAAGCGGCCATAGTAGGTGCGGGCAAGGTGCGGGTCGAGCATATCCGGATCGGCGCCCAGGCCGATCCGCAGCGTGCTTTCCGCCTGCGCCGGTAAACTGCCCAGCAGCAGCAGGCCACTAAGGGCGGCGAGTGAAGTATGGCGTAGATTCATGGCGTTATCTCTCCCAAAGAGGTTAAAGCGCGGTGTTTTACCGCCCGATCGAATAGCGCGCGACGGCGCAGAAAAGCGTCTGAAGGCGGCGTAACGGTAATCACGCTGCGGTCACGATTGATCTCCTGCCAGCGGTGGCAGGCCACCTGGCGGCCACCGGCAATGACCTGCTGAATGGGTTCCAGCACGCGGCATTCGTCGCTGACGTAAGGGCAGCGCGTATGAAAACGACAGCCCTTTGGCGGCGCGGCGGGATTGGGCAAGTCGCCCTGCAAAACGGGAATTTGGCGAGCGGCACCCGGCTGCAATCGGGGAGCCGAAGCGATCAGCGCCTGGGTATAGGGATGCAGCGGCGCATCGAAAATTTCCTCTACCGTCGCCAGCTCTACAATCTGCCCCAGATACATCACCGCGACGCGATCGCTCATATGGCGGATCACGCCCAGACCGTGCGCCACCACGATCATGGTCAGGCCGAACTGCTGCTTCAGGCTTTCCAGCAGATTCACTACCTGCGCCTGTACCGACACGTCCAGCGCCGAAACCGGCTCATCGCCCAGCAGCAGCTTCGGGCCGGAAGCCAGCGCGCGGGCAATACCGATACGCTGGCGCTGGCCGCCGGAAAACTCATGCGGATAGCGCCGTGCCCAGACGGCGGGAAGGCCAACCGTTTGCAGCAGTTCGGCGACTTTTTCCTGCCGTTGGCTGCCAGATAGCGACTCGTGCAGCCATAAGGGTTCGCCGACGATATGCTCCACGGTCATGCGCGGGTTAAGCGAGGCGAAGGGATCCTGAAAAATAATCTGTAGTTCACGACGCAGCTGATTCAGACGTGTGCCGCTGGCTTTGGTGATCTCTTCGCCCTGATAAAAAACCTGCCCCTGAGAAGGGGCGAGCAGCCGCAGCAGCAGCCGACCCAGCGTCGATTTGCCACTGCCTGATTCCCCGACAATAGCCAGCGTTTCGCCCGGCATCACCTGCAACGAAATGCGATCGACAGCCGTGACGTGAGGGTTGCGCTTAAATAGCCGCGTCGGGCCAGGAAAGGTTTTTGTTAAATCGCTACATTCAAGGATGGGTAAGGTCATGCGCATTCTCCAGACGTCACGTGCTCTTCCAGCGGGGCGCGAAAACAGGCGACCTGATGGCGGACGCCGATAGCTTGCAGGGCGGGTTTATGCTGGTGGCAGCGTTTTTCGGCAAACGGACAGCGGGTGGCGAAGCGGCAGCCCTGGGGCATCTGTTCCGGCAGCGGCACGGCGCCAGGAATGGTGGCCAGCGTAGTGGTGCGGGTAGCGGCGCCGGGAATGGAACCCATCAGGCCAATCGTGTAGGGATGCTGCGGATCGCGGAAAATTTCCGCGACGTCGCCGGTTTCGACCACCTGTCCGGCATACATCACCGCCACGCGCTGCGCCACTTCGGCAACCACGCCCAGGTCATGCGTAATCATCAGCACCGCCGTGCCGGTTTCCTTCTGCAAGCTGTTAAGCAGCGCCAGGATCTGCGCCTGGATGGTAACGTCCAGCGCGGTGGTAGGCTCGTCGGCAATCAACAGCTTTGGCCGGTTGATGAGCGCCATCGCGATCATCACGCGCTGGCGCATCCCGCCGGAAAGCTGGTGTGGATAGGCTTTCAGCCGCATTTCCGCCGCCGGGATCTGCACCTTTTCTAATATTGCCAGCGCTACGGCCATCGCTTCACGGCGGTTTACCGCATGATGACGCATCACGGCTTCGCTCAGCTGATCGCCCAGCGTGAAAGCGGGATTGAGCGAGGTCATCGGCTCCTGAAAAATCATCGCCAGCTCGTTGCCGCGCAGATCGGCATAGTCGCGTGCGTTCAGGGTTTGTAGCGGCCGATTGAGAAAAGTGATTTCGCCCTGAACGATCTCCGCGCTGTCGGGCAGCAGGCCCATCAGCGCCAGCGAGGTGATGCTTTTACCGCAGCCGGATTCGCCGACCAGCGCCAGCGTTTCGCCAGCTTCGACCTGAAGCGAAATATCGTCCAGCACGCTGACGGGACTGCCTTTAAAACGAACGTTGAGCTGGCGCAGAGCCAGCACCGGCGTTGTGGCCTTCATGGCAGCTCCTCTTTATCACCGCTGAGCGCTTCGATGAGCGCCTGTTGCAGCGCCAGTAAATGTTCACGCATGGCCGCGGCGGCCTCCTGCGGCTGCCGCTCCGCGATATGTTGCACCAGCCGCTGGTGATGGTCGTCGTAGCTGTGCAGCCGATCCGTCGTTCGCGCCAGCACGCGCAGGTGCTGCCAGCCCGGATCCCGGCGAACCGCGTCGACCGCGTCGAACAACCCCAGCATCAGACGGTTGCCTGCAGCTTCGGCGATAGCCCGGTGAAACGCGCTGTCCCACAGTTCGTGCCGATCGCTGTCGTCCGGGGCGATGCTCTGCATCCTCTCCATCAGCCGCTGCATCAGCGCAACCTGCTCGCCGCTGGCCCGCAGGGCGGCCAGACGAGCCAGCCCCGGCTCCAGCTGAATACGGGCCTCCATCACTTCCAGCAGATTTGAGCGCTGCGGCAAATCGTGCAGCGCCAGCGGCTGAACCGGCGCGGCCGGGCCGACAAACGTGCCTTTACCCTGCTTGCGCCAGATGCGGCCTTCTTCTTCCAGCACGTCCAGCGCCCGGCGGATCTCACGACGGCCCACGCAAAACCGTTCGGCCAGCTCCCGTTCAGTAGGCAGCGGGTTAGCCGGTTGGGCTTCCTGCTGCTGGATCAGCTGGCGCAGCTTTTCCAGCGCGGAATGGGAACTGGTGGAATTTGTTGTATCAGTCATGATTGGTTCGCTTCTTCAGCCCCTGAAATAGTGCGACGGCAGCGGTAATCGAACGGCCAGCCACGGAGATAACAGAGGCAAAAAGCGAACCAATATTGAATTGGTACGGCAGAGCGGCGCGGTTATTTACGTAAGCGTTTGAATTTAAATATTATAAATTTTACTTGTTCAGCCGGGTGGGAAACGGCAGGCAGTAAGATGCCGCTTTTTGGTGCAGATGTGGGCAGACATAAAGCGCCACCGGCGTGCAGATTAATGGCGGGGCATAGCAAATTGACCAGATAGCTTTTTCCGTAGCGGTAAAGGAGAGGCGCCAAATAATCAATCTGCCGGATTGTTAGTAATGGCATTTTTAATAATTAATCGGCCAGATTGTTATTAACAGGATTTTTAGCGCCGCCGAATAATCCATCTGTCGGATTGTTATTAATAGAATTTTTAGCGGCGCGGAATACTCACTCTGCCAGATTGTGAATAATCAAACGCTTAACCGGGCCGAATGTGGCGCAGAAACGCTCTGTTCTACGCCAGCGGCAAAGAGCAAAACCGCCACGCTGACGGCTACGCTTAATCTGCCCTAATGCGCCGCTTTATTTTTTCTGTCAGCAGCAAAGTTATCCATGTGTTAGGAATTTTCTGATAACTACCGTTCTGCTTACTCTCTGTCCAGTTTCCTGTAATCGTTACCACCTCAGGCCCCGTATGGCGTAGCCTGAAGCCGTCTGTCGGGATGTAAAGATTTTTGGCGTTCAGGTTTAAAAAATAGTCAAAAATTTGAGCGCAAAAGTTTGAGTTTGCGCCCATACTAAAAATCCTGGCGTTAACCTGCGCTGTCTCAATGAGCTCCTCAGGCTGTTGTTCGCCAGCATTCGGGATCTGGGCCTCAGATCCTCCCTCTGGTTGTTCACATTCGTGATTTTTATGAGGAGTGCTCTATGGAAGTTAAAGACCCAATGGGTGAGTTGTTGTCCAGCCTTGAGCACATTGTGCTTACGCGTGAAGTTATCCAGGCCGCTCCCGCATTAAAGGGTGAAGTGTTAATGCCCGAACCAAAACGCATACGGGAAATTACCGGCATGGAAGTTGATGAGTTTGCCCTGGCAATGGGCGTTAGTGTTTCCTCGGTTAAGAGCTGGGAAGCGAAGCGCAGTAAACCTTCGCGCAGTGCTCAAAAATTAATGCTGTTGATCCAATCAAATCCTTGTCTCAGCCGTGAGCTGCTGGGATAGTAAAAAACGGTCTTTTGCTGTGCCAGTAATTGAAAAACCCGCCCGCTGGCGGGTTTTGTGTTTTAAGCGAGGCGTCCGGCGCTCATATTCTCATTTACAATTCCGGCTTGCCCCGGCCCGCGCATTTCTCTACTCTACGCGGCTTTGCCCAACAGGGGACAGCCACATGCAGGTTAAAGGCCTGGCAGCAAAATCTGCCACTACTTCTCTTGAACCATTCGAATTTCAGCGCCGCGAACTGCAAGCCGGCGATGTGCATATTGATATCCACTACTGCGGCGTTTGCCACTCCGATCTGCATATGGCGCGCAACGAATGGGGCGTCAGCACGTTTCCGCTGGTGCCCGGCCATGAAATTGTAGGCCGCGTGATTGCTACCGGCAGCGACGTTAGCGCCTTTAAAGCAGGCGACCTGGTCGGCGTCGGCGTGATGGTCGACTCCTGCGGCCACTGCTCGCAGTGCAGTCAGGGCGAAGAGCAGTATTGCGAAGAAGGTTTTACCGCGACCTATAACGGCGAAGAAAAAGTTATCGGCGGCAAAACCTTCGGCGGCTATTCCGACAGCATCGTCGTAGACAGCAAGTTCGTGGTTAACGTGCCGGAAAACCTGACGCTGAGCGCGGTCGCGCCGCTGCTGTGCGCGGGCGTAACCACCTGGTCGCCGCTTAAACACTGGAATATTCAGCCCGGCCAGCGCGTGGGCGTTATTGGCCTGGGCGGTTTAGGGCATATGGCCGTCAAGCTGGCCAGCGCGCTGGGCGCGGAAGTGGTGCTGTTTACCACTTCGCCGGCCAAAGGCGAAGATGCGCTGCGCCTGGGCGCCAGCAGCGTGGTGGTGTCTAAAGATGCAGAGCAGATGGCGGCGCAGGCCAACAGCCTCGACTTTATTCTGGACTGCGTGGCCGCGCCGCACGATCTCGATCCTTATCTCAACGCGCTGAAAACCAACGGTCATCTGGTGCTGGTCGGCATCCCGGATGCGCCGCACAAGTCGCCAAACGTGACGCCGGTCGTCTTTAAGCGTCTGAGCATTTCCGGCACCTCTATCGGCAGCATTGCGGAAACGCAGCAGATGCTGGATTTCTGCGGCGAGCACAACATTGTGTCAGACGTGGAAGTTATCCGGCTGGAAGATGTAGAAATGGCGTTTGAGCGGATGCTGAAAGGCGACGTGAAGTACCGCTTTGTGATTGATATGAAAGCGAAAGGCTAAAAAAAACCCGCCGTTATGGCGGGTTTGTTACCGTCAGCTTTAAACCCCTTCCCTCAGGTGGGAGGAGGATTTACTGCAGCAGAGAAATATCCGCAACTTCCAGGAACAGCTGGCGGAGTTTGGTCAGCAGGGTTAAACGGTTGATGCGCACTTCACGATCTTCCGCGTTCACCATGACTTTCTCAAAGAAGTTATCCACGGCGGCGCGCAGCTGCGCCAGCTCGATCAGCGCATCCTGATAGCGGCCTTCCGCGAAGTAAGGCGCCAGCTTGCTGCTTAAGGCAGACACGTAGGTCGCCAGCTGGATCTCTTCGTTCTCTTTCAGCAGCGAGGCCTGCACGCTGTCGTTCAGCGTTTCGCTGGATTTCGCCAGAATGTTGGAGACACGCTTGTTAGCCGCCGCCAGCGCAGCCGCCTCTTCCAGGGTGCGGAAGTGGGACACGGCTTTCATACGCGCGTTGAAATCCGCCGGACGAGTAGGGCGACGAGCCAGCACGGCCTGGATGGTGTCGATGCTGTGGCCTTCTTCCTGATACCAGGTGCGGAAGCGACCCAGCATAAAGTCGATCACGTCATCGACCACTTTCGCGTTGCTCAGCTTGCTGCCATACAGGCGCACCGCTTCTTCGGTCAGCGTTTGCAGATCCAGCGGCAGATTCTTCTCGACGATAATACGCAGCACGCCCAGCGCGGCACGACGCAGCGCGAACGGATCTTTATCGCCTTTTGGATGCTGGCCGATGCCGAAAATACCCGCCAGCGTGTCCATCTTGTCGGCAATCGCCAGCGCGCAGGCGACCGGGTTGGACGGCAGTTCATCACCGGCAAAGCGCGGCTGATACTGCTCGTTCAGCGCCACGGCAACGTCTTCCGCTTCGCCATCATGACGGGCGTAGTGCATGCCCATCACGCCCTGCGTGTCGGTGAACTCGAACACCATATTGGTCATCAGGTCGCATTTGGACAGCAGACCGGCGCGGGTCGCATGATTGACGTCAGCGCCAGTCTGTGCGGCAATCCAGCCAGCCAGCGCCTGAATGCGGTCGGTTTTATCGCGCAGCGTGCCCAGCTCTTTCTGGAACAGAACGGTTTCCAGACGCGGCAGATTGTCTTCCAGACGCTGTTTGCGATCGGTATTAAAGAAGAATTCCGCATCGGCCAGACGAGGACGCACCACTTTTTCATTACCGGCGATAATCTGCGACGGATCTTTCGACTCGATGTTGGTCACAAAGATAAAGTGCGGCAGCAGCTTGCCCGCATCGTCGTAAACCGGGAAATACTTCTGGTCGCCTTTCATGGTGTAAACCAGCGCTTCGGCCGGCACCGCGAGGAACTTCTCTTCGAATTTTGCCGTCAGCACTACCGGCCACTCTACCAGCGAGGCTACCTCTTCCAGCAGGCTGTCGCTCAGATCGGCATGGCCGCCAATCTCTTTCGCTGCGGCTTCGGCATCGGCTTTGATCTGCGCTTTACGCGCCTCGAAGTCGGCCTGCACCTTGCCGCGCTCCAGCAGGATCTGCGGGTATTGATCGGCATTATCGAGAGTGAATTCCGGCTCGCCCATAAAGCGGTGGCCGCGAATAGTGCGGGCGGAGTCGATACCCAGAATGGTGGCCGGAATGCTCTCTTCGCCCAGCAGCAGCGTCACGGTGTGTACCGGACGCACAAACTGCACGTCGGAATCGCCCCAGCGCATCAGTTTAGGAATAGGCAGCTTCGCCAGCGAGGTGGCAACCATCGCAGGCAGCAGCGACTGCGCGCTTTCGCCTTTCATATGGGCGCGATACAGCAGCCATTCGCCTTTGTCGGTGCTCAGACGCTCGGCCTGATCGACGGTGATACCGCAGCCGCGCGCCCAGCCTTCCGCCGCTTTGGTGGCGACGCCGTTGGCATCAAAAGCCGCGGCGATGGCCGGGCCGCGCTTTTCCACTTCGCGATCGGGCTGCGCAGCGCTTAAGTCTGCGACCTTCAGCGCCAGACGACGAGGCGCGGCATACCAGTTTACTTCGCCGTGCGTCAGGCCGGCGGCATCCAGTTCGGCGGTAAAATTCGCGGCAAAGGCTTCGGCAAGATTGCGCAGCGCCTTCGGTGGCAGCTCTTCGGTGCCGATCTCCACCAGAAATGTTTTTTCAGTCATGGCTGCCTCTTATTTTTTATTGCACATCGGGAAGCCCAGCGCCTCGCGAGACGCATAGTAAGCTTCAGCCACGGCTTTGGTCAGGGTGCGGATGCGCAGAATATAGCGCTGGCGCTCGGTCACGGAGATAGCTTTACGCGCGTCCAGCAGGTTAAAGGTATGACCTGCCTTCAGGATGCGTTCGTAGGCCGGCAGCGGCAGCGGTTTTTCCAGCTCCAGCAGGCTTTTTGCTTCTTTTTCGTACTGCTCGAAGCAGGTAAAGAGGAAGTCGACGTCGGCATACTCAAAGTTATAGGTAGACTGCTCCACCTCGTTCTGATGGAACACGTCGCCGTAGGTGGTTTTCCCCAGCGGGCCGTCGCTCCAGACCAGATCGTAAACGCTGTCCACGCCCTGGATATACATCGCCAGACGCTCCAGGCCATAGGTGATTTCGCCGGTCACCGGCTTGCACTCCAGGCCGCCGACCTGCTGGAAGTAGGTGAACTGCGTCACTTCCATGCCGTTCAGCCAGACTTCCCAGCCCAGGCCCCACGCGCCCAGCGTTGGGTTTTCCCAGTTATCTTCCACGAAGCGGATATCGTGGACAGTCGGATCCATACCCAGCTCTTTCAGCGAGCCGAGGTAGAGTTCCTGAATATTGTCCGGTGACGGCTTGATGATCACCTGGAACTGATAATAGTGCTGTAAGCGGTTCGGGTTTTCGCCGTAGCGGCCGTCGGTAGGACGGCGGGAAGGCTGCACGTAGGCCGCGGCAATCGGCTCCGGCCCCAGCGCGCGCAGACAGGTCATCGGGTGAGAGGTGCCCGCGCCGACTTCCATATCCAGCGGCTGCACGATGGTGCAGCCCTGGCGTGCCCAGTAATCCTGTAAGGTCAGGATCAGACCCTGAAATGTCTTGGTATCAAACTTTTGCATGTTGTTTTCGCACGCGAGACGGTTTTAAAAGTGGGCGTCAGTATACCCTTTGACCGTCGGTTAGTCAGCCCGATGTTGGCCGAAGAGGCGCGGATGCCGCCGCAAAGCCTCTTTGGCTGTTCTCTGTTCCGTCTGCGTGCCTGCCTGAAAACACTTATAGCGGGTAAGCAACTCGCTTACCCGACGGGAGTTTGACATCAATAGAAAGTTCTCCGCCCAGCGCGGCCACGTAGCGTTTAAGCGTGGACAGGCGCGGATCGTTATCTACACGCTCCATACGGGCGACGGCGGGTTGTTTAACGCCAAGCGTTGCGGCGAGTTCAGTTTGTGAAATTTGCAGCTCTTCACGCATCTGCGCCAGCGTGATTTCGCGCACCATTTCTTCGGCCCGCTCCTCGATTTTAGCGCGGCGTGCGGGGCTTACTTCGTTCATCAGTTCGTCTAACGTTGCCATTACCGGGCCTCCAGTTTCGCCAGATGAGCTTTGTACTCAGCCTCAGCGAGAGTGATATATTTTTTATAGAACCTACGGTCGCCTGTTTTGTCGCCAGCACAAAGGAAAATAGCCTGACGAACAGGATCAAAAGCAAATAACGCCCTTATCGGCCTGGCTTTGAATGACAGACGTAGCTCCTTCATATTCGGATAGATTGAGTCATTCAGGGTATCGACCAATGGCCGTCCAGTATGGGGGCCTTCTTTTCTCAACACGAGAAACGCCGCTAAGATTTCGTCCTGCAAATCTTCGGGTTGCGCAAAAAACCAGGCATCAAACCGTTTTGTTGTTATGATTTTCCACATGATCGTCCCTGATCTGTAATTATAACGTTTAAGTTATAATCAAATTTATAATGAATTCATTATAATTTCAAGAGAGGTAAAGGTTGCAGGACGACGGGCTGGTGTTAAAAAAGCTAACCAATTAAAAAAACATCATGGCGTGGAAAGATGCAGGCCTGCTCCTGTCTGATATTCCCCTGGCGCAGGTTGTTGAAAACTTGCCGCCTGGCTACCCTCTGATACGCATTGGTGCCAGCAGAGGAAAACATGAAGGACAAGATAGCCTGGATAGATAACCTGCGGGCGGTGGCCTGCCTGATGGTGATTATGATCCACACCACCACCTGGTACGTGACCAACGCGCCAAAAGTAGGCGAACATACGTGGGATCTCTCCAATCTGCTGAACTCCGCTTCCAGAGTCTGCGTGCCGCTCTTTTTTATGATTTCCGGCTTTCTGTTCTTTGGCGAGCGCAGCGCGCAGGGCCGTCATTTTCTGCGCATCGTGCTCTGCCTGGCGTTTTACAGCGCGGTGGCGCTGGCCTATATCACGTGGCTGACGCCTATCAGCCAGGGGATTTCCATCCGGCTGCTTTTGCAGAAGCCGGTGTTCTATCACCTG
Organism: Erwinia plantamica; assembly: GCF_043420595.1. Classification (NCBI taxonomy): domain Bacteria; kingdom Pseudomonadati; phylum Pseudomonadota; class Gammaproteobacteria; order Enterobacterales; family Erwiniaceae; genus Erwinia; species Erwinia plantamica. Next base: position 134,436 of record NZ_JBGCUC010000010.1, read on the forward strand.
TGGTTTTTCTTCGCGATTATCGCTATCTACCTGCTTTCGCCCCTTATTCAGGTCAAAAACGTGCGGGCGGGCTATCTGGCGGCGGTGACGCTGGTGCTGGCGGTGCTGGCGAATCCCAACACGGTGGATCAGTCGGTCGGGCATTTTCACTGGCTGCCGCTTAATCTTTATATCAACGGCGACAGCTTCTACTACGTGCTCTACGCGCTGTTTGGCCGCGCTATCGGCACGATGAATACCGGCGGACGCGCCGTCAGCTGGCTGGCCGGCACGGTTTTTATCGCCTGCGTGGCGGTTATCGCGCTGGGCACTAAAAAGCAGATGGCGATTAACGGCGCCTTTGCCGATACCTGGTATCTCTACTGCGGCCCGGCGGTCTTTATCGCGGCGGTCAGCCTGCTGGTGCTGTTTAAAAACGTGCTGAACGCGCGAATTTTACCGATCTTAGGCGTTATTTCCCGTAATTCCCTACCAATTTATGGTTTCCACGCGCTGTTTATCCACTTTATGCGGACGCATCATCTTGATCATACCGATCGGCCGCTGCTGGATATCCCGCTGGTGTTTACGCTGACGCTGCTGGGCAGTTTGCTGCTGGCGCTGGCGCTGAGAAAACTGGATAAGCGGCATTTTGTCAGTTAAGGCTGACAGGTCACCGCCGTATCCGGGGTGCCGTAGCCCATCACTTCCAGCAGCTGTCGGGCGTGCTGTACCGCATCCTGACGGTGCGCAATGCCCATCTTCTGATAAAGATTGCGGATATGAGTTTTGATAGTCGTCGCCGCGACGTCCAGCTCTCCCGCGATCTGCTCGTTGCTGTAGCCCGAATAGATCAGCCCCAGCACCTGCCATTCCCGCTGGGTTAACGGGCTGGTGCGGATCAGCTCCGGCACCTGCGGATGGCTCAGCAGTTTACTGACAAAGCTTTCGTCAAAATGGGCAAACTTATGCCGATGGTGCTGATTAAGTTCACGCAGGATCTGCTGCGCCCTGCGTTGTTCCAGCTCCGGCAGCAGGTTCAGCTGCAGCAGCTGCCGGAGCTGCTGCGCCATCATTTCGCCTTCAATCACGAAATGGCTGATAAAACCGGTGCGGTTTGCCAGGCTCAGCGCTTCGATCAGCACGCGCTGCGCGTCGCTTTTCCTGCCCGTTCGCCAGTATAAGAGGTTGCTTAACAGTAGGTTACGGTTTAAATCGCTGGTGAGGCGCAGCTGGCGCGCGTTGCTGTTCAGCTCGTCCAGCACCACCTCCGCCTCGCTGAACTGCTCCAGCAGGATCTGTACGCGCGCAATCGAGCGCCACTGGCCCTGCTGAAAATGATTATCCGCGCCGCCCGGTTTACCGGCCTGCTGGAGCCAGCGCTGCGCGGCGGTTTTATTGCCGGTCAGCTGCCAGTAAATCACCCGGCTTTTATCGGTATTGGTCACCCAGTCGCTATGATACTGGCCGGTTTTGATCAGGTTCTCGCAGCGCTGCAAATAGTGCTGCGCGTTATCAAGCTGACCACGGGCCAGCGCGCATTTCGCCAGCATTGCCAGACACTGAAGCTGCTGCTGCGGCTGGAAATTGCTTAATACTTCCAGCCCCTGGCGAGCAGCCTGTTCGGCGTCGTCCAGCCTTGACCATGACCACAGCACCTGAGAGCGCAGGCGCAGCAGGAATTCGTGCATCGGCAGCTGTTCAAGGTGCTGTTCATGCACCAGCTCAAAGGCGCGATCCTGCATCTCGAAGGCGGCCTGTAAAAATCCCTGCGCAATTAAAATTTCACTTTGCTGGAGCAAGGCCCAAAGCGCGTAGTGGTACACCTGAAAGCGTCTGGCTATCTGTTCGGTCTGCTGCATCAGCGGCAGCGCGCGCGCCAGATCGCCTTTGCAGTGCTGGATTTCGCCGGTGACCGAGGTCGCCACTATGCGGCTGTAATAGCTGTTATGCGGCAAAAAGCGCAGCGCTTCCGTCGCCAGCCGGGCGGCTTCTTCCTCACGACCATCGTTGATCGCCACCTGAGCGCGCAGGGCGTTAAATTCAGCGGCAAGCTCCTGCGTCATGGAGATATTCCTGCGCTGCATCTCGCTTTCCGCGCGGGAAAGCAGCGCGTCGACTTCAACATAGCGGTGCTGGCTTTGGATCAGCCAGGCCTGGAGCAGCACCAGCTTAGGATTGACGATCAGCTGGTCATAGCGCAGGGCGTTCAGGCACTCTTCCAGCAGGGCCAGCTCGCTTTGGTTAAACAGCGCCCACGCGTGCTGTAGCAGGATATCGCGCAGCAGCCCGGTATCTTCCGCGCTCAGCGCGTGATGGATAGCTTCGGCCGGAAAACCCTGCGCCAGCCAGCCTTGTGCAGCGGCGCGATGGATTTCCGGCAGCTCTGCGGCCAGCTCCCACTGGCAGCGCTGCCGCAAAAAAGAGGCGAACAGCGGATGGAAGTTAAACCACTCGCCGGTGCCGTCCATGCGGTGAAGAAACAGACCCTGGCTTTCCAGATTTTCCAGCCGCTGCTGCCCGTTATCGCTGCCGGTCAGACGGACGATCAGCGCGTCGTTCATCGAGCGCAACAAAGAGCAGCGCAGCAGAAAATCGCGGGTGGGCGTATCGACCCGATCCAGCACTTCCTCGACCAGATATTGCGATAAATGGCTGGCGTTCAGGCCGGTCAGCTTGCGCGCGGAATGCTGGGTAGACTGTAAAGCCGGCGTAGAGGACTGGCTGGCCGACAGCGCAATCAGCTGTAGCGCCGTGGCCCAACCGGCAACGTTGTCGCAAAAGCGATTGCTGTCCGCCTGTTCAATGGGCTCTTTCAGGCGGCAGTCAAAAAACTGCTGGGTTTCGCTGTGGGTAAAGGCCAGTTCGGAGACGATAAGCTCCAGCAGCTGGCCGCGCACGCGTAAATTGGCGATGCCCAGCGGCGGCAAGGTGCGCGACAGGATCACCAGTGAGAAATTATCGGGCTGATGGCGCAGAAAAAAGCGCATCCCTTCATGAATATCCGCATTGGTAATCAGATGATAGTCATCGATTACCAGCATCACCGGCTGCTGCCAGTCGGCAAGCTCGACGAACAGCTGGGCGAACAGCGCGTTCAGGCTGGCGTACTGGTGCTTTTGACTTAAGGCTTCGCTCTTCACGCAGTGGCCGCCGGTGGCCTGCTGCACCGCCGCAATCAAATAACTGGCAAAACGTTCCGGCTTATTGTCGCTTTCATCCAGCGAATACCAGCCCAGCGCGTTTTTTCCTGCCGCCCAGTGCGCCATCAGCGTTGTTTTGCCGTAGCCGGCCGGGCTGGTAACCAGCGTCAGACGATAGTCCGGGACGACCGCCAGCCGGGCCAGTAAACGTTCGCGTACCACCGTATCTTGCAGCCGCATCGGGCGGCTCAGTTTTGAAGGGATAAGCATAATTTTGGATTCTTATAGGAAGCGTCAGCGGGGCGGCTAATTATTTCAAAGCCCGTAATTAATCATTTTTTCTAAAGTCCGCCTCCAATCCGTTGATTGCAAGCAGGATAAGCTTTTATGTTGCATTTAGTCGTACTTCGTCACATTTTTTTAATCACGCTTTTCGCTGTGCTATTCGCCTTAGTCGCGCCTTCCCCTACGCCCTGCTGCTCCTCCCTTTCTAATCGCCGTTGGGAGGATGATCCGCACGCTGCAAATCGGCAGCATGAGGGAAATTCAGGGATTATGAGGACAGGTCATGCAGGCAATATTCAGTAAAACCACGTTTATGGCGGCGCTGACGCGCCAGTGCGCGCCGTATCAGCCGCAGGCGATGACGCAGCACCAGTGGTGGCAGGCGGTCAGCGCCGCACTGGCCGAACAGCTGCTCGCCAGCCCGCCAACGCCGCCGTCAGGGCAGCAGCGGCACGTTAACTATATTTCGATGGAATTTTTGATCGGCCGCCTGACCGCCAATAATCTGATCAATCTTGGCTGGCTGGATGATGTCAGCGAAGTGCTGAAAAAACAGGGCGTTAACCTGACCGACGTGCTGGAGCAGGAAGTCGATCCGGCGCTGGGCAACGGCGGACTGGGGCGCCTGGCGGCCTGCTTTCTGGACTCGATGGCAACCGTGGGCCAGCCTGCGGTGGGTTATGGTCTTAATTATCAGTACGGGCTGTTTCGGCAGTCCTTTTACGACGGCGCACAGCAGGAAGCGCCGGACAGCTGGCATCGCGAAACCTACCCCTGGTTTCGGCGCAACGGCTCGCTTGCCGTGAGCGTCGGCTTCGGCGGCAAGCTCAGCAAAGACGCACAGGGCCGGGAGCAGTGGCAGCCCGCTTTTTCGTTGATGGGCGAGGCGAGCGATCTGCCGGTGGTCGGCTATCAAAACGGCATCACCCAGCCGCTGCGCCTGTGGCAGGCCGTCGCGATGCAGCCTTTCGATCTGGGCCTGTTTAACGACGGCAAATATCTGGAGGCGGAGCGGCAGGGCGTAGAGGCGGAAAAGCTGACGAAAGTCCTCTACCCGAACGATAATCACCAGGCGGGCAAGCGGCTGCGCCTGATGCAGCAATATTTTCAGTGCGCCTGTTCGGTAGCGGATATCCTGCGTCGTCATCACGCGGCGGGTCGAAAAATCGCAGATCTGCCGCAGTACGAGGTGATCCAGCTGAACGATACCCATCCGACCATCGCCATCCCGGAGCTGCTGCGCATTTTGCTGGATGAGCACCAGCTCGACTGGGATGCGGCCTGGTCCATCGTCAGCCGTACCTTTGCCTATACCAACCACACGCTGATGCCGGAAGCGCTGGAATGCTGGGATGAAAGGCTGGTGCGCAGCCTGCTGCCGCGTCATTTTTCGCTGATTAAGCAGATCAATGCGCGCTTTAAAGTGCTGGTGCAGCAGCGCTGGCCGGACGATGCCGACGTTTGGGAGCGGGTGGCTATCCACCATAACCGCCAGGTGCGGATGGCGAATCTTTGCGTGGTCAGCGGCTTTGCGGTCAACGGCGTCGCCGCGCTGCATTCCGAGCTGGTGGTCAAAGATCTGTTTCCGCATTATCACCAGCTGTGGCCGGAGAAATTTCATAACGTCACCAACGGCATCACGCCGCGTCGCTGGCTCAGGCAGTGTAATCCTGCGCTCTCCGCGCTGATCGACAGCAAGCTGAACGCCGAATGGGTGACGGATCTGGATGCGTTAAAAGGGCTGGAGGCTTTTGCCGACGACCAAAACTTCCACCAGCGCTATCGGCAAATCAAGCAGGAAAACAAACACAGGCTGGCGGCCTGGGTGCAGCATACGATGGGGATTACGCTCAACCCGGCGGCGATCTTCGATGTGCAGATCAAGCGCCTGCACGAGTACAAGCGCCAGCACCTGAATTTGCTGCATATCCTCTCGCTTTACCGCCAGCTGCGTGATAATCCGCAGCTGGACATGGTGCCGCGCGTGTTCCTGTTCGGTGCCAAGGCCGCGCCGGGCTACTATCTGGCCAAAAATATTATCTACGCCATCAACAAGGTAGCGGAAAAAATCAACAACGATCCGCTGGTCGGCGATCGCCTGAAAGTCGTGTTTATTCCTGACTATAAAGTGTCGGTGGCGGAGCTGATGATCCCGGCGGCCGATGTGTCAGAGCAAATCTCCACCGCCGGCAAAGAGGCCTCCGGCACCGGCAATATGAAGCTGGCGCTGAACGGCGCTATCACCGTCGGCACGCTTGATGGTGCCAATGTGGAAATTGCTGAACAGGTCGGCAGCGAGCATATCTTTATTTTCGGTCATACCGTCGATGAGGTAAAAGCGCTGCTGCGCAAAGGCTATAACCCGCTGAGCGTGCGTAAAAAGGATAAGCATCTTAATAAGCTGCTGACCGAACTGGAAAACGGCTTCTTCAGCGACGGTGACAAAGAGGCGTTCAGGCCAATGCTGGATAGCCTGCTTGCAGGCGGCGATCCTTATTTAGTGCTGGCGGATTTCGCGGAATACTGCGCCGCACAGCGGCAGGTTGAAGCGCTGTACCGCGATACGCAGCAGTGGACGCGCAGCACCATCCTGAACACCGCCAGAGTCGGCATGTTCAGTTCGGATCGCGCCATCCGTGACTATCAGCAGCGCATTTGGCAGGCGAAACGCTAAGGAGCGCAGATGGAAAAGAAGATGCTGGAGCAGGCGGCGACGGAGGCGGGTATCGCTTCCGGTTTTATTAACGCCCACGGGAAAACCCAGACCATCTCGGCAGCAACCCGGCGCGAGCTGCTGCAGGCGATGGGCTGGCGCGCGGGACGGCAGCTGCCGCTAAGACCGGTGCCAACGGTAAAGGTTTTTACCAGCGGCGAACGCTTTGCGCTTTCCGTAGAGGGCGAAGGCGAATACCACTGGCACTTTTGCCCGGAAGAGGGCGCGAGCCTGACGGGCAGAGTCCACGGCAGCATGACGCTAGCCCTGCCGGAAAACCTTGCCACGGGCTATCACCTGCTGACGCTGAGCCGTCCCGGCCAGCGCTGGGAATGCCGGATCATCGTGGCGCCCAGGCGCTGCCACGAGCCGGAGGCGCTGCTGGCCGGTAAAAAGCTGTGGGGCGCCTGCGTGCAGCTTTACACCTTGCGTTCTGAGCGCAACTGGGGCATCGGCGATTTTGGCGATCTGACCGTAATGATCGACAACATTGCTGCGCGGGGCGGCGCCTTTGTGGGTCTGAACCCTATCCACGCGCTTTTTCCCGGCAACCCGGAAGCGGCCAGCCCTTACAGCCCTTCGTCCCGCCGCTGGCTGAACGTTATCTATATCGACGTCAGCGCGGTGGCTGACTTTCGCCTGAGCGAAGCCGCACAGCGCTGGTGGCATTCTGCGGCTACGCAGCAGGCGTTACAGGCGGCGCGGGCTGCGGAGTGGGTGGATTACGCGCAGGTTATGGCGCTGAAGCTGGCGGGACTGCGGCTGGCCTGGCAGCATTTTCTCGGCCGTGACCCGCAGGAAGCTGAACGGCAGGCCTTTACCCGCTTTACCGAACAGGGCGGAGAAAGCCTCTGGTTTCAGGCCGCCTTTGATGCGTTATATCAACACTTTCAGGCGGAAAGCGGCGAGGCGCGGGGCTGGGATCGCTGGCCGGAAGCGTACCGCAACGCGCGGGGGCCAGAGGTCAGAGCCTTTTGCCAACAGCATGCGCAGGAGGTGGCGTTTTACCTCTGGCTGCAATGGCTGGCCGAAACGCAGCTGGCGCAGTGCTATCAAACCAGCCGGAAAATGCCGACGGGGTTATATCGCGATCTGGCAGTCGGCGTGGTGGCCGACGGCGCGGAAACCTGGAGCGATGGCGATCTCTACTGCCTGAAGGCTTCCGTAGGCGCGCCGCCGGATATTCTGGGGCCAAAAGGACAGAACTGGGATTTACGACCGATGGATCCCCGCACGATGATCGACCGTGCCTACCAGCCTTTTATCGACCTGCTGCGATCGAACATGATCCACTGCGGCGCTTTGCGGATCGATCATGTCATGGCGCTGCTGCGCCTGTGGTGGATCCCGGCAGGCGAAACGGCGGATAAAGGCGCCTATGTCCACTATCCGGTTGACGATTTGCTGGCGGTGCTGGCGCTGGAAAGCCAGCGGCATCGCTGCATGGTGATCGGCGAGGATTTGGGAACGGTGCCGGTAGAAATCGTCACTAAGCTGCGGGAAAGAGGCGTTTATTCCTACAAGGTGCTGTGGTTTGAGCGGGATGCGCAGAACGGCTTTCGCGCGCCGCAGTCCTGGCCGCTCCAGGCGATGGCTACCCTGACGACGCACGATTTACCGACGCTGCGCGGCTACTGGCAAAGCGACGATCTGACGCTGGGCGAAAAGCTGGGCCTCTACCCGGATAAAATGGTGCTACAGGGGCTTTGTGCCGATCGGCAAAGGGCGCGCCAGAGCCTGCTCGCCAGCCTGGAGCATTATGGCTGTCTTCCGCAGGGAAGCGTCAGCGCGGGCGCCACGCTGACGCCTGCCATCCGCCGGGGCCTGCAACGCTATGTGGCCGACAGCGCCAGCGCGCTGCTGGGTCTGCAGCCGGAAGACTGGCTGGATATGGCGACGCCGGTCAATATTCCCGGCACCAGCAGCGAATATCCCAACTGGCGGCGCAAGCTCAGCCATACGCTGGAGGCGATGTTTGCCGACCCGGAGGTGAATGCGTTAATCAGGGATGTCGATCGGCGGCGGCGTAAGGTGTCGGTGGATTAAAAAAGCGGCCTGAGGGCCGCTTTGCCGTGTCATCATGGCCGCAGAAACTGTTTTACTGTCGGATTTATTCATTAAAAGCTTCAAACGGTAATTTAAACCGCGCCGCCAGACGCGCCTTGTGCTTATCGGTGAGCGCGCGCTCACCGCGCAGAATACGACTCACGTAAGAGCGTTGGCCGATTTCTTCCACAAAGGAGGATTGCGTCAGCTTGTGCTGATCCATCAACACCCGCAGTAAGGCAACGCCGCGAGGCAGCCTTGTAATGCGTGCATTGAACTCAGCGAATTCAGGCGCGTTATCTTCATAGCGGGCGACTTTATCAGCCAGCATATCCACTAATGGGCTATCAGGATCGTGTTCGATAAGATACTCCACCAGTTCAAGCGCCTGCTCGTAATCTTTTTTGCTGGTGCTGCCGCCTAAAAAAGGGACAATTTTAACCAGGTCATTGGTTGCCTGAATGGCTTCGGTAATCATTCTTTACTCTCCCGATACTTCTTAACCAGCTTGTCGTAGTCAGCATGGGTAACGATATGCTTGATAAAAATCTTGCCCCGCTCAAAGTCTGCAAAAAACAGCATCCTCAGGTTATTGCCGCCGACATCAATCACCCACCATTTGTTCCTGTATTTCATTCGGTCGAGGCTGGGAAACTGTGCCTTTAACGCATCCGGATTGGCAAAAACACCGCTTTTTAAAACCAGCCAGGTCGCATCCAATGCGGCTGCATCGTTTGGGAATTTTTCTGCCGCTTCCCTGAACGGCTCCCTTGAAATAACGTGCATGCTTCCCTCAGCCACGTTCCAACGTGGAAACATGATAGCGCAACCTTGTGATGTTTCCAACATGGAAACATCACAAGGTTGTGGTGGATAAAGCAGGTCCTTACACAACGGCAGAAGGCGCAGCGGTAATAAACATCGGCAAAAATGAGGAAAGGTATATTGAGCAATAACGGTACAGGTACCGCTATTTTCAGTGCTAATCCTGTAGCAGCGTGCAATAACGCATAACTTCCGGGCAGCCTGGCGCTACCCGGAACTGCCTTATCCTTTCACCCCGCCAGCGGTCAGGCCGCCCACCAGCCAGCGCTGAGCAATCAGGAACACGGCGGTGATAGGGATAGCGGAAAGAATGGCCGCCGCCGCAAAATCGCCCCACAGATAGTTTTGCGGGTTCAGATATTGCTGCATTCCCACCGCCAGCGTATAGCTGTTGACGTCACGCAGCAGCAGGGAAGCCACCGGCACCTCGGTAATAGCGGCAATAAACGACAGGATAAACACCACCGCCAGGATCGGCACCGAAAGCGGCAGCAGCACCAGCCGGAACGCCTGCCACGGCGTGGCGCCATCCAGCGCCGCCGCCTCTTCCAGAGAGTTATCGATAGACTCGAAATAGCCTTTGATCGTCCAGACATGCAGCGCGATGCCGCCCATATAGGCGAAGATCACCCCGCCGTGCGTATTCAGCCCCAGAAAAGGAATATAGAGGCCCAGACGATCGAACAGGGCGTAGAGCGCCACCAGCGACAGCACGGCCGGAAACATCTGGAAAATCAGCATCCCTTTCAGCAGCGGGCTTTTGCCGCGAAACTTCATGCGGGCAAAGGCGTAGGCGCAGGTTGTGGAGAGCGCCACGATGCCGACGGCGGTAATCAGGGCGATTTTCACAGAGTTCCACAGCCACAGCATCACCGGAAACGGCGGCGGCGTCACCGTGCCGTTCTCGTTGGTGACCGCTATCCCCAGCGCCAGCTTCCAGTGGTCCCACGAAATGGTGTCGGGGATCAGGCTGCCGGTCGCAAAATTGCCGGGCCGCAGCGAAATGGCGAACACCATCAGCAGCGGGAACAGGATCAGGGCGATAAAGCCCAGCAGGAAAAGGTGCGTCGCCAGCAGCCTGAGGCGCTGCGACTTCGGTTTTACCATCGCCATAATGCTTCCTTAATCAAATTTCATGCGGGAGGCTTTCAGGTTGATCACCGCCAGCACGCCCACCAGCAGGAAAATCAGCGTGGCGATAGCGGCGGCCAGGCCAAAATCCTGTCCGCCGCCGCCCTCAAAGGCGATACGCCAGGTGTAGCTGACCAGCAAATCGGTGTGCCCGGCCGGCGTGGTGGTGCCAATCCGGTCGGGGCCGCCGTTGGTCAGCAGCTGAACCAGCACAAAGTTATTAAAATTAAAGGCAAAGCTGGCGATCATCAGTGGCGTCAGCGGCTTGATCAGCAGGGGCAGCGTAATCAGGAAAAAGTTCTGGATCGGCGAAGCGCCATCCATTGCCGAGGCCTCGTAAAGATCGTCAGGAATGGCTTTCAGCAGCCCCATGCACAAAATCATCATATAGGGATAGCCGAGCCAGGTATTAACGATAATCAGCATGGTTTTGGCGGTCAGGGGATCGCTGAACCACGCGGGCTTGATGCCGAACAGATTGCCCAGCAGCAGGTTGATTTCGCCAAAGCTTTGATTGAATAACCCTTTGAAAATCAAAATAGAAATAAAAGCGGGTACCGCGTAAGGCAGGATCAGCAGCATGCGATAAACCGCCTTGCCTTTCAGCTGATCCCACTGCACCACGCACGCCAGCACCATGCCGACCGCCGTGGTCAGCAGCACCGTCAGCAGCGAGAACAGCACCGTCCAGAGAAAGATCGACAGAAAGGGCTTCTGGATACCGGCATCCTGAAACACGCGCAGGAAGTTTTTCCAGCCGATGCCGACGGTAAAGCCCGGACTGAGGACGTCCGCATCCGCCGACTGGTAAAAGCCCGTGCTCATATCAGGAGAGTAAACTTTCCCGTTCTGGATATTGGTCAGCTGTTTGCCGTCCTCTCCCAGCTGATAAAGCGGCCGGGTGCCGGAAAACTGCCGTAGCGAACTCATCCGCAGCAGCGTGCCGTCGGGCAGTCTGGCGGCCAGCTGGCCCAGCGCCTGACGATTTTGCGTAATGACCCGCAGCCCGGCTTTGTTGCCGGTCGGTGCGGCCTGCGGGGTCATCGTCAGCGTTTGCGGCGCGGAAGGCGTAAAGGCAAAGGGCGCAGAGACCAGCACGTCGCTGTTATCGGGCGAGGTCAGCGTCAGCCGCCATTTGTCGTCCACCGGCCAGAGAGCGAAATCCCAGGCTTTATCGGCGCGGAACTGCTGTTGCAGCAGCACGCCCTGCGCGCGCTCAAAGGTAAGCTGATGCAGGCTGCTGTAGTTGGTAAAAGCGATGGTAATGGTGCATGCCAGCGGGAACAGCACGAACAGCGCCATTCCGGCCAGGCCGGGATAAATATAACGCCAGCTGTAAGCGCGGCGGTTGCCGTAGATAAACAGCCCCAGGCCGGAAAGCACCAGCGTCAGCATGGCAAAAAGGTATTCTCCCCGTGCGTACATCAGCACGATCAAATAGCCTGCCAGCAGGGCAAAGAAGATAAGGGTAAACCAGCCGGGCACGCGGCTTAGCGGCGATCTTCTGTCAGAGCGGCGAATGTGAGCCAGAGACATGGAGCTATCCTTTTCGACGCGGGGCCGCCAGCGGCCGCCCCTTGTTCAGCAGTGGCTATCGGGTGATGCGGGTTTCAACGTCTTTCAGCGCCTGCGGCACGGTCTGACGGCCGTTGACGGCGTTAATAATCGCGCTGCGTTCGGCGTACCAGAAGCCGCTCATTTGCGGGATGTTCGGCATGATTTCGCCGTTTTTCGCGTTAGCCATGGTGGCGGCGATACGCGGATCCTGCTCCAGCTTCGCCTGGTAGGATTTCAGCGCGACGGCGCCCAGCGGCTTATCTTTGTTGACCATCGCCAGGCCGTCATCGGTGATCAGGTAGTTTTCCAGAAACTCTTTCGCCAGCTCTTTGTTCGGGCTGGCGGCGTTGATGCCGGCGGTCAGCACGCCGACAAACGGTCGGGAAGGCTTGCCGTGGAAGGTCGGTAGCGGGGCGACGCCGTAGTTGATTTTGCTTTTATCCAGGTTGGCCCAGGCCCAGGGGCCGTCGATGGTCAGCGCCGTCTGGCCCTTGTTAAAGGCCGCTTCGGCAATCGAATAGTCGGTATCCGGGCTGATATGCTTGTTTTTGACTAAATCGACGATGAACTGCAGGCCGGCCTGCGAGCCGGTATTGTTCACGCCGGTGTTTTTGATGTCGTATTTGCCGTCGACATATTTATAGGCGTAGCCGCCGTCGGCCGCGATAACCGGCCAGGTGAAATAGGGTTCCTGAAGGTTCCACATAATGGCGCTTTTGCCTTTGGCGCGCAGGGTCTTATCCAGCGCCGGGATCTCTTCCCAGGTTTTGGGCGCTTCCTTCACCAAATCTTTGTTATAAATCAGCGATAGCGACTCTACCGCGATAGGGTAGCCGATCTGCTTGCCGTTAAAGGTCACGGCATCCCAGGTAAACGGAAACAGCTTATCCTTAAAAGCCTGGTCCGGGCTGACTTCCGCCACCAGACCGGACTGCGCGTAGCCGCCGAAACGGTCGTGCGCCCAAAAAATAATGTCGGGGCCGTCGCCCGTCGCGGCCACCTGCGGATACTTCTCTTCCAGCTTGTCAGGATGCTCAACCGTCACCTTGATGCCCGTATCCTGTTCAAACTTTTTCCCCACTTCCGCCAGGCCGTTGTAGCCCTTGTCGCCGTTGATCCAGATCACCAGCTTTCCCTCTTCGATTTTGGCGAAGGCGGCGGAAGAGAGCGCCAGCGTAGCCAGCGCTGACAGGGCGGCGGTGTGCTTAACAATGTTCTTGATACTGAGCATGATCGAGTCCTTATAGCGGTAAGCCCCAGGTTTCTTCACGTTGCAGACAGCGAAGAGCGTACCGGTCAGTGTGCAATCAAGCGGTAGCGGCTTCATCCTCCCCCGCTCTACGCCCCCACCGCCCAAACTGTGACTCCGCCTGCACGGCTGTCGTTAATGAGGCCTTATGCCGCCCATCAGAGGTTGTTTTTTGCAATGCAGATCACGTATTTCCCCTTTCGCCACCGGCGCTGAGCGTGGGTCTTCGCTTTTTATCCTCCTGGCCTCTCCGCCAGCAAAAACCGCGCGACGGCTGATTACTCCTGGCAGGCGGCGCGTCATGCTGCGGCGTAATCGGTTTACTGACGGATGAAGAGGAAGAGAGGATGGCGAACGTTTCCCTTAGCGGCGTATATAAAGTCTTTGGCGAAACCGCAATTTCCAGCGATATCAATCTGGAGATTGAACAGGGCGAGTTTGTGGTGTTCGTCGGGCCATCCGGCTGCGGGAAATCGACTCTGCTGCGCATGATTGCCGGGCTGGAGGAAATTACGTCCGGCGAGCTAAAAATCGGCGGGAAGCGGATGAACGAGGTGCCGCCCGCCGAGCGCGGCATCGGCATGGTGTTTCAGTCCTACGCCCTCTATCCGCATCTGACGGTGGCCGAAAATATGTCGTTTGGCCTGAAGCTGGCACGAACGAAAAAAGAGGAAACCGAGCGGCGGGTTAATCAGGTGTCGGAAATCCTCCAGCTCGCGCCGTTGCTGGATCGTCGTCCCAAAGCGCTCTCCGGCGGGCAGCGGCAGCGCGTCGCGATTGGCCGCACGCTGGTGGCGGAACCCACGGTGTTCCTGCTGGATGAACCGCTTTCCAATCTGGACGCCGCGCTGCGCGTGCAGATGCGCATTGAAATCTCCCGCCTGCACAAGCGGCTGAAGCGCACGATGATTTACGTCACTCACGATCAGGTTGAAGCGATGACGCTGGCCGACAAAATCGTGGTGCTGAACGCCGGACGCATTGTGCAGGTCGGCCGTCCGCTGGCGCTCTATCACTATCCCGCCAACCGTTTCGTCGCCGGTTTTATCGGCTCGCCCAGGATGAACTTTCTGCCGGTGAAAATCCTTGCCGCCGAGCCGGAACGCGTGCAGGTCGAACTGCCCAACGGGCAGGCGGTCTGGCTGGAAGTCGAAGGCAACGGCGTCGTGCCGGGCAGCAACCTGTCGCTTGGCATCCGGCCCGAGCATCTTCTGCCGGGTGAGAACGCAGAGGTAAAGCTCACGGGCGAAGTGCAGGTCGTCGAGCAGCTGGGCAATGAAACGCAGATCCATATTCAGATCCCGGCCATCCGTCAGAACCTGGTCTCCCGCCAGAATGACGTAGTGCTGGTAGAAGAAGGTACCACTTTCGCCATTGGTTTGCCGCCGCACCGCTGTCATCTGTTCCGTGAAGACGGGACGGCCTGCCGTCGGTTACATCCCGAGCCTGGCGTTTAAGCAACAGTCCCCTACAGGAGAAGATGATGATAACAATACGTAATTCCTCTCTGGCGCTGGCCGTGGCCGGCGCGCTTTCCACCCAGGCGATGGCGGTAGATTTTACCGGCTATGCCCGTTCCGGCATTGGCTGGTCCGGCAGCGGCGGCGAGCAGCAGTGTTTTAAGGCCACCGGCGCGGAAAGCAAATATCGCCTCGGCAACGAATGCGAAACTTATGCGGAGCTGAAACTGGGTCAGGAAGTGTGGAAAGAAGGGGATAAAAGTTTCTATTTTGATACTAACGTCGCCTATTCCGTATCGCAGCAGAACGACTGGGAATCGACCGATCCGGCCTTCCGCGAAGCCAACGTTAAGGGCAAAAACCTGATTGAATGGCTGCCTGGCGCCACGATGTGGGCCGGTAAGCGCTTCTACCAGCGCCACGACGTGCATATGATCGACTTCTACTACTGGGATATCTCCGGGCCGGGTGCCGGTCTGGAAGATATCGACGTCGGCTTCGGCAAGCTCTCTTTTGCCGCCACGCGCAACACCGAAAGCGGCGGCTCCTTTGGCTATATCGCCGATCAACGCGACGAGCTGCCTACCTCGAATGACGTCTTCGACGTGCGCCTGGCCGGGCTGCAAACCAACCCCGGCGGCGTGTTAGAGCTGGGCGTGGATTACGGCCGCGCCAACGCGCGCGACGGCTATTCGCTGGCCGATGACGCCACCAAAGACGGCTGGCTGCTGACAGCGGAACATACGCAGAGCATCTATAACGGCTACAACAAGCTGGTGCTGCAATACGCCGCCGACGCCATGACGGCGGAAAGTACCGGCACGGCTAACGGCCATTCGACCGGCGCCGCCATCAACAATAACGGCAGCATGGTGCGCGTACTCGACCACGGCGCGCTGGATTTCAACGACAAATGGGGTCTGATGTACGTAGCGATGTATCAGGATACCGATCGCGATAACAATAACGGCACGACCTGGTATACCGTGGGCGTGCGGCCAATGTATAAATGGACGCCGATCATGAGCACGCTGCTGGAAGCGGGCTATGACAACGTGAAATCCCAGCGTACCGGCGACCGCAACGGCCAGTACAAAGTAACGCTGGCGCAGCAGTGGCAGGCTGGCGACAGCATCTGGTCACGTCCGGCCATCCGCGTCTTTGCCACCTACGCCAACTGGGATGAAAAATGGGGCTACGACACCGACAGCGGCGTCGATAACGGCCTGGCGATGAACGACACCACCGCGCGCACCTTCAGCCGTGGCAACGACGACGAAGTGACTTTCGGTGCGCAGATGGAAGTCTGGTGGTAATGCAAACAAGGAAACTCTGATGAAAAAGACGCTGCTCTCTCTTTGTCTGTCGCTCAGCCTGATCGCTGGCGCGCAGGCGGCTCAGCAGGATGCCTCCGCCGCCCCGAAAATTTCTGCCCAAACCTTGCGTAGCCTCGCCTGGACGCCGCTGGTGCCGCCCGTCACGCAGGATGTGACGCTCGGCAGCACCGCAACGAAGATTAATCAGGGCGAAATTCAGGGCGCCGCTGCGGCCTTCTCACTGCCTGCCGATCGCGGCTCGCTGGAGATCGTTTTGACCAGCCTGGTGACGGGCAAAACGGTATATGCGCCAAACGTGCTGGTGCTTGACGAACAGATGCGGCCAGCAGCGTTTTATCCTGCCAGCTATTTTCCTTATCAAAAGCCGGGCCTGGTCTCCAGCGACAGGCTGGAGGGCACGCTGAAGCTGACCCCGGCGCTGGGCCAGAAGCAGATTTACCTGCTGGTTTACACCACGCAACAAAACCTTCAGTCGACCACGCAAATGGTCAATCCTGCCAAAGCCTATGCGGCGGGCGTGGGCAATGCGGTGCCGGATATCCCCGATCCCATCGCCACGCACACGCCAACGGGCAAGATCAGCCTGAAGGTCACCGCCGAGCAGAAAGCCGGTAACGTTATGATCGGCCAGCTGTTCCCATCTTCCGAGCCTGCGCCTGCCGCGCCGGCGGTTATCGGTCATTCTGCACGGGCGGAGCCTGCTCCGGCAGCGAAACCGGCGGAACCGATGCTGGCCGAGTCGGATCGCTACTTTAACGAGGCGATTAAAAAGGCCGTGAAGGCCGGAGACGTGGATAAAGCGTTGAAACTGTTGAACGAGGCCGAACGGCTGGGTTCCACAACGGCCCGCCAGACCTTTATCGACAGCGTAAAGCATTAAAAACAGCGCGTCGGCACAGGATTATCGCCGACGCTCTTTTTTATTCCTGCCAGCGCTGAAGCGCCCGCCTGAGCTGCCGTGAAGAAGAAAATCCTGCCGCCAGCGCCGCTTTTTCCGTGCCTTCGCCCTGCTGTAATCGCTGTCGGGCCAGCGCCAGCCTCAGCTGTTCATGATAATCCCGTACGCTAATCCCCAAATGCTGCCTGAACAGGCGCGTCAGATGACGAGCGCTGACGTGCACGCGCCCGGCGATCTCCTCCAGCGACCAGTCCCGCTCCGGCCGGGCAATCAGCAAATCCTGCGTACGATGAATGGCCGGATTGAGATGGTTGCGATAGCGCAGCCAGGGTGAAAGCTGCGGATCGTCACCCGAACGGCGGAACCAAATCACCATTTCCCGCGCCACCGCCAGCGCCGTCTGCGGGCCGCACAGGCGATGGATAAGATGCAGCGCCAGATCGATACCTGCGGTGATGCCTGCGCTGGTGCAAATGCCGCGATCTTCCACAAAAATGCGGTTTTCTTTGATGATAGCGGTAGGTTCAGCGCTTTTCAGCCGATGGATGACTTCGTGATGGGTCGTGCAATGTATGCCGCGCAACAGGCCGCTGCGCGCCGCCAGAATGGCGCCGGAACAGATACAAACCAGCGTAATTTGCCTGGCATAAATGGCTGGTTGCAGGCGCATCAGCCAGTGCTGCGCGGCAATAGCCTGCGGCGTATCGAAAGCGACGCTGGAATCCGCCACGCCCGGCACCACCAGTAGGCTGCCGTCAGGCAGGTTTTCCGGCAGCGGTGCCAGCTGGCCTATGGTCATGCCGGTCGAGGTCGGCACGCTCTCCTGCGGGCCGATATAGCGCAGGCTAAAGGCATCGCCGGCCAGCTGCAGCGTCTCCGCCGGGCCGGTGATATCCAGCGTCATCACGCCGGGCAGCGTTAAAAACCAGACCGGGACCGCCATACTTTTTCTCCAGTGCAGCTGACGCGTTACGCCAGCGCCAGCAAACATTCTTCCACGGTAGCGACAGCGGCAAAACGGTTGATCAGCACGCTTTCGGTGCGGTGCCGCAGATCCGCGATGCTGAGCGTAATGCCCTGATGCGTAATCGGGAAAGTCAGGGTCGCCTCGGTAACGAAGGTAACTTTATAGCCCAAATCGGATGCGACGCGGGCAGTGGTTTCGCAGCACTGCTCGGTACGCAGGCCGCTGATAATTAAATGTTTAACCTGATGTTGACGCAGCCAGTCTGCCAGCCCGGAATCGGTCAGCGCGTTATGCACTGTTTTCTGCACGGTAGCGACGGCGTGATGCTGCAAAAAAGGCAGGCGCTTCACCAGGCCGGACGCCAGCGAAAACGGGCCGTCCGCCTCGACGTGGAACACATCCACCACCGGGATTTCCCTGGCCTGGCAGCCGGCAATCAGCTCGCTGAGCTTTTGCTCAAAAGCGGGCGTTTCTGACGTTTCGCGGTAGCCACGATGATAGAAAGATTCCTGCGCGTCAATCACTAACAGTACGGTAGCGGTCATTTTGGGACTCCGTTGAGTAGGGCTGAGACGTCAATAATGACGAGGAATGACGCCGCGCAGAAGACCATAAA
The DNA here is from genome assembly GCF_043420595.1 of Erwinia plantamica. Taxonomy (NCBI): domain Bacteria; kingdom Pseudomonadati; phylum Pseudomonadota; class Gammaproteobacteria; order Enterobacterales; family Erwiniaceae; genus Erwinia; species Erwinia plantamica. The sequence continues at coordinate 152,642 of NZ_JBGCUC010000010.1, forward strand.
CGGACAGGATCGCGTGTGGGAAGGACAACAGTATGTCGGCTCAACGCAAAACGAAAAAAGTTTGCCTGAGACTGCCTCCTGCCAGCGCAACATGATGATAAAAAGACTTGTTAACAGGTCTTGAGCCGCTCTACAATAAGACTGCTTAACAGGTCTTTCAGGAAGGTAATATGGCTAGCATTATTCTCAGTGATACAAGCGCAAGCGTCAGCGAACTGAAAAAGAACCCTATGGCTACGGTAGAAGCCGGTGCCGGCCTTCCGGTAGCCATTCTTAACCGTAATCAGCCGGCGTTCTATTGTATTCCGGCGCAGCTTTACGAACAGATGCTTGAAATTATTGACGATCGGGAACTGGCCGCCCTGGTTAAGGCAAGGGAAAGCCAACCTTTACTCGATCTGGATTTGGACTGACCGCCATGAGCTATACGGTAAAAATCAGGGAAGAGGCGCTGAAGGAATGGAATGGGCTGGACAGCAGCGTGCGTGAGCAATTTAAAAACAAGCTCAAAAAGCTGCGCGAAAACCCACACATACCTTCAGCAAAATTATCCGGAATGCCAGACTGCTATAAAATTAAACTCAGGGCCTCCGGTTTTCGCCTTGTTTACCAGGTGCTGGATAATGTACTCATTATTGCCGTGGTAGCAGTAGGTAAACGAGAACGCAGCCAGGCCTATAAACTGGCGAGCGAAAGATTGCGTTAATCAACGGAGAATGGCTTAGCCTGCTCCTTAACGGCGGGAAGCCCGCAGGGCAGGAAAATCGCCGAAAAGAAAAGGCTTACGGTGTCCCGCAAGCCTTGACCGTTAGCGCCCGACGCGCGCCTGTAGCGCAGCCGGATAACGTTCGCCGACGATTTTTATCGTCTCCAGCGCCTGATTGATTTTATGCAGATCGCTTTGATCGAGCTGGATCGCGACCGAGGCCAGGTTTTCCTCCAGACGATGTAGCTTAGTGGTGCCGGGAATCGGTGCTATCCACGGTTTTTGCGCCAGGAGCCAGGCCAGAGCAATTTGCGCGGAAGTGGCATTTTTCTCTGCGGCCAGCTGCGCCAGTAAAGTAACCAGCTTTTCATTGGCTTCCAGCGCCTCGGCGGCAAAACGCGGCACCTTGCTGCGGAAGTCATCTTCGCCGAAAGCGGTGCCCGCTTTGATCGCGCCCGTAAGGAACCCCTTGCCTAACGGGCTGAAGGGCACAAAGCCGATGCCCAGCTCTTCCAGCACCGGTAGAATTTCCTGCTCCGGCTCGCGCCACCACATCGAATATTCACTTTGCAACGCGGCTACCGGCTGGATCGCGTGTGCACGACGAACGGTTTTTGCGCCCGCTTCAGACAGGCCAAAGTGTTTTACTTTGCCTTCGGCAATCAGATCCTTCACCGTTCCCGCCACATCTTCAATCGGCACCTCAGGATCGACGCGGTGCTGATAAAGCAGATCGATCACGTCGGTTTTCAGGCGGCGCAGCGATCCTTCAACTGCCTCGCGAATATGCTCCGGGCGGCTGTTTAAGATCTGCTGCTTATTGTCTTCACCAAAGGTAAAACCGAACTTAGTGGCAATGACCACGCGATCGCGGAAAGGCTTCAGCGCTTCTCCCACCACTTCTTCATTTAAATAAGGCCCGTAGACTTCGGCCGTATCAAAAAAAGTCACGCCGCGCTCGACGGCGGCGCGGATTAATTCCACGGCCTGTTTCGTCCCGGTTGCCGGGCCATAACCGAAGCTTAACCCCATACAGCCCAGTCCCAGCGCCGACACTTCCAGCCCGGATTGACCAAGAATACGTTTTTGCATTGTTGAACCCCTTGCGATTGAACAGAGAGCCTGATTAGCGAACGGCATCAGACGTCGAGTTTGCGTTTAGTGAGCCACTCCACCATGGCCGGATCGCGATGCGAGAAGAAGGCGCTGGTGGCCGTATCCAGCGCGGCGATTTGCATCATTTCCGCGTCGGTCAGCGTAAAGTCGAGAATATTGATGTTTTCTGCCATCCGTTCTTTACGGACGGATTTCGCCAGCGACACGATGCAGCTCTTCCATCGCGCGCCACGCGCCGTGTACGTCGCCATAGGGCTGGTGGATCAGGTAGAGATCGACATAGTCCAGCTGTAGGCGGTTCAGCGAGCGCTCGAACTGCGCTTTTGCCCCCTCGTAGCTGGCGTCCTGTAACCATAATTTAGTGGTGATAAACAGCTCGTCGCGCGCAATGCCGCTCTGCTTCAGCGCGTTACCGACCTGGGTTTCATTCTGATAAGACGCGGTGGTGTCTATTAAGCGGTAGCCGGTTGCCAGAGCATCGATAACCGCGCGTTCGCATTCTGCCGCATCCGTCATCTGAAAAACGCCAAAGCCCAGCAGGGGCATGGCAATTCCGTTGTTTAGCGTGACTGTTTGCATGACGTTGCCTTTTGTTTACGAGTCCAAAAAGCATACGGCAGAAAGATTTATTCGATTAGAGGGGATAATGCGCAAGAGCTTATTAGCCATGCTCATAACTGAAGCCAGCGGCGGCAGGCTTGTAGCGAGTGCTGACCTATCCTGTCGGCAGCTGACCGGCTAATTCCCCGGCCGCGTGGTCAGCGCTATCATCGCGCTGGCGACCGTAAAGAGCGCGATAATCCAGGCCATGGTCCAGGGCGTGCCGTCACTGAACCCTGCCAGCAACAGGGAAGAGACGATGCCGCTGCCGTACTGTAGCGAACCAACCAATGCCGAGGCGGAACCGGCCATATGCGGCACGCTATCCAGCGCGGCGGCCGTCGACGTGGCGGCGACAATGCCGTTCATGGCGAAAAAAATAAAAATCGGCAGCGCAATCAGTACGGCACCGCCGATAGCCAGTTTTGCAGCCAGCGCCAGCACCAGGGTGGCGACGGCCGCAACGACCACGGCGAATTTCAGCAGGGTTTCAAGCGGATAGCGATGCACCAGGCGCCGGTTAACCAGGCTGACGCTCATCACGCCAACAATATTCAGCGCAAACAGCCAGCCGTAATACTGCGGGTCGATGCCGAAATAAGTAATGTAGACAAAAGGCGAGCCGGTAATAAACGCGTAGGCGGCCACGTAATAGAAGGTTACGCAGAGCGTATAGCGCATAAACTGGCTGTTTTTCAGCAGCAGAGCATAGTTATGAAAGGCGCTGGTTAAAGACGCCCTGACGCGTTTCTCTGCGGGCAGCGTTTCCGGCAGCCAGGCTAACAGTATCAGCATTAGCACGCCAATCACGGCCAGCAGCCAGAAAATAGCATGCCAGGAGGCGACCTTAATCATTTGTCCGCCCAGCAGCGGGCCGATAATCGGCGCAATCGCCATAATAACCATCAGCGTAGAGAGCATCTGTGCTGCGCGGGTACGGCTGTACAGATCGCGGATCATCGCGCGCGCCAGCATCGGGCCGGTACAGGCACCCAAAGCCTGAAATACGCGCCAGAAAACAATCTGCGTCAGGGTCGTGGAAAGCGCGCAGCCCGCCGAGCCGATAATAAACAGCGCCATGCCGATAAACAGCGGTAGCCGACGGCCAAAATGGTCGCTCAACGGCCCCCAAATCAGCTGGGCCAGGCAAAAGCCAATCAAAAAACCGGTAATGGTTAATTCCACATTGCCCTGTAATTCTTTTGCCATTATGGGCATGGCGGGCAGATAGATATCGGTGGATAACGAGGTAAAGGCCATTAATGCGCTAAGAATAGCGACAAAAAGAAAGCCGGAGGTTTTGCGAGTCGCCATCAGCGCGCCAGCCTGAGAAGGAGTCATAAATGATTATCTGAAGGAAAGGTCTTCCTATCTTACTGAAATAACCGCGACTGATAATGGCTTATCGAAAAACGACAATATGAGCGGTGCTCATTAATGTTTATCTGCTAAGAAACAAAGCGCTACCGGTTTGTCTGATAAAGGAGGAGAAAGCCGCCATGAGAGCCGCATATCCAGGCCGGCAGATTGACGGAAGTCCTGACCGATTACGCCACCGTCACTAAACCCGTATCCATTCTGTACCCCGATCGGCGTTACCTTTCACCTAAAGTCCGGGTATTTATAGACTGGTTCGCCGAAGTCTTTGCAAAGCAATACCCGCTTTAAAACGAATATAAAGTATTAATAATAAATAAGATTTTAAATGGGTGTAGGGGGAGGGAACCTGTCATACCGGTTCCGCGCCCGACACACTGGCTGGACAACAGGCTGACGCCCGGACAATCGTGACGGTCAGCAAGATTTTACAGCAGTATTCATCCTCCTTATTGTTGTTTATTGACCTACAGACAGCAAAATCTTTACGCACCAGGATAAACCCAATTTTATATTTAACCCTTTGATTTAATTTATATAAAAATAACTCAGGTTCGTTCCTGATTGTTTTTATCAGAATTAAATTCTGAATTTGTCAGGAAGTTAAAATAATCCGTTAAGTAAAAAACGGCGTCACGACAGGGAGAATTCTGGGATGTTGTTATACAGATGTTATTATTAACGGCTTGTGAACAAACTGATTAGGCTTTTATGCTGCTTTTATTTTATTGTATAGATGTATCTGTTTATCTTTATCATTCTTAACAAAGCGCTTAAATTATTAATTTAAACATGTAATATTAATGCAATAAGATTTCCGTAAGCGTCTTATATCGGAGGCACCGTTGGGGAAAATTATTGCAGGCTACTACATTGGACAATACGTCCAGTTTGATCTGAGCCATCGTAGAATTTCCAATTTCGATAAGAGAAACCACAGCGCTATCAAAGAATATCGGCTGCGGGAGACCATGCTGCGTCTGCTTCTTTTCCTGTTACAGAACGCCAACGACAATGCCGTACTGTTCAAAGATATTCTCTATCACGTTTGGGATCGTCATGGACTGCAATCTTCCAATCAACGGCTGTGGCAGGTGATGCAGCTGTTGCAGTTACGTCTGCTTTCGCTGCATGTACCTCATGATTTTATTACCTTTTGCCAGATGACGGGCGGTAAAGGCGTTTACCTTAAAGGCGATATGATCAGGCCGTATTATTTCCAGAAAAAAACAAGCGCAGCCGACGCTGTTTAATGCACGGTCGTGATAATAAAAAATGATTAAATACGGCAGAATATTATTGATTCTGACTTAATTTTTTTAAGATTACTTTTGACGCTTATCTTTTTAATAAAAAGACGCCTGTCCCTGAACAGGCCGTAATGATTTGTTTTTTCCAACCGGGGTAGTGATTTTCGGAAAGCTATTCATATATTTTAAATATATTATCGGTGAAAAAATGAACCTACAATTAATCATCAAAGATGTCAGCGGTAAAGTCATTGCCAGACACAACTTAATTCCACAACAGCCTCTTTCTCTGACGCCGCCTGCAAACGCCTCTACTTTTGAAGTGCACAGTAATGATGGCAACCTTCCCGCGCAAATTAAAGCCACCAAAAGCAATAGCGGTCTTAAGCTGACATGGGCAGACGAAGCCACCGGCGAAAATTATGAGGTATTGCTGGATAATTACGCGCCGGACGTGCCGCCAGCCGTGACCGCCTCCGATCCGGACGGCGTCGTGTATGCCTTTGACTATGACCCGGCTTCTGCCGTGTATGAGCTCACCGATACTTCCGCTGAACTTCTGACCGTGGGGGACAATAGCGTCATGCTGGCTGCGGGAGGGGGGATTGGTGCAGCTGCGCTGCTGATCGGCATCGGCGTCTCGAATCATTCCAGCGGCGGCGGCTCTTCATCCGACGATGATGCCGCGTCCACGGTCAGCCCATCCATCGTTTTAACCGACGCCAGCGGCAATATCCTCAACAGCGGCGATACCATCAGCGACAGCACGCTTACGTTAAGCGGAGAAGGCATGGCGCCGGGATCCACCGTCGTGATCAGCGATGGAGGAGCCGTCATTGGCGAAACCACCGTGGATGAAAACGGGCGCTGGAGCTTTACGCCGAATGAGGCGCTGGCGGATGGCGGTCACACTATCGTTGTGGATGGCACAGATATAAACGGCAACGGCGTCAGCGACAGCGTGGACGTAGTGGTGGACGCTCAGAGCAATACCGAAACCGAAAACGGTGGTGAAGATGGCTTAATCGATCCGGAAAATATCCTGGACGAGGATATCCCCGCGCCTGAAGGCATAGTGCCTGTCGTAGTGATTGCTGATGACAGCGGCAACATTATCAACAGCGGCGAGGCGACCCGCGACAGCACGCCGATGTTCAGCGGCAGCAATTATCAGCCGGGCGGCACGGTGACGATCGCTAACGGTGATGCGCTGCTGGGCGAAACGGTAGTCGAGGCAAACGGCAGCTGGACGTTTACGCCGGAAGCATTACCGGAAGGTGCCCACACTATCACGGTTATTGGCCCCGATATAAACGGCGTCAGCAGTAGCAACAGTGTTGATTTGGTGATTGATGTCACTGCGCCGGAAGGGGTGGATACTGCCGGCGTAGTGATTACGGATGAAGCGGGCAACGCCATCGATCCGGGCAGCGCGTCCTCTGATCCTACGCCGACCTTCAGCGGCGACGGCGCGGAGCCGGGTGCGACCGTGGTGGTCAGCGACGGCGACGAGGTCATTGGCGAAACGGTTGTGGAGGAAGACGGCAGCTGGTCGTTCACGCCGGACGAGCCGCTGGCGGAGGGCGACCACGATATCTCCTTCGAAATAATCGACGAGGCGGGCAACGGCAGCG
>NZ_JBGCUC010000011.1:0-151186 GCF_043420595.1 Erwinia plantamica
CTGCTGCCGATCGCCTGCCATCGGCAAGGCCGCTACAGCACTTCCTGATAAATAGTCTGTGCGATACCCGGTTCCAGACTGCTGCCGATCGCCTGCCACCGGCAAAGCCGCTACAGCACTTCCTGATAAATAGTCTGTGCGATACCCAGCGCCAGACTGCTGCCGATCGCCTGCCATCGGCAAGGCCGCTACAGCACTTCCTGATAAATAGTCTGTGCGATACCCGGTTCCAGGTTGGTGCCGATTACCCGACGCGCGCGCGCCTTGATGGCGTCGTCAGCGTTGCCCATCGCCACGCCCAGCCCGACGTTTTCCAGCATGCTCAGGTCATTATAGTTATCGCCAAAGGCCAGCACATCGCTCATCCGATAGCCTTCAGATTCAACCCACTCCGCCAGCCGTTTGCCTTTGCTGTTGCCCGCTTTGGCAATATCGACCTGATCGTGCCAGGACCATTCGCAGGCCAGGCCCATTTCCTGCTCCACGCTGTCGGCAAACTGTTGCAGCGCGCGGGTATCGGGATGGGATATGGCAAATTTCCAGATCGATTCCGCTTCTTCTGCCGCCTTGCTCAGGCTCGGCACCTTAATAAACACCGGACGCTGATGTTCCGGCAGCGACAGCCCCCAGTTAATGGTGCGGGTTACATGGCCGGTTTCGGCCTGGTAAAGCATCGCGTTATCAACATACAGCAGGCCATGAATGGCGGCCTCGTCCAGCATCTCAATCACCCGCAGCGCCTGATCCTGCGGCAGCGGATCGGCAGATATCACCTTTTTTGCTTGATAATCATACAAATAGGTGCCATTACAGCAGATTGCAGGTGTGTCGAGCGCCAGCGCCTGATAAAAAGGGTGGATAGCGACGTGATGGCGGCCGGTCACTATCACAATTTTTACGCCAGCCTGCCGGGCCTTTTGCAGCGCTTCCAGCGATTCAGGAAGAATGGTCTTACGCGGCGTCAGCAGCGTACCGTCCAGATCTAAAGCAATAACGCGATAACTCATAAATCGTTCCGAATGTGGTTTGAAAACGAATTTTTGAGTCTACACCCTGTGGCGGCGCTGACAAAATCGTCCGGCACAAATCCGCCTGCGTGGCCTGCGAAAACGCGCTACGCTGAAGCAGACCCGATTGACCTGAAAAAGGAGCATTTATGAAACAAGTCGTTTATACCGCCAGCCCGGAAAGCGGGCAGATCCATGCCTGGCAGCTTGACCCGCAGGGCGCGCTGACGCTGCTGCAGGTGGTCGATCTGCCAGGCCAGGTTCAGCCAATGGTGGTCAGCCCGAATAAAGCTTTTCTGTATGTCGGTATCCGTCCTGATTTCCGCGTTATCGCTTTTCATATCGACAGCGAAGGCAAGCTGACCAAAGCGGCAGAAGCGCCGCTGCCGGGCAGCCCGACCCATATTTCTACCGATCGTCAGGGACGCTTTATTTTTACCGGTTCCTATAACGATGCCTGCGTCAGCGTCACGCCGATCGATGCGCAAGGCCTGCCGGGCGAACCGTTGCAGGTGATTAAAGGGCTGGATGGCTGCCACTCGGCTAACATCGATCTTAAAAACGAAACGCTGTTTGTCCCGGCGCTAAAACAGGATCGCATCTGTCTGTTTGATTTACAGGAAGACGGTCAGCTGCTGCCGCACGCGCAGCCTCAGGTCAATACGGTTGAGGGCGCTGGCCCGCGCCATATGGTGTTTCATCCGAACCAGCAGTACGCCTACTGCGTAAACGAACTGGACAGTACGGTCGACGTCTGGCAGCTGAATAACGCGCATGGCGAAGTCGAACGCGTGCAGAGCCTGGATATGATGCCCGCAGGCTTCAGCGACACGCGCTGGGCGGCGGATATTCGCCTGACCCCGAACGGCCGTCACCTTTACGCCTGCGACCGTACCGCCAGCGTACTGACCACGTTCAGCGTCAGCGAGGACGGCGGACTGTTGACGATTGAGGGCCATCAGCCAACGGAAACGCAGCCGCGCGGCTTTAACATTGACGCCAGCGGCCGCTACCTGATTGCGGCGGGACAGAAGTCGCACCATATTGCAGTCTATAGCATTGCGGAAGAGAGAGGGCTGCTGACGCCGTTGGGACGTTATGCGGTAGGGCAGGGGCCGATGTGGGTGACCATCACGGAAATTTAAAGGACAGGCGGCGATAAGGCCGCCTGTTTTTTATCAGCTGTAGATAGCGGTAAGCGAAGCGCTCGCCAGCTGATGGAAATGCACGTTAAAGCCCAGCATCGCGCCGCTCGCCTGTTCGTCCACCTCCAGCTTTTCCACGTCCAGCGCATAGACGGTGAAAATGTAGCGATGGCTTTCGCCTTTTGGCGGCGCCGCGCCGCCATAGCCCGCTTTGCCGAAATCCGTGCGGGTTTGCACCGCACCGGAAGGCAGTTCGGCCACGCCGGAGCCTGCGCCCTGCGGCAGCACGCGCGTGTCGGCAGGCAGGTTGGCCACGCCCCAGTGCCACCAGCCGGAGCCGGTTGGCGCATCGGGATCAAAACAGGTGACGACAAAACTTTTGGTGCCGGCGGGCACGTCATCCCAGGTCAGATGCGGCGACAGGTTATCGCCTTCGTAGCCCATCCCGTTAAAAACCTGGCGCGCCGGTAGCTTGTCGCCGTCGTTAAAATCCTGACTAAAGAGTTTCATTTCCCCTCCTGGCATTATTGATGAAGCAGTTTCAGCAGCTCCTCGGCTGCGGCGACGGAGGATGCGGGATTCTGGCCGGTCACCAGGTGACCGTCCGTAATGGCGAAACTGCCCCAGTCATGGGTTTTTTCATAGTTGCCGCCCAGCCCTCTCAGCGCATCCTCAACCAGGAAAGGTACCACATTCGTCAGCCCGACGGCGCTTTCTTCACTGTTGCTGAAGCCCGTCACGCGTTTTCCGGCCACCAGCGGCGAACCGTCCGGCTTTTTCGCCCGCTTCAGCACGCCCGGCGCGTGGCAGACCGCGCCGACCGGTTTGCCGTTAGCGTAAAAACTCTCAATCAGTTCAATGCTCTGCCGATCCTCCGCCAGATCCCAGAGCGGGCCGTGGCCGCCGGCATAAAACACCGCGTCGAATTTGCTGCTGTCGATGTTGCCCAGCTGCTGGGTATTGGCCAGCGCCTGCTGAGCGGCAATATCTTTACGGAAGCGTTCGGTATCGGCGGTTTGCGCATCCGGCTCGTCGCTTTTGGGATCCAGCGGCGGGTGTCCGCCAGCGGGCGACGCCAGCACCACGTTGATGCCCGCATCGCGGAAAATGTAATAAGGCGCTGCGAACTCCTCCAGCCAGAAACCGGTTTTTTTGCCGGTTTCGCCAAGTCGGTCATGCGAAGTCAGCACCATTAAAATTTTCATTTCAGGCTCCTGTTGGCGTGTCGCCAGCCACTTTAATCAGCACTTTACCGAAGTTTTTACCTTCGAGCATGCCGATAAAGGTTTCCGGCGCGTTGTCCAGACCCTCTACTATGTCTTCGCGGAAAACAAAACGATCCTCCGCGACCCACTGACTCATTTGCTGGAAAAATTCGTTAAAGCGATGACCGTAATCCTGATTGATAATAAAGCCCTGAACGTGCAGGCGTTTACGCAGGATGGCGCTCTGGAAAAGCGGCAGGCGATTTGGCCCTTCCGGCGCATCCTTGCTGTTGTAGTCGGCGATCAGGCCGCAGACCGGGATACGGCCTTTGGTATTCATCAGCGGCAGGACGGCGTCAAATACCGGGCCGCCGACGCTTTCAAAATAGACGTCGATACCGTCGCGGCAGTAGCGTTTAAGCGATTCTGACAAGTCGCCTGACCGATGGTTGAGGCAGCGGTCAAAGCCCAGCACATCTTCGGCGTAGCGGCATTTTTCTTCGCCACCGGCAATACCCACCACGTAACAGCCTTTCAGCTTCGCTATCTGGCCTACCATAGAGCCGACCGCGCCGGTTGCCGCCGCCACGACCACGGTTTCGCCCGGCTGCGGATTACCAATATCCAACAGGCCCATATAGGCGGTAAAACCGGTCATCCCCAGCATGCCGAGCGCCCACGAAGGGTGTTTCAGCACGGGGCCGCTGAGCTTAAACAGATCTTTGCCGTCCGACAGGGCAAAATCCTGCCAGCCGCTCTGGCTGACTACCCAGTCGCCAGGCTGGTAATCTTCATGATTTGATTGTTCAACGATGGCGACGGTGCCCGCGCCCATGACGTCGTTAACGGCGATCGGCGGCACATAGGAAGGCGCGTCGCTCATCCGGCCACGCATATAAGGATCCAGCGAGAGCCAGATCGTCCGAAGTAGAATCTGGCCTTTCCCTGGCGTTGGTACGTGCTGTGACTCCAGACGAAAGTTAGCTTCAGTCGGTGCGCCATGCGGGCGCGAGGCGAGCACGATACGGCGATTTGTCTGTTTGTCTTGCGGCATGGTTTTTCTCCTTTACAAAATACAACCCGTAAAAAGCGTAGTGCATATGTCTCGTGCTCGCTTTGCTCTGGGCCGTAAAACAGGTAAAACAGCGCCACTGAAATTTAGTGAGGCTTTTTAATCTTTTTCTGCTTGCCTGTGGGTTAAAAACTGGGTGGTGACGCAATCATTATTAACAATTTTTAAAAACTTTATCGCGCAATCAATGTAAAAGCGTTCATATAATTAACGCAAAAATAGAGCTTGTATTGGGATATAAATAGGTTAGTTATTGCGTATTTCCTGATGAAGATGTGCGTTTTATTAACAATGTTTTAATTATTGTCCGGGCGAGAAATTCAGAATTTTAGGTATAAATTATGAATCTTCTGACAAAACTTAGTTTAACTTAAGAGTATTGTTAGTTAATTAATGTATTTATATTTATTTTTATCGTTACCCTTAACATAATTTACTATTTATCTAAACAATAGCTAAGCTTTTTGATGGGACTGTTTAATTAGATTTGTCCTAAAAACTATTTACAAGAAATTAGAAATAGGGCGATAATAAGGCTCGGGGCCTTCTTAAGGAATGCTATATTCCTGAGCTGGAATGTTCTTGATGAATTTATATCTAAAAAGTCAGCCACATAAACATGTGAAGTAGAGGGAATTTATGGAAGAATTTAAAAAATTATTATTAGCTACCGCTATGGCGGGTACCCTTTTTACTGGCAGCGTATATGCAGCAACCGGCACCTCTGTCGCCGGGGGCACTATTACCTTTAACGGCGCGGTCAGCGACACAACCTGTAATGTCACCACGAATAGCGGGTCGGACTTTACCGTTAACGTGTCGCCTGTCACTAAAGAAGACATGGGCACCACGCCAGGCGTGATCGGCAGCAGCGCCACGCCTTTTACGATTACCGTTTCGGGCTGTAGCGGTTTTGATGACGCCAGCACGGCTGCACAGTCGTTGAATATTGTCTTCACCGGCGCCAATGTTTCGGATGATATGAATTACCTGAAAAACGAATCGGGTTCAGCCGAAGGTGTCGGTATCGCCATCACTAAAAACGGTAGCGATCTGGTAAAAATGAACGAGGCTCTGGCAACAGGACTGGCTACAAGCCAATCCGCTGCCAGTGGGAATTACGATACGGCTGCGGCAGGCGACATTAATCTTTACGCGCATTATTACAACTACGGCGGCAGCAACGTTTCTACTGGTTCAGTAGTGACTACCGCAACTTATACGTTCAGCTACGAATAATCTACCTTGCACCCGGACAGGAGAGCGTCGGCTTTCCTGTCTCTTCCGGACGGCATTTCAGGAGTGTTTGTGAAAAAGTTTTTGCTTATTATCGTCTGTTATGTCTTCAGCTGTGCCGCCAGCGCCAATGTTATTATTAATTCAACCCGCGTGATCTTTCCTGCCGACGCTAAAAGTGTTTCAGTGCAGCTAATCAATAAAAGTAAAGAACAGCATCTGGTGCAGGCATGGATAGATGACGGCAGACAAAACGAAAAGCCTGAAAATATCTCAACGCCCTTTATGGTGGTTCCCCCGGTGGTAAAAATTCAGGGTAACGATGGCCAGGTTTTAAGGATTAATCACAACGATCAGGTCAGAACCCTGGCCAAAGATCGCGAGTCTCTGTACTGGCTGAACGTGCTGGATATTCCTCCTGTACCGAAAAAGCTGGATGCGGCGGCTAACTATATGCAGGTCGCTATACGCAGCCGGATAAAAATTTTTTGGCGTCCGACAGGACTAAAGATCTCGCCTGAAAATATTGGTCGGTACCTGAGCCTGAAAAGGAAAAACCAGAATGTCTGCATCAATAATGCATCGCCTTTTTATCTGACTGCCATACAGCTGATGAGATGGGACGGAAAAAGCACGCGCGTTCAGCAAGGAAAAAAACAGGATAATCTGATTAGTAAAACCGTTTCGGTACCGCCTTTTACCTGTCAGCCTCTTGATGCAGGAAAAGTATCCGCTTCAGGCGGCAAGTATCAGCTGACTTATATTGACGACTATGGCAGCAGAGTCCCTGTTACAATTGATTTAGTAAAATAAAAGGAATTATTCAGGAGCAAATAATGAAGGCGACAGTAAATTTGCTTGCCCCAACAGGCTATGGAAAGCTATTTTATCTCACCTGTATTATTCTGAACTGCTCTGTAGTCAACGCGGCTGAAACATTCAATACCAGTTTGATGGTAGGGGATTCTTCTCAGGCTGACTGGAATAATCAGGGACAGACCATTTTATCCGGAGTTTACGATCTGGATATTTATATTAACGGCAGCTGGAGCGGTAATTTTCCGGTGAAAGTGGATTCAGGGGAAGCTTTCTGGCTGTCAGGCGCAACGCTTAAAGCTCTGCCAATTAAATATATTGATAAAAAAGCGATAACTAAAAAAGAGTGGGTACCGGTAGCCGAAATACTTTACGGCGGACAGGCCACGCTTAACAGAGGAATGCTGCGCCTGAATCTGACTATTCCTCAGGCCAGGATAGATAAAAAAGATCGCCGCTGGATCGCGCCGGAACTGTGGGATGCAGGGATTAATGGCGCTTTTACCAATTACAGCCTCAGCTATAATAACCTCCAACAGCATAACAACGATGGCAATGCGGATAACGTTTTCCTTTCGCTCAGCAGCGGCATTAATTTAGCCCACTGGCAGTTGGTCGATAACAGCCAGTTTCAACGTACGCGTAGTCGCCAGGGAGAATGGAATACGCAATCCCGCTATGTCGAACGCGCGCTGCCAGCTATTAATTCGTTATTCAGGATAGGGGACAGCTATACCAATTCGCCCTGGTTCGATAACGTACGTTTTCGCGGCGTCACCTTAAAACAAGACCAGCGCATGTATCCCGATTCTTATCGTACCTATATGCCGGTTATTCGCGGTAACGCCACGGCGAACGCCGTAGTCAGCGTTTATCAAAACGGCAGCGCCATTTATCAAACAAACGTGCCGCCGGGACCTTTTGTTATTGACGATCTTATGCCTGGCGGATCGCGCAGCGATCTCACGGTAGAAGTTGCCAACGCTGGCGGCATCACCGAGCGTTTTACCGTCCCTTACTCTACCGTTTCCGATATGTTGAGAAGCGGCTCGTCAGAGTGGCTGTTAACGGCGGGTAACGTTCAGCTGCATGACGTGGATTTACACCCGGTCTTTGTTCAGGGCAATGGCTCACACGGCATTAATAACTATCTGACGCTCTATAGCGGCGCCACACTAAGCCAGGATTATGCTTCTTTTCTGCTGGGCGGCGCGTTCAGTTTGCCACGGGTCGGGTCGTTTTCAACCAATGTGGACATGGCCCGCGCGCATCTGAACAGTGGGGAATCGATGCAGGGAGAGCGCTGGAAATTAGCTTACAGCCGCTTCTTTATGACCAAAACCAACCTGACGTTGGCGTCTTACTATTACAACACGGCGCGCTATCTTTCCCTGTATGACACGGTACAAACCAATGCGCTAGCGCGTGAGGAGAACGGTAAGCAATACCTGCGAAGCAAACAGAGCTTCAGCGTTAACCTCGATCAGACCCTGCCGCCGGGCTGGGGACGGATTGCGATTGACGGCTTGTGGCGTCAGTACTGGAACAGCGATCGCATGCTAAAGCAATACAGCCTGACCTACAGCAACCTGTACAAAAAAGCGACGTGGAGCCTGGCCTTTCGTCGCAATCACTATGAATATGACGGCAGCGAAGAAGAGCGGCGTTACAGCAGCAAAAGCTACGATGAGCAGCGGATCGACCTGGCTGTTACTATTCCGCTCTCTCTGTCCGGCAACCGCCACAGCGTCACGCTGCGTACCTCGTCGCAGGACGGTAAATATAGCGGTATGGAAGCCGGGGTCAACAGCTCGCTGGAAAGCCTGGACTACAGCCTTAACTTCAGCCATGACCGTACCGGACACAGCGCAAAGTTTGGGGCCTACAGCGCCTGGCGCACGCCTTATGCAAAGTTAACGGGTCAGTACAGCGAGGCGAGCGATTTCCGCCAGCTTGGCATAGGCGCCAGCGGCAGCGCCGTACTCTGGCGCGATGGCGTGTTGGCTTCAGGCAACACGGGCAATACTTTTGTGATCCTGGACGCGCCGGGTATTGCTCAGGCCACGGTCAACGGCAATCCCAATATGAGAACCAACCGCGCAGGCCGGGTTCTGGTGCCTTCCGTCACGCCTTACCGTATGAACACTTATCTGTTGGATAACCCTCGCGGTGAAAGCGAGGGCGAACTGCTGGGCAATATCGGACGCGTGACGCCCTGGGCAGGCAGCATTAACTATGTGCAATATAAAACCGACACGCGTGCCGTGTTTACCTTCAAAGCGCTGTTTGATAACGGGCAGCCTTTGCCTTTTGGGGCCGGCGTCACCGATGCAGAAGGCAACTCGCTGGGCTACGTAGCGCAGGGCAGCCTGATTTATCTCAAAGCGAAGCAGCTTCCCGAATGGCTGCACGTGCAGCTGACGGAAGGGCAGGAAAGTAAAACGTGCCGGATCCATTTAGCCAACGCGGCGCAGACCTCTTTTTGCGTGCGCTAAGCCGAAAAGGCGCCGCATTCGTTTTCAGGGAGTCATCATGAAAAAATACTGGATAGCGTTACTGCTCGGGCTGTGCGCTGTTTCCGCAGGCGTGCAGGCGGGCTGTACCCTTATAAGCGGTTCGACGGTAAAGGCCAACGACAGCCTGAACCTTTCAGGTTTGCTGACCGCGCAGGATAGCCACAGCGAAACCCGAACGGCAACCTGGTCAGTGCCGGTAACATGCTATCTTATTTTCAATAGCAACGCGGTGCACTTTGTCAGCCCGATACAAAATGGCTTTTGGGTGAAGTTTGTTAACGCAGCGGGCACGGCACGCTGGATAAAACTTCAGACCAGTGGATTTATCGAAAAGATAGATTATGAAAACGGCGACAGAACGCTGCAAGGCTCAGATTTTAGCTATCAGCTTACCGCCACCTTACTGGACAGCGATCCGGGCGTAACCGACAGCAAATTTTACAAGGTGACCGACGCCGGGAGCGCGGAGATCGTGACCATGGTGATGCATAACGCCAACTTTATTGGCTCCACGCCTACGGTGGATCAGGCGGCTGAAGTGGCGGCTTCGGGCAACTGGAACAATGATTACCTGGGCTATCAGTCCCTGACGGTGACCTTTAACCCGGCGGAAACCACCTGTGAAATGCCGGATCAGCAGGTGACGCTACCCAGGGTGTCGTTGAATATGCTGCGTAACGGCATTGCCACCGACAGTACCTCTTTTACGCTGCCGATCAGCTGCTCTGCAACCCTGGCGGGTGGCGCTACGCGTTCGGTTAATGCCTGGCTCTATAGCGCCGACCTGGTGGAGAACAGCCAGCAGATTATGCGTAACAGCCGCTCCAGCTCGCAGGGCGTCGGCATCGTCTTGAACGACAGCGCCGGTAAGGCCGTTTCTCTGTCAGGCGGGACGGCGGCAGGTGAAGCCACTTCGCTGCTGTCGATTACCAAAGGCGCCGACATTCATGCCAGCGCCATTAACCTGAACGCTGCCTATAAGGTGTTCGATCCGGCTAATCTCAGTCCAGGGTCGGTCGTTGCCACCGCGACTATTTATTTTGACTATGACTGATCGCCGTCGTCAGGATAAAAACAGCGTGGGGCAGGCAACCGCCGCCGCTATCGCTGTCGTCAGCTTTTGCAGCGCTTCCGGCTCGATAACGTAAGGCGGCATTAAATAGATAAGCCTGCCGAAAGGACGGATCCAGACGCCGCGCTCAACGAAAAAGCGCTGCAGCGCCGCCATATTCACCGGTCGACGAGTTTCGATAACGCCAATCGCACCCAGTACCCTGGCATCCGCCACTTCCGGCTGCGCTTTTAGCGGCAGCAGCGCGGCTTTCAGCTGCGCTTCAATCGCGCTTACCTGCCGCTGCCAGCGATTTTCCTGCAGCATCGCCAGGCTTTCGCTGGCCACCGCGCAGGCCAGCGGATTGCCCATAAACGTCGGGCCGTGCATAAAACAGCCCGCCTCGCCGTTGCTGATGGTATTGGCAACCTCGCGCGTGGTCAGCGTGGCGGAAAGCGTCATGGTGCCGCCGGTCAGCGCTTTGCCAACGCACAGAATATCAGGCGATATCCCGGCGTGATCGCAGGCGAAAAGCTTGCCGGTACGGCCAAAGCCTGTTGCGATTTCATCGGCTATCAGCAGCACGTTGTGGCGATCGCACAGCTCGCGCACGCCTTGCAGATAGCGCGGATGATAGAAGCGCATTCCGCCCGCGCCCTGCACGATGGGTTCCAGGATCACCGCGGCCAGTTCGTGCGCCTGTTCGCCAATCAGACGGGCAAAATCGGCGATATCGCTTTCCTGCCACTCATCGTCGAACCCGCAGCCCGGCGCGGCGGCGAACAGGTGGTTCGGCAGATAGCCCTGATAGAGCGAATGCATGGAGTTCTGCGGATCGCATACCGACATCGCGGCAAAGGTATCGCCGTGATAGCCGTTGCGCAGCGTCAGAAAGCGCTGACGCCTTTCGCCGCGCGCCTGACAATATTGCAGCGCCATTTTCATGGCAACCTCAACGGCTACCGAGCCCGAATCCGCCAGAAAAACGCACTCCAGCCCCTGCGGCGTCATCTCTACCAGACGACGACAGAGCGCCACGGCCGCAGGATGGGTGATCCCGCCAAACATCACGTGCGACATCTGCTCGATCTGCGCGTGCATCGCCTGGTTCAGGCGCGGATGGTTATAGCCGTGGATAGCTGCCCACCAGGAAGACATGCCGTCCACCAGCTCGCGGCCGTCAGCCAGCTGCAGCGAGGTGCCAGAGGCCGCGACCACCGGATACACCGGCAGCGGTTTGCTCATTGACGTGTAGGGATGCCAGATATGGTCGCGGTCAAAAGCGAGGTCGAGAGGGGTCATAAAATACTTGTAAACCAAAATTAAAAAATTTAGTTTACAAGTATAACCGTAAAATGAACATGAGATCTTTTCTTTTGGAGCAAGCAATGGCAAATCGCTGGACAGTCGCCCAGGCCCAGGCCCTTTTCGACAAGCCTTTTCTGGAGCTGATGTTTGAAGCGCAGCAGGTGCATCGTCAACATTTCGATCCGCGTCAGGTGCAGGTCAGCACGCTGCTGTCGATCAAAACCGGCGCCTGTCCGGAAGACTGTAAATATTGTCCGCAGAGCGCCCGCTACAAAACCGGCCTGGAAGCGGAGCGCCTGATGGAAGTGGAAGAGGTGCTGACCTCTGCCCGCAAAGCCAAAGCCGCAGGATCTGACCGCTTCTGCATGGGCGCGGCGTGGAAAAACCCGCACGAACGCGATATGCCTTATCTGGAGCAGATGGTCAAAGGCGTTAAAGCAATGGGGCTGGAAACCTGTATGACGCTGGGCACGCTGAGCGATGAGCAGGCGCAGCGGCTGGCGCACGCCGGGCTGGATTTCTACAACCATAACCTGGATACCTCGCCGGAATTCTACGGCAGCATTATCACCACCCGCAGCTATCAGGAGCGCCTGGACACCCTGGGCAAGGTACGCGACGCGGGCATTAAAGTCTGCTCCGGCGGCATCGTCGGCCTGGGCGAAACCGTTAACGATCGGGCCGGTCTGCTGGTGCAGCTGGCTAACCTGCCGGTGCCGCCGGAAAGCGTGCCGATCAACATGCTGGTCAAGGTCAAAGGCACGCCGCTGGCCGACAACGACGATGTCGATCCTTTCGATTTTATCCGCACCATCGCCGTGGCGCGCATTATGATGCCGACCTCCCACGTGCGTCTTTCCGCCGGCCGCGAGCAGATGAGCGAGCAGACGCAGGCGATGTGCTTTATGGCTGGCGCTAACTCGATTTTCTACGGCTGCAAGCTGCTGACCACGCCGAACCCGGAAGAGGACAAGGATCTGATCCTGTTCCGCAAGCTGGGCCTGAATCCGGCGCACACCACCACGGAAGCGGGCGACAACGAGCAGCAGCAGGCGCTGGCGGGTCAGCTGCTGAATGCCGATACCGACCAGTTCTATAACGCGGCCGTGTAAATGGGCTGGCAACAACGCATCAGCCTGGCGCTTGCGGAGCGCCGGGAGAAGCAGCAGTTTCGCCAGCGCCGCGTCAGCCAGCACGACGACGTGCGCACCCTGTGCGTGAACGACCGTCGCTACCTGAACTTCTCCGCTAATGACTATCTGGGGCTGAGCCGGGATCGGAACGTTATCGCCGCCTGGCAGCAGGGGGCCGAACGCTACGGCGTCGGCGCAGGCGGATCGGGTCACGTTACCGGCTATGGCGCGCCTCATCAGGCGTTTGAGCAGCAGCTGGCCGACTGGCTGGGCTATCCGCGCACGCTGCTGTTTATTTCAGGCTTTGCGGCGAATCAGGCAATCATTGCCGCAATGCTGCAGAAAAACGATCGCATCTTCGCCGATCGCCTGGCGCACGCTTCGCTACTGGAAGCGGCCTCGCTCAGTCCGGCTACGCTGCGCCGCTTTGCGCACAATCAGCCGGAAGCGCTGGCGAAACTCTTCAGCCCTGCCGACGGCGGCGAAACGCTGGTGGTGACGGAAGGCGTTTTCAGCATGGATGGCGACAGCGCGCCGCTGCAAGAGCTGCATCAGCTTACCGCTCTGCACAACGGCTGGCTGCTGGTGGATGATGCGCACGGCATCGGCGTAACGGGCGAGCAGGGGCGCGGCAGCTGCTGGCAGCAGAACGTGCGTCCGGAGCTGCTGATCGTGACTTTCGGCAAGGCATTTGGGCTGAGCGGCGCGGCAGTGCTCTGTAGCGAAGAGACGGCGGACTACCTGTTGCAGTTCGCGCGTCATCTGATCTACAGCACGGCGATGCCGCCCGCGCAGGCTTTCGCGCTCCAGACGGCTTTACGCGCCGTACAGCAGGGCGACGACCTGCGCGCGCGGCTGCAAAAGAATATCCGCCTGTTTCGCGAAGGCGCGGCGGCTGGCGGGCTGGCGATCCTGCCTTCTTCAACGGCCATTCAGCCGCTGCTGGTAGGTGAAGAGCAGGCGGCGCTGCGGCTGGCGGAACGGCTGCGGGAAAGGGGATGCTGGGTAACGGCTATCCGCCCGCCCACCGTGCCGCCGGGAACGGCGAGGCTGCGCATCACGCTGAGCGCGGCGCATCAGGAAGAAGATATTCAACGACTGCTGGAGGCGCTGCATGACGCAAACGGTCAATAAAGCGGCGATCGCCAGAGCCTTCGGCCGGGCGGCGCAGAGCTACAACCGGCACGCGGAGCTGCAGCGGCTGAGCGGCGAAGCACTCTTTTCGCTGGCGCGCGGCCGTGAGCAAAAGCAGGTGCTGGATGCGGGCTGCGGGCCGGGCTGGTTCAGCAAGCGCTGGCGCAGTGCGGGCAACAAGGTCACCGCGCTGGATCTTTCTCCGGCCATGCTGAACGAGGCGCGGCTTGGCGACACGGCCGATGCCTATCAGCTGGGCGATATCGAAGCGCTGCCTTTTACCGATGCCGCTTTCGACGTGTGCTGGAGCAATCTTGCCGTGCAGTGGTGCAGCGACTTACGGCTGGCGCTGGCCGAAATGCGCCGCGTGATCCGGCCTGGCGGCCAGGTGCTGTTTTCAACGCTGGCCGCCGGCTCGCTGAACGAGCTTAACCAGGCCTGGCAGGCGCTGGATCTGCCCGCGCCCGTTAACCGTTTTCTGAGCGAGGCGCAAATAGCGGACGCAGGAAGCTCGCTCGGGCTTCGGCTGGAGGCGCAGACGCAGACGCTGGCTTTCCCGGACGTGCTCGGCGCGCTGCGTTCACTGAAGGGGATCGGCGCCACGCATCTGCATCAGGGCCGCCGTGATGGCCTGCTGAGCCGTCATCATCTGAGTCAGCTGGCGCAGAGCTGGCCGCGCGACGAGCGCGGTTTCCTGCTCAGCTATCATCTGCTGTATGGAGTGATTGATTGTGAGTAGCTGGTTTATTACCGGAACGGATACGGAAGTAGGGAAAACGGTCGCCAGTACCGCGCTGTTGCAGGCTGCCCGCGCCGCCGGATTGCGCAGCGTAGGCTATAAGCCCGTTGCTTCCGGCTGTGAAATGACGGCGGAAGGTATCCGCAACAGCGACGCGCTGGCTTTACAGCGCAACAGCGTGCTGACGCTGCCTTATGAGCAGATCAATCCGCTGGCCTTTCTGGAGCCGACGTCTCCGCATATCGTCAGCGCGGAAGAAGGCAGGCCCATTGAGTTTACTCAGCTTTCGGCTGGCCTGGCGGCATTGCGCGAGCAGGCGGAGTGGGTGCTGACCGAAGGCGCGGGCGGCTGGTTTACGCCGCTTTCAGCCACGACGACCTTCGCGGAGTGGGTGACGCTGGAACAGCTGCCCGTGGTGCTGGTGGTCGGCGTCAAGCTGGGCTGCATCAATCACGCCATGCTGACGGCGCAGGCCGTCACGGCCAGCGGTCTGCGTCTGGCTGGCTGGATAGCCAATACGGTGCAGCCGCCGGGCAGGCGTCATGCGGAATACATGGCGACGCTGCAACAGCGGCTGCCCGCGCCGCTGCTGGGTGAAATCCCTTATCTCACCGACAGCGCCGATTTTGACCGGCTTGGTCACTACGTGCGCCTGCCGGAATAAGGCGATGCCCTCTGGCAGCGCGCCGGAGGGCATGACTAAACGGTAAGCCAGGTGTTGACTATTCTCTCATCCAGCTGCGCCACGCTGCCGTGGGCCACGTTGCGCCCACGATGCAGCAGCAGGAAATAGTCCGCCACTTTACGGATAAAAGAGATCCGCTGCTCAAGCAGCAGAATGGTCAAGCCGAAATCGTGATTCAATCGATGGATCAAATTCCCCATCTCCTCTTCCAGCCAGGGCGACATGCCCTCCGTCGGCTCGTCCAGGATCAGCAGCTTCGGCTGGAGCACCAGCGCTCTGGCCAGCGCCAGCTGCTGCTGCTGATCGAGCGGCAGTTCGCCGCTGCGCCGGTGACGAAGCGAATAAAGCGCGGGAAAAAGATCGAAAACCATCGGCGGAATGGCCGGATGGCGCTGTTGTCCTGCGCCCGCCAGCAGCGCTATCTGCAAGTTATCCTCGACGCTGAGCTGCGAGAAAATATGCCGCCCCTGAGGCACATAGCCGATGCCGAGCGCCGCGCGTTTTTCTACCGGCTGCTGCAGCAGATTTTGCGGCGGCAGATTGCCTTCCTGCCACATAATGGTGCCGCTGTTAATCGGCAGGTGGCCCATAATGCAGTTGACCAGCGTGGTTTTCCCCATTCCCGGCCTTCCCAGCACGCCCGTACAGGTGCCCGGCGGCAGTTCCAGATCCACATCCCATAAAATATGATCCTGCCCGTAAAACTGATTTATCGCATGTAAGCTCAGCATCTGACACTCTCCTCCAGACAGTTTTCGAGCGCGCCTTCGTAGCGTGACGAAGGATTGACCATGGACGCAGCGTCCATGGCTTGGGCTTCTCGCTCTGGTATGTTGAAAGCGTGAGGCGGTCAACAGGAACTGCAATTCGCAGGCCAGGTTTTAAAATGCAGAAAAAAACGACCGGCAAATCAGGAAAGCAGGGCGGGTAATTGGTCAGAAAAGGTTAACAATTGCCCACGGAAATTTCCGACTGCACTTTGATGGTGCCCTAAACCCAACATTTATGGTGCAGGCGCCTGCCTGTAAGGCAGATCGGCCGCCCGACCCGCTGAAAAAAAAGCCTTAATGGGGATAGCCCTGAAGGCAGAAGTATGCTTCAGGTCGGACAAGACCGCGCAGGACAGGTAAAAAATTTAAGGAAAAAATTTTTTTTGCGTACGCGCTCACAGGACGCTGCGTTTTATACACAGCAGACGGGTTGGGCGTTGAAATCAGTTATCCACCATTCCTGTGGATAACCATGTGTATGAATGACTGAAAACCTGTAAAAGGCGAGAGCCGGCGCGGCTTAAGCTTGAGTTGGTGCTAAACTCGGCTGAAATAACATTGCGTTAAATTTCAAGGCGTTAGTGAAAATCAAGCGGGGAAGGATCGCAGCATATTTTGCCCGCGCCATTTTGTCAGGATGTCTTGACAAATGTTAAAGTTTCAGTCCGGCTGGGGATAACCCCTTCACTTTCTTGCCGCTTAAGCATCCGTTCAACGCTGTTGGCCCACACGCGCGCTGCCTTCCCTTTGTTCTAATCGATAACTGGAGATATATCCAGTATTTTTTGCTGGCAAAATCGTCATAGCAGAGTAAAATTACCACCCTGTCCGCGCTTTTCATCATCAGGTAGCCATGCAATGAGCAAAGTCTTTAAACTTAATTCCGCCTTTCAACCTTCCGGCGATCAGCCTGAAGCCATTCGCCGCCTTGAAGAAGGGCTGCAGGATGGACTGGCGCATCAGACGCTGCTCGGCGTAACGGGGTCGGGCAAAACGTTTACCGTTGCCAACGTCATCGCCGATCTCAATCGGCCTACGATGGTGCTGGCGCCGAATAAAACCTTAGCGGCGCAACTTTACGGGGAGATGAAGGAATTCTTTCCGGAAAACGCCGTGGAGTATTTCGTCTCCTACTACGACTACTATCAGCCGGAAGCCTACGTGCCCAGTTCGGATACCTTTATCGAAAAGGACGCCTCCGTTAACGAGCATATTGAACAGATGCGTCTGTCGGCGACCAAAGCGCTGCTGGAGCGTCGGGATGTCATCGTGGTGGCGTCGGTGTCGGCGATTTACGGCCTGGGCGATCCGGATTCCTATCTGAAAATGATGCTGCATTTGACGCGCGGCATGGTTATCGATCAGCGCGCCATTCTGCGGCGTCTGGCGGAGCTGCAATACAGCCGCAACGACCAGGCTTTTCAGCGCGGGACTTTCCGCGTACGCGGCGAAGTGATCGATATCTTCCCGGCGGAATCGGACGACTATGCGCTGCGCGTCGAGCTGTTTGACGAAGAGGTCGAACGGCTGTCGATTTTCGACCCGCTGACGGGCCAGATCACCTCGGTGATCCCGCGCTATACCATCTATCCAAAGACGCACTACGTGACGCCGCGCGAGCGCATCATACAGGCGATGGAAGACATTAAAGTCGAGCTGGCCGATCGCCGTAAAACGCTGCTGGCGAACAATAAGCTGCTGGAAGAACAGCGTATTTCCCAGCGCACGCAGTTCGATTTAGAAATGATGAACGAGCTGGGCTACTGCTCGGGCATTGAGAACTACTCGCGCTACCTTTCCGGCCGTGGGCCTGGCGAGGCGCCGCCGACGCTGTTTGACTATCTGCCGGCGGATGGCCTGTTGGTGATTGACGAATCGCACGTCACCATCCCGCAGATCGGCGGCATGTATCGCGGCGACCGGGCGCGTAAAGAAACGCTGGTGGAGTACGGCTTCCGCCTACCGTCGGCGCTGGATAACCGTCCGATGAAGTTTGAAGAGTTCGAGGCGCTGGCGCCGCAGACCATCTACGTTTCCGCTACGCCAGGCAAGTACGAGCTGGAAAAATCGGGCGGCGAAGTGGTGGATCAGGTGGTGCGTCCGACCGGCCTGTTGGATCCGCTGATCGAAGTGCGTCCGGTCGCTACTCAGGTTGACGATCTGCTGTCGGAAATCCGCAAGCGCGTGGCGATTGACGAGCGTGTGCTGGTGACGGTGCTGACCAAGCGTATGGCGGAAGACCTGACCGAGTACCTCACCGAACACGGCGAGCGGGTGCGCTATCTGCACTCGGATATCGACACCGTAGAGCGTGTGGAGATCATTCGCGACCTCCGCCTCGGCAAGTTTGACGTGCTGGTCGGCATCAACCTGCTGCG
The DNA here is from genome assembly GCF_043420595.1 of Erwinia plantamica. Classification (NCBI taxonomy): domain Bacteria; kingdom Pseudomonadati; phylum Pseudomonadota; class Gammaproteobacteria; order Enterobacterales; family Erwiniaceae; genus Erwinia; species Erwinia plantamica. Next base: position 18,196 of record NZ_JBGCUC010000011.1, read on the forward strand.
TGAGGGTCTGGATATGCCGGAAGTTTCGCTGGTGGCGATCCTGGATGCCGACAAAGAGGGCTTCCTGCGTTCCGAACGCTCGCTGATCCAGACTATCGGTCGCGCCGCGCGTAACGTTAACGGCAAGGCTATTCTCTACGGCGATAAAATTACGCCGTCGATGGAAAGGGCGATTGGCGAAACTGAACGTCGCCGCGAGAAGCAGGAGATCTACAACAAGGAAAAAGGCATTGTGCCGCAGGCGCTCAACAAGAAGATCGCCGACATTCTGGAGCTGGGCCAGGGCATCAACAAAAATAAACCGAAACGCCTTAAATCGCCTCGCGATGTGGTGGAGGACGATGCGGCGGTGGTCGATTTATCGCCAAAAGGGTTGCAGAAGCGTATCCGCGAGCTGGAAACGAAAATGCAGGAGCACGCCAAAAACCTGGAGTTCGAAGAGGCCGCCAACGTACGCGATCAGCTGCATCAGGTACGCGAGCTGTTTATTGCCGCTTCCTGAGACGCGGCACCAGGCCGTCGCCGTCTCGTCCTGGGAGCAAGGGTTTCGGCGCGCTAGCCCAGTCGCTGGATCGCGTGCTCCAGCGCGCTGTGCAGCAGCTGGCGGTCGTGGCGGTATTTGATATCCGCCGCCTCCAGCGGCTCCTGCACGATCAGGCGTTCGCTGACGCCCGTAGTATCCACATGCGGGCCGACCACGACGGCATCAATCACCTTCCTGCCGATATATTTTTCCATGACGGTCAGCTTATCCGCCAGCGTCAGCTGTGCCGCCGCCGGGCTAAGCTCTTTGCCCAGATTACCGATAAACACCATCGGCGCGGGCGTGCGTCTGAGCGCCTGCGCCATATCCGGCAGCAGCAGCACCGGCATCAGGCTGGTATAGAAACTGCCTGGCCCAATCAGGATCAGGTCGGCCTCGTGGATTGCCTCAACCGCTTCTTTGGTCGCGTTGGCTCTGGCCGAAAGCAGCAGCTCGCGCGGCGGCATGGCAAGCTTGTCGATCGCCGTTTCGCCGTAAACCTGCTGACCCCGATCGTCAAGGGCTATCAGGTCGACCGGCTGTTCGGACATGGGGATCAGAAAAGCATCCACCTTCAGCAAACTGCGGATCAGATTGATCGCCTCGATCGGCCGCACGCTCAGGTGATCCAGCGCTTTCAGCATCAGATTACCCAGGTTATGTCCGGCCAGCTCGCCCTGGCCACCGAAGCGATACTCGAACATGGCGGAGGCCACGCTGGGTTCGGTAATCAGCTGGTTCAGGCAGTTGCGCATATCACCCCAGGCGATGCCGCCTTCCGCATGACGAATACGTCCCGTGGAGCCGCCGTTATCGGTGGTCGTGACAATGCCGGTCAGGCGTGAGCCGAGCGACGACAGCGCGGATAAAACACGGCCCAGGCCATGCCCGCCGCCAAGCGCCACGACGCGATCGAGATCGGCCAGAGTACGGTTACGCATAAAATTCCTTCAATATGTTAACAGTGCAGCCAGCCTGTCAGTGGTTTTTGCCTTATTTTACGCTAAGGTGCCGTAAAACGGCGGTAAAAAAACGTTATATATCAAAATACATAGCGAAATTCCTTACTGGCAACCGCGCTTCGTTAGCAGTAGACTTTTACTACCATGGCTTACCATACCGGTAAGTCACACTTAGCCCTGGCGCCTAAGTCTTCGGATAGGGTGCTTTGGCCGCAACTTTACGTTGCCAGGGTGCAGAAAGAAATGCCTGCATCTCCCGATATTTGGAAAGGTGTTCTGGTGTCACAATTTACTGATAATTTCGACCGCAGCTTTTACTATCTGCGCCTGTCGATCACGGACGTTTGTAATTTCCGCTGTACCTATTGCCTGCCGGATGGCTACAAGCCGCAGGGCATCACCAACAAAAGCTTCCTCTCGCTGGATGAAATCCGGCGCGTCACCCGTGCCTTTGCGGCGGCGGGCACGGAAAAGGTGCGCCTGACGGGCGGTGAACCTTCGCTGCGTCGCGATTTTACCGACATTATCGCTGCGGTGCGCGAAAACAGCGCTATTCGTCAGCTGGCGGTCACCACTAACGGCTACCGGCTGGCGCGTGACGTGGCGTCCTGGCGTGAAGCGGGGCTGACGGCGCTGAACGTCAGCATCGACAGCCTTGATGCCCGTCAGTTTCACGCTATCACCGGTCAGGACAAATTCCATCAGGTCATGGCGGGTATTGACGCGGCCTTTGACGCAGGCTTCAGCAAGGTCAAAGTCAACACCGTGCTGATGCGCGACGTTAACCATCACAGCCTGCAAACCTTCCTTGACTGGATCCGCGACCGGCCAATCCAGCTACGCTTTATTGAGCTGATGGAAACCGGCGAAGGCGGCGATCTGTTCCGTAATCACCACGTATCAGGCGAGGTGATCCGCGACCAGCTGCTCCAGCAGGGCTGGGTTCGCCAGCTACGCGGGCGCAGCGACGGCCCGGCGCAGGTGTTCTGCCATCCGGACTATGCCGGTGAAATCGGCCTGATCATGCCCTACGAGAAAAATTTCTGCGCCAGCTGTAACCGCCTGCGCGTGTCGGCCGTCGGCAAGCTGCACCTCTGTCTGTTTGGCGATGGTGGCGTGTCGCTGCGCGATCTGCTGCAAAGCGACGATCAGCAGGCAGAGTTGCAGGCGCGCATTGCCGCCAGCCTGAAAACCAAAAAGCAGACGCATTTTCTGCATCAGGGCAACACCGGCATCACGCAGAATCTCTCTTTTATCGGCGGCTAACGCATGGAGTCTACAATGGCAAAATCGACGGCGGAATTTATCCCGCTTAACGTGGCGGTGTTGACCGTCTCCGACAGCCGCGACGCGGCGGAAGATACCTCGGGCGACTATCTGCGTGAAGCGCTGGCGGAAGCCGGGCATCAGGTGCTGGATCACGCGCTGGTGAAAGACAACCGCTACCGCATTCGCGCCGTGGTCTCCAGCTGGATCGCCAGCGCGGATGTCCAGGTGGTGATCGTGAACGGCGGGACGGGCTTTAACAGCAAAAACAGCACGCCGGAAGCGCTGCTGCCGCTGTTCGATCGTGAAATCGACGGCTTTGGCGAGCTGTTCCGCATGGTTTCCTGGGAAGATGTCGGCAGCGCGACCATTCAGTCGCGCGCCGTCGCGGGCATGGCCAACCAGACGGTGATTTTTGCCGTTCCCGGCTCCACGCGCGCCTGTCAAAGCGCCTGGGAAAGCATTATCCGCGATCAGCTCGACGCCCGCACTCGTCCCTGTAATTTTGTCTCGCACCTGAAGAAGCCCTGAACTATGTCCCAACTGACCCATATTAACGCCTCCGGCGAGGCGCACATGGTGGATGTCTCCGCCAAAAACGACACCGTACGTGAAGCGCGTGCGGAAGCCTTTGTGGTGATGCATCCCGATACGCTCCAGATGATCCTGGACGGCAGCCATCACAAGGGCGATGTCTTCGCCACGGCGCGCATTGCGGGTATTCAGGCCGCCAAGCGTACCTGGGAGCTGATCCCGCTGTGCCATCCGCTGCTGCTAAGCAAGGTCGAAGTGACGCTGAGCGCCGATACCGCCAACAGCCGCGTGCGTATCGAATCGCTGTGCCGTCTGACCGGCAAAACCGGCGTAGAGATGGAGGCGCTGACGGCGGCCTCGGTGGCCGCGCTGACCATTTACGACATGTGCAAAGCGGTGCAGAAAGATATCAGCATTGAACAGTGCCGACTGCTGAGCAAAAGCGGCGGCAAATCCGGCGATTTTAAGGCGGATAAGCATGATTAACGTCCTTTTTTTTGCGCAGGTGCGCGAGCTGGTCGGCACCGACAGCATCAGCGTTACCGAAGACTACGCCACCGTGGAAGCGCTGCGTGCGGCACTGGCGCAGCGAGGCGATCGCTGGTCGCTGGCGCTCTCGTCAGACAAGCTGCTGGCGGCGGTCAATCAGACTTTGGTTTCCGCCCAGCATCCGCTGAAAGCGGGCGACGAGGTCGCGTTTTTCCCACCGGTAACCGGAGGCTAAAATGGAAACCCGGATCAGAGTAGGGCAGGCGCCGTTTGAGATGGCCGAAGAGTACCGCTGGCTGGCCGCCTGTGATGAAGATGGCGCGGTGGTGACCTTTACCGGCAAAGTGCGCAATCACAACCTGGGCGATAACGTTTCTGCGCTGACGCTGGAGCATTATCCGGGGATGACCGAAAAGGCGCTGGCGGAGATTGTGGCCGAAGCGCGCGAACGCTGGCCGATGCAGCGCGTGACGGTGATCCATCGTATCGGCGAGCTGTTTCCCGGCGATGAAATCGTGCTGGTTGGCGTCAGCGGCGCACATCGAGGCGCGGCTTTTGCGGCGGCGGAATTTATTATGGATTATCTGAAAACCCGCGCGCCGTTCTGGAAAAGAGAAGCCACGCCGGAAGGCGAGCGCTGGGTTGATGCCCGCGACAGCGATAAAGAAGCCGCCTCGCGCTGGGCATAGCGGTTCTTTGCCGCCGGTCGGCAAGGGCGGGCCGTTCCGGGGCTGTTTTAGCCCGCTCTGATGGATTAATCATGTTTCGCTGTGTAACCTTGAGGTAAATTTTTTTTACACAGGGAAAGTCATGGTTTACTCCGCCGTTAAACGTCTGTCGCTGCTGGCCTTGCTGGTGCTGGCAGGCTGTAGCACTCAGCCTGAAAAGAAGCTGCCCGAGCGGCGCCCGGCCGATGTAAAAGCGCAGATCACCCGGCTGCTGCCGTCCAAAGTCAGCGATCGTCAGGGCTGGACCGACGACATCTTCGCCGCGTTCACCAGCCAGAAGCTCGATCCTTCCGTCAGCAACGTCTGCGCCGTTATTGCCGTCGCCGATCAGGAAACCACCTTTAATGCTAACGCCAGCGTGCCGGGCCTGCCGAAAATCGCCTGGGGCGAGATCGACCGCCGCGCGGGCAAGCTGCATATTCCCTCCTTCGTGGTGCGTACCGCGCTGCGGATCAAATCGCCGAACGGCGAGAGCTATACCGACAGGCTGGACAAGGTGCGCAGCGAAAAAGAGCTGAGCGCCATTTTTGATGATTTTATCAATATGGTGCCGATGGGGCAGACGCTGTTTGGCAACCTCAACCCTATCCACACCGGCGGCCCGATGCAGGTCAGCATTGCCTTTGCCGAGGCCCATGCCGATGGCTACCCTTACCCAATCGATGGCACTATTCGTCGGGAAGTGTTCAGCCGTCGCGGCGGCGTCTGGTTCGGCACCCGCCATCTGCTTGGCTATCCGGCTAACTACAGCAAAACGCTTTACCGCTTCGCGGATTTTAACGCGGGCTGGTATGCCAGCCGCAACGCGGCGTTTCAGGCTGCCGTGGCGCGGCTTAGCGGCATTAAACTGGCGCTGGACGGCGATTTGATCCAGTACGGTTCGGATGCGGCCGGCTCCACCGAGCTGGCGGTACGGGCGTTGCACTTAGGGTTAAGCGACGGCGCCATCCGCAGCGCGCTGGAGAAAGGCGAAACGCTGGCGTTTGAAAAAACCGACTTATGGCAGCAGGTGTTTGCCCGGGCGGATAAAAATGCCGGCAGGCGTCAGCCGCGCGAGATGCTGCCCGGTATTAAGCTGGAAAGCCCGAAAATCACCCGCAGTCTGACTACCGCATGGTTCGCGCAGCGCGTGGACGGACGTTATCAAAGCTGTCTGGGACGGGCAAACTAAGTCGATCTGGTGAAATATTGCGCTTTGCTACTGTCCTTAGTACGGTAGCATAAGCGCTGTCAGAGGCAGGAAGCACTGACCGCAGGAAAAATGCGAGAGGTTAAATTTGATGGTTGACCATTTAAAGGACTTACAGGAAATCGCCCACGACTTTCATGAAGTCGGCGGCGTTTCTGCTGAAACCGTGCACTACATTGATGCCCGTGTTCGATTGCAGGAGCTACGCCAGCGTCTTCCGGCGGTGCAGGATATGCCCGGCCAGGCGATACGGCAGCTGCGCGAGCGTTTCGATCTCAGCCAGGCGATGCTGGCCGAATACGTCAATATGTCGGTGGTAACCATTTCCAAATGGGAGCGGGGCGAAAAGAAACCTAACGGCGCGGCGTTAAGGGTACTGAATACGCTGGCGCGCAAAGGCCCGGATGCTTTTGCCTGACGTTATCCTGAGCGATTAAGGCAGCCTCACTAAGAGGCTGCCATCTTCCGTTATGCCGATTCCAGCCTGAAAATTTGTACCGTTTGCGCCAGCTGTTTCGCCTGATCTTCCAGCGAAGCGGCGGCGGCGGACATTTGCTGAACCAGCGCGGAGTTCTGCTGCGTCGCGCCGTCCATCTGGTTGACGGCCACCGTCACCTGGCCAATGCCCTGCGACTGCTCGTCGGAAGCGTGCACGATCTCGCCGATAATCGTCTTCACGGAATTCACGGCGGTATTCATCTCCTGCATGGTTCTGCCCGCGTCCTGCACCAGCGAAACCCCGGTATTCACGCGCTGCGTTGATTCGCCAATCAGCGCCGAGATGTCTTTTACCGCGTTGGCGCTGCGCTGCGCCAGACTGCGTACTTCCGACGCCACCACGGCGAAACCACGGCCCTGTTCGCCAGCCCGAGCGGCTTCCACCGCGGCGTTAAGCGCCAGAATATTGGTCTGGAAAGCAATGCCGTTAATGATGCTGGTGATCGCACCGATTTTCTGCGAGCTTTCGTCAATCTGCTGCATGATTTCCACCACCTGCTGCACCAGCTGCTCGCCTCGCTGTGCGATAGCGGTGGCGTTATCGGTCAGCTCGGTGGCGCTGTGCGCGTTATCGGCATTGTGCTTCACCGTGGCGGTAAGCTGTTCCATGCTGGCGGCGGTCTCTTCCAGCGCGGCGGCCTGCTGTTCGGTACGTGATGCCAGATCGAGGTTGCCGGAAGCGATCTCTTCTGCGCCCTGGCGGACGGAATCGCTGGCGGAAATGATCTCGCCAACCATCGTGCGCAGCTGCTGCTGCATGGTCTGCATGGCGAAGAAAATGCTTTGCCTGTCCTGCGCACCAACCGGAATATCCGCGCTGAGGTTGCCTTCCGCCACGCCAAGCGCGATTTCTGCGGCCTGAGAGGGTTCGCCGCCCACCGGCCGGGAGATTTTTCGGCTGAACAGCACACCCAGCACGGCGCAGACAATCACAATGCTCAGCACCATCATAATCAGCGCATGGATCAGCTGACGGTTGGCCTCAGCCATTACCGCACTGACCGGCGCCACCACGCCCAGATACCAGGGCTGCTGGCTGTTGCCGATGGTCACAGGGCGCCAGGTTTCCAGCACATCCTCGCCCAGCACGCGGTCAAAATGCTGCACCACATCCTGGGTAAAGCCGTTGGTTTCGCCTTTATACGCCTTGCCCGCTTCCGCTTTGTCAGGGCTGGACACCACCAGGCCTTTGTTGGAAAGCAGCAGCGCATAGCCGGTGCCGCTCCAGGGCTTCACCGCGCCCACGCTTTTTTGCAGCGAGGCGAGCGAGATATCGGACGTGGCGACCGCTTTCAGCTGGCCGTTATCCATAATCACCGCCGCCACCGAGGTCAGCAGCGTCGGCACGCCGTTATAGGCGTAGCTGTAAGGTTCAATCAATACATCCTTTTGCAGCTTTTGCGGGATCAGATAGTAGTCGCCCTGGCCGGGCGTGAAGATGGATTCCAGATTATGCATGGCGAAATTGCCCGCGCTGTCGCGATCGACAAAGCGCGCGAAACGTCCCTGCGGCGGCGTACCGGGCTGGGCGGCGAATTCCGCATCTTTGCCGTCAAAGGCATTGGCTTCAAAGGTGATCGACAGCGACAGATAGTCCGGATTCTGCTTCATGGCTGCCTTCATTAACTCTTCCGCGACTTTGCGGTCGGGCACGCCAGCGGCGGGCAGGGCGAGAATGCTCTGGCCCATATCTCTGGCTACCGTGCGGGCGTAATCAAGGCTTTGCTGCACGCTGAGCGCGTTGCTTTGGGCAATTTGTCCCAGATACTGCTCGGCGATTTTGCGCTGCTGCTGGCTGGACTGCCAGCTGAGCAGACCAATAGTGATGGTAAAACCGAGCGTGATAGTTAATGCGCCGGTCAGGAGCATCATGGTGCGCGTGCTCATTTTTCGCTTCTGGTGTGGCTTGTTCATCAGGAACCCCTGGAGTGAATTAAATTGTTCTCAGACTTCCCGGTAAGCGTTCTCCCTGTGTTCACTCTATCGGCAAAAAATGGTTGACCTTTATACAGTCGCGGGGCGTCAGGCCAGGTTTGTGGTGCAAGGGGAATTTTTGTCACGAAAAAGCTACAGGCGCTGCTGGCCCAACCCGGCCGGACTGTGCCAGACTTAGCAGTAAATTCACCTTAAAGGAGAGCATCATGGAAAGATATCCTCGTTCCAACGGTTCTATTGTTTCCGGCGCCACCACGGGCCTGCAAACCTACATGGCGCAGGTCTACGGCTGGATGACCTGCGGTCTGCTGCTGACCGCTTTCGTGTCCTGGTTTGCCGCCAACACCCCTGCGGTCATGCAGCTGGTTTTTGCCAATAAAATTACCTTTTACGGGCTGATTATCGCCCAGCTGGCCGTGGTCTTTGTGCTGTCCGGCATGGTGCACAAGCTGAGCGGCGCGGTCGCGACCGGTCTGTTTATGCTCTATTCGGCGCTGACCGGGCTGACGCTGGCCAGCATCTTTTTGCTATATACCTATTCGTCTATCGCCAGCACTTTTGTGGTCACCGGCGGGATGTTCGGCGTAATGAGCTTCTGGGGCTATACCACTAAGCGCGATCTGAGCCGGATGGGCAGTATCCTGTTTATGGCGCTGATCGGTATTCTGCTGGCGTCGCTGGTTAACTTCTGGCTGAAAAGCACCGCGCTGATGTGGGCCGTTACCTATATCGGCGTGCTGGTGTTCGTCGGGCTGACCGCGTATGACACGCAGAAGCTGAAAAATATCGGTGAGAATATTGATGTGCGGGATAAAGAGAATCTGCGCCGCCACTCGATTATGGGCGCGCTGACACTGTATCTGGACTTTATTAACCTGTTCCTGATGCTGCTGCGGATTTTCGGCAACCGCCGTTAATGAACAAGGGGCGTTTACCGCCCCTTTTTTTACGCCTGCTTTTGCATATCCTGCTGGTTTTTATGCCTCAGGCTTTTCGCCCGGCTCTCCAGCCACAGATAAAGCACCAGCGCCAACAGCAGCGGCGCGATAAAGTAGATGACGCGATAGGCCAATAGCCCGGCGATAATGGCGCCGTGCGACAGATGCTCGCCGCTCAACAGCGCCAGGAATACCGCTTCCAGCACGCCAATCCCGGCAGGGATATGAATAATCACGCCCGCAATACTGCTGATCAGCAGCACGCCCAGCACCTGAGGATAATCAACCTGCTGCGCAAACAGCAGCCAGATAATCATCCCCATCACCAGCCAGTTAGCGCTGGACACCGCAAACTGCAGCATCGCCATGCGGAAAGAGGGCAAAGCCAGCTTGTGGCCTTTTACCGTCCAGCGGCGACGTTTGGAGAAGGCGCAGAGCGCAAGATAAAACACCACAAAGGCCAGCAGCCCCACGCCGATCGCGCGCAGCGTGCCTTCGCCAATAAACCAGCCTTTGGGGATCGGCACCGCGCCGCTGCTGAAAACGATACCGGCCACCAGCACGTAGCCCAGCCAGTTGGTGGCGATACTGAGCGAAAAAATACGCGTAATGGTGCTGCCGCTCAGGCCGAGCCGCGAATAGAGCCGGTAGCGCATCGCCACGCCGCCTACCCAGGTACTGAGCGTCAGGTTAAAGGCGTAGCAGATAAACGACACCAGCATCACCTGCCGCTTTTGCAGCTTGTGGCCGCAGTAGGCCTGGCCGATTAAATCGTAGAGGCCATAGGTCAGATAGCTGACCACCACCAGAGCTACGGAGGCGAGAATAGCCGTGCGGTTATAGTTGGTAATAACGTTAAGCACGTCATGCCAGTTAACCTTGCGGGCGTAAATCACCAGCAGCACGATTACCGCGATAAAAAACAGGCCGGTCAGCCCTTTTTTTATCCATTTCCAGCGAGTATGTGACTGAGACATCAGGATTTAGCCCTCTCTTTTTCACTGTCAGATTCGACGCGATCCTGGGTTTCCATTTCAGGCTGCACCGGCGGCGCGATCTGCGCCAGCTTAGGCGTATGCGCGGGCAGCCAGCCGGCAATCGCCGGGAAATGCCGCAGGAAGTGGAAGACCACAATGCTTTTCCCCAGCTGCCACCAGTTTTGAGGAGGGAGCTTATCTTCATCCACCCGTACGCAATCTTCGGCCAGCAAACGCGCCAGTTCGGTGCGCAGGGTCTGGTTGAATGCGCGATCGTGAATGATCAGATTCGCCTCCAGATTCAGCGACAGGCTAAGCGGATCGAGATTGCTGGAGCCAACCGTTGACCAGAATTTATCCTGGATGGCAATTTTGGCATGGAGCGGACGCCGGATATATTCGTATACCTCCACGCCGCCGCCGACCAGATAGTTATACAGCAGCTCTGCGCCGACCTTGACGATCGGCATATCGGGCTTGCCCTGCACGATCAATTTCACCGATACGCCGCGCTGGGCCGCCGAGCGCATTTCGCGCAGCAGACGATAGCCGGGGAAGAAATAGGCGTTGGCGATAATCACCTCTTCTTTGGCCTCGCGCAGCATATCGATATAGTGTTGCTCGATATCGTCGCGGTGCTCGTCGTTATCTCGCCAGACAAACAGCACCTGCGCATCGCCCGGCGCACGGTTGCGCACGGCGCGGTGCGACCGTCCGTTCCACCAGCGCCTGACAGGCTGTTCGCTGTTGATCGCCTCCTTGACGTAGCGGGCAATATCTTCCACCACCGGGCCTTTGACCTCGACGGTGTAGTCCTGCTTCGCTTCCTCGCCGTAGCTGGAATTATGCTCGGCGGAATAGTTAATGCCGCCGACAAAAGCGATTTCACCGTCGCAAACCACGGTTTTACGGTGCATGCGGCGGAAAACGTTGGTTCTCATGCCAAGCACCAGCGGGCGCGGATCGTAAAAGATAAAGCGCACGCCAGCGGAGGTGAGACTGCGGATAAATTCCGGCGAAAGGTCGTTAGAGCCATAGCCGTCCAGCAGCATTTCAACCTTTACGCCGCGCGTGGCGGCATCCAGAATAACTTCCTGCAGGGCTTTCCCGACTTCATCCTCAAAAAGAATAAAAGTTTCCAGCAGCACGCTCTCTTTTGCGCGGCGGATCGCCTCGAAGACGCGGGGAAAATATTGTTCGCCATTGGCCAACAGGCGCAGGCGATTACCGTCACGCCATTCCGTTTTCATAAGTGTATCTCCACAGCCAGAGGCGCGTGATCGGACAGGTGCGACCAGGGTCGCAGCGGTATTTTGTGCGGATGACTGACGGCGGCATTACGAACGTAAATTCGATCCAGTCGTAACAGAGGAAAGCGGGCAGGGAAGGTACGTGCCGGGCGGCCGTTTTTCTGGCTGAATACCTCTTCCATCCCCGCTCCTCGTTGTAATATTTTATTGGCTTTTTGCTGCCAGTCGTTGAAGTCGCCCGCCACCACCACGGGTTCATCCGGCGGCAGACTATTAAGCAGCTCGCAGAGCATGGTTAGCTGAGCGGCGCGATGCGCGTCCCGCAGGCCCAGATGCACGCAGACGGTATGCAAAATCTTGTCGCTGTCGGGGAGCGTTATTTTACAGTACAGGAGGCCCCGCTTTTCCGTGCCCTCTACGGAGATATCCCGGTTTTCATAGGACAAAATGGGAAAGCGGGACAGCAGCGCGTTGCCATGATGGCCTTCAGGATAGACGGCGTTGCGCCCATAGGCGAAATCTTGCCACATCATCTCGGCAAGAAATTCGTAATGGGGCGTGTCGGGCCAGTTCTGCACCTTAATAGAGTGCAGATCGTGAGAGCCCATGACCTCCTGCAAAAAGACAATATCGGCCGAGGTATCTCTGACCGCATCCCTTAATTCCGGCAAAATAAAACGCTTATTGGTCGCGCTGAAACCCATGTGCGTATTGATCGTCAGGACTTTTAATGAAAATCCTTGCGGTTTTTGTGACATACTGTGCGCGCTCTCCTCTTCGGATCAGGAAGAGTAAAGTGTAGTCCTTGTCACAAAAGTGTGCCGCTAAGTGCAGAAATTTACGGCATTAATTAAGAACTACGGTAGTCTGATGAAATGCGTTGTCACTTACTGTGACAGCCAGGCTTGGGCAGACCTCAGTCAGGTCTGTCGGGAGATAAAATAATGAAATGGTCCAATCGTGTTCAGATTGTTACCGGACAAACCTGTGTCCATATCACGCTGCACCTGCTGCTGATTGCCGCCCTTGTCTGGGGCTGGCAGCATCATGCGCTGTTCCAGGTCAGCTCGGTGTTACTGGCGATGTACGCCAGCGTCTTTATCGTCATGCTGCCGGCCCAGCGCCTGCCGCGTTTACGTCGCCTGGGCGACTTCCTGGAAGACGTCACCACCACTTACTATTTTGGCGCCGCGATGCTGGTGCTGTATCTGCTGTCCCGCGTAGTGCATAACAACCTGCTGCTGGGCTGCGTTGGCGTGGTCATGCTGACCGGGCCCGCCGTGGTTTCGCTGCTGGCTAAAGAGCCGGTGCGCGTTCGCCGTTAACGCCGGGCGGGCCGCGACGGCCCGCCATCCTGCAGCTTCCCGCCATCCTGCAGCTTCCCGGCCCCTGTTTCCGTGATAAACCCGCCGCTTTTTTGACCGTGAAAGAATATTTCGCGCCGGGCGTGGAACATCTGTTATAATCCGGCCCTTACGCACCGTGGTTTGTGCCCCCTTTCAAGCGTCAGGCTGAGCCTGGCGTCATATTCTCCCCCTGGAAACTACACCGCTTGTCGCGGTCAGGGCGGAACCGGAGTCAGTCAACTTTATGTCATTTGATTCTCTCGGCCTTAATGCCGATATTTTGCGTGCAGTTAACGAACAGGGCTATAACGAGCCAACCCCTATTCAGCGTCAGGCGATCCCTGTCGTACTGGGCGGGCGCGACCTGATGGCCAGCGCCCAGACCGGTACCGGTAAAACCGCTGGTTTTACGCTGCCGCTGCTGCAGCTGCTGAGCAGCTCAAGCCCGCATCCAAAAGGTCGCCGCCCCGTTCGCGCGCTGATCTTAACCCCAACCCGCGAGCTGGCCGCGCAGGTTGGCGAAAACGTGCGCGATTACAGTAAATATCTGGATCTGCGCTCGCTGGTCGTCTTTGGCGGCGTCAGCATCAACCCGCAGATGATGAAGCTGCGCGGCGGCGTTGACGTGCTGGTGGCAACACCGGGCCGTCTGCTGGATCTGGAGCATCAGAACGCGCTGGATCTGTCACAGGTTGAAATCCTGGTGCTGGACGAAGCGGACCGTATGCTGGATATGGGCTTTATCCACGATATCCGTCGCGTGCTGTCCAAGCTGCCGGCTAAGCGTCAAAACCTGCTGTTTTCCGCTACCTTCTCCGACGAGATCAAAACCCTGGCGGAAAAACTGCTGCATAACCCGGAGCAGGTGGAAGTGGCTCGCCGCAACACCGCTTCCGAGCAGATTACCCAGCACGTGCACTTTGTGGACAAAAAGCGCAAGCGGGAACTGCTTTCTTTCCTGATTGGTCGCGACAACTGGCAGCAGGTGCTGGTGTTTACCCGCACCAAGCACGGCGCTAACCATCTGGCTGAACAGCTGAATAAAGATGGCATCACCGCCGCCGCCATCCACGGCAACAAGAGCCAGGGCGCGCGTACCCGTGCGCTGAGCGACTTTAAAGACGGCAACATTCGCGTACTGGTGGCGACCGACATCGCCGCGCGCGGTATCGATATTTCCGAACTGCCGCACGTAGTTAACTACGAGCTGCCGAACGTGCCGGAAGATTATGTGCACCGTATCGGCCGTACGGGTCGTGCTGCCGCCACCGGCGAAGCGCTGTCGCTGGTCTGCGTGGACGAGCACAAGCTGCTGCGCGATATCGAGCGCGTGCTGAAGCGTGAGATCCCGCGTATCGCTATCGAAGGCTACGAGCCGGATCCGAGCATCAAAGCGGAGCCGATTCAGAACGGTCGTCAGCAGCGTGGCGGCGGTGGCGGCGGTGCAGGCCGTGGTCGCGGCGCGCCGCAGGGCAATCGCGGCGGCGAACGCGGTCGTAGCGGTAACGGCGGTGGCCGTGGCCAGGCAGCCAGCGGCGAGCGTAGCCAGTCGGAGCGTCAGGGCAGCGGCCCACGTCGTCAGGGCGAAAGCGCTGGCGCACCGCGCACCAACAAAACCCGTCAGCGTCGTTCTAATCCGGCGTAACGGTAAATAAAGGGGATCGCCCGATCCCCTTGTTTTCGCTGGCGGTTAAGCCAGCCTCCTCTTTCCTTTATCAGCAACGGTTTGTGACATGCGCGTTTTACTTGCCCCGATGGAGGGCGTGCTTGATTCACTGGTGCGCGAACTGCTCACCGACGTCAACGATTACGATCTCTGTATCACCGAGTTTCTGCGGGTGGTCGATCAGCTTTTGCCTGCCAAATCCTTTTACCGGCTCTGTCCGGAGCTGCTTCACGCCAGCCGTACGCCTTCCGGCACGCTGGTGCGTATTCAGCTGCTGGGTCAGTATCCTGAATGGCTGGCGGAAAACGCGGCGCGCGCGGTGGAGCTGGGCTCCTGGGGCGTCGATCTGAACTGCGGCTGTCCTTCCAAAACCGTTAACGGCAGCGGCGGCGGCGCCACCCTGCTGAAAGATCCCGAGCTGATTTATCGCGGCGCGAAAGCGATGCGCGCAGCCGTTCCTGCGCATTTGCCGGTGACGGTGAAGGTGCGGCTGGGATGGGAGTCAGGCGCGCGACAGTTTGAAATCGCGGATGCGGTAGAGCAGGCCGGCGCCAGCGAACTGGTGGTGCACGGGCGAACCAAAGAAGATGGTTACAAGCCGGAGCGGATTAACTGGCAGGCGATTGGCGAGATCCGCCAGCGTCTGAGTATCCCGGTTATCGCCAACGGTGAAATCTGGGACTGGCAAAGCGCGCAGGATTGTCTGCGGGTAACGGGCTGCGACGCCGTGATGATCGGGCGCGGCGCGCTTAACGTGCCCAATCTGAGCCGGGTGATCAAATATAACGAACCGCCTTTGCCCTGGCCGCAGGTGGTGACGCTGCTACAGCGCTACGTGCAGCTGGAAAAACAGGGTGATACCGGGCTTTATCATGTTGCCAGGATCAAACAGTGGCTGGGCTATCTACGCAAAGCCTATCAGGAAGCCAGCGATCTGTTTAGCCAGGTGCGCGCGCTGAAAACCTCAGGCGAGATCGCGCTGGCGGTGGATCGCTATGCGTTAACGGTGAGATAACTCGCCGTTCCTATTACAAATTTGTAACATTTGGCCGCAGGATCTCACCTTGTGCTAAGGGTATGATGTGAGGCTTATCACACTTATTTTCCGGCTCTGACATGTCTGCGATCCCAGCCTTATCCAGCGCTCAGCTCAACAAGCGCATTATTTCCGTGGTGATTTTCACCTTCTTTTGCTACCTCTCTATCGGTCTGCCGCTGGCGGTTCTGCCGGGCTACGTGCATAACCAGTTGGGCTACAGCACCTTT
Source organism: Erwinia plantamica (assembly GCF_043420595.1). NCBI lineage: Bacteria > Pseudomonadati > Pseudomonadota > Gammaproteobacteria > Enterobacterales > Erwiniaceae > Erwinia > Erwinia plantamica. The sequence continues at coordinate 33,763 of NZ_JBGCUC010000011.1, forward strand.
ATCGCTGGCTTAATTATCAGCCTGCAATACTTCGCTACCCTGATCAGCCGTCCACAGGCCGGGCGCTATGCCGATCTGCTCGGCCCGAAAAAAGTGGTGCTGATGGGCCTGGTGCTGTGCGGCGCCAGCGGTTTGTTCAGCATCCTGGCGGTGATGTTTAGCACGCCGCTAACCAGCCTGATTTTATTGGCTATCGGGCGCGTTATGTTAGGGCTGGGCGAAAGCCTGACCGCCACCGGCTCCATTCTCTGGGGCATTAATATTGTCGGCACCACGCAAAGCGCGCGGGTAATCTCCTGGAACGGCGTGGCGACCTATCTGGCGATGGCGATGGGCGCGCCGCTGGGCGTGATGCTTAACGCCGCCTTCGGCATCCCTGGTTTTGCCGGATTGATTGTGCTGATGGCGGTTTTTGGTTTCTGGCTGGCGTCTCGCCGTGCGGCGGTGGTGGTCACTACAGGCCAGCGCATTCCGTTTAACCAGGTGTTTTCCCGTATCTGGCCGTACGGACTCTGTCTGGGGTTGGGCACCATCGGCTTCGGCGTTATCGCCACCTTTATCACGCTCTATTTTGCCAGCCACGGCTGGCGCGGCGCGGCCTTTTCGCTGACGCTGTTCAGCGCGGGTTTTGTGGCGATGCGTCTGGTGTTCAGCAACTTTATCAGCCGGTTTGGCGGCCTGCGCGTTTCCGCCTGCTCTTTCGCTATCGAGTGCGTTGGCCTGCTGATTATCTGGCAGGCGCACTCGTCGCTGGTGGTGGATATCGGCGCGTTTCTGACCGGCTCCGGCTTTTCGCTGATCTTTCCGGCGCTGGGCGTGGAGGCTATCAGGCAGGTGGCGCCGCAAAACCAGGGATCGGCGCTCGGCCTCTATTCTGCCTTTCTGGATTTTGGCCTGGGCATCACCGGGCCGGTGGCGGGACTGCTGATAGGGCGCTGGGGTATTGATACCGTTTATCTGGCAGCGGCTGTGGTGGTGGCGTTTGCGCTGGTGGTAATAATGCGGCTACGCCTGCGGGCGGGCGCAGCGGTAGAAAACTAAGGCTGCATCAAGGTGATGCAGCCTGAAGCGGCGGTTAAAAGCGGGTAAAAAGCCAGTAAAGCGAGGCGGAAAGCAGGATCGACACCGGCAGCGTTAATATCCAGGCCATGGCCAGGTTGCGCAGCGTGGCAAGCTGTAGCCCGGAACGGTTAGCGGCCATGGTGCCCGCCACGCCGGAAGAGAGCACGTGCGTGGTGGAAACCGGCAGGCCAAAACCATCTGCGGCGCCGATAGTCGCCATTGCCACCAGCTCCGCGCTGGCGCCCTGGGCGTAACTCAGGTGCGTTTTGCCGATTTTTTCACCCACCGTTACCACGATCCTGCGCCAGCCCACCATCGTCCCCAGACCCAGCGCGATAGCGACCACCACCTTCACCCACCAGGGAATAAAGCGCGTGGCGTTATCCAGCTCTGCCTTCAGCGCATCCAGATCCCGCTGCGTCTGCGCGGGCAGCCTGAACTGCGGTTCGCTCTTCAGATGCTTGATGGTTTCCGAAGCCAGATACATAGTATTGCGGGTATTAGAAACGGCCTGCGCCGGGATCTTATCCACGGTGCCGTATTGTCGGATCTGATCGCCAATAGCGCCGGTTAGCTGCGCCAGCGCGGGAAGAACCTGCGGCGTCAGCGTGGTGGTGCGCACGTAGGCCGTCAGCACGTCGTAGGGCGAAGCGGGCATCGGCACGCCGGACGACTGGCGCAGCAGCTCCTGTTGCGTCACGGTAGCCAGCGCCGCCACGCGCGGGCTTTGTTCAGCAGGGATAGAACGGTTCAGCGCGTAGGCCATCGGCATGGTGCCGACCAGGATCAGCATTATCAGCCCCATGCCTTTCTGACCGTCGTTGGAACCGTGCGCGAAAGAGACGCCGGTACAGGTTAAAATCAGCAGCCCGCGTATCCACACCGGCGGCTTGCGGTTGCCCTGCGGCGCGCTATACAGGCGACGATTTTTCACCACGCGCTTCATCACCAGCAGCAGCAGGCCCGCGCAGACAAAGCCCACTACCGGCGACAGCAGCAGCGCATAGCCCACTTTCAGCGCCTGATCCCAGTCCACGCCGCTGGTGCCGGTACGGCCGTGGATCAGCGCGTTCGCCACGCCGACGCCGATAATAGAGCCGATAAGCGTATGGGAAGAGGAGGCGGGCAGGCCAAACCACCAGGTGCCCAGGTTCCAGAGAATAGCGGAAAACAGCAGCGCATAAACCATCGCGAAGCCGCCGCCGCTGCTCGCCTGTAAAATCAGCTCCACGGGCAGCAGCGAAATAATGCCGAAGGCGACCACGCCGCTGGAAAGCAGCACGCCCAGGAAGTTAAAAAATCCCGACCAAATCACCGCCACGGTTGGCGTCAGCGAGTGGGTATAGATCACCGTCGCCACGGCGTTGGCCGTATCGTGAAAGCCGTTGACGAACTCAAAGCCCAGCGCAATCAGCAGCGCCATGCCGAGCAGCAGATAGGGAACGTAGCTGGTGCTGGCGCCGCCCGCGTCGCTGACGTCACGAAAGAGGTTCACGCCGGCGAAGGCGATGCCCAGCACCAGCAGCAGAATAAACAGCAGCACGGAGAGCCGACTGTTCTTTTGGAAAACGGGGCGACTGCTGGCCGCCGGATAGTGCGGTACTGCGCTATTGTCGCTCATAAATCCTCTCAGCCGTCAGCGAAAAAGAGACACCTGTCTGAAGATGTACGCAGGCTTGATGACAGTAAGATGACCGAAATAGTGTCTGATAACGCCTACTAACGCAGCATATAACGTTAATCGCCTTATTTATCAGATATATTCCCGTGCTTAGCGCCCGCGTTATCAACCAGGATATAAAGACACTCGTCCACCGTTTCAGAGGATTCTGTTCACGCCTATGTCTTATTCTTTATTTCGCCCGCGGCTTACCGGCCTGCTATTACTGCCCGTGCTGGCGACGGGGGCTGCCCGCGCCGATACGGTCTGGATGAAAAATGGCGATCGCCTCAGCGGTACCATCCGCTCGTTAAGCGACGGCAAACTGGTGATGGACAGCAGCTACGGCGGTACGCTTTCGCTGGACTGGGGGGCGGTCAGCACGCTTTCCAGTGAAAAGGCGATAGATCTGCGCAGCGGCGATACGGTGTTTAAAGCGCAGCTGGAAGCCGCCGATCGGGGCTATATTGTGGTGCGGCGCGGCGATGACGAGCAACGCGTTCAGGTTGCGAAGTTCGACGAATTTATGAAGCCTAAACCCAAAACCGACGCGCTGACCTGGACCGGCAATATCGATGTGGGCGTCAGCCTGAAAAAAGCATCTACCCATACTCAGGACTCGCATTTCGCTTACAACAACAAGGTCAACGTGGGCAAATGGCGTAACGATTTCGGCGGCACCTATACGCGCGAAAAAGAAGACGACAGCATGAACACCGAAAACTACAGCCTTCGCTATGCGCTGGACTATAAGTTTCAGGATCGGCTGTTCTGGCAGGGCAGGGCCAGCTACAAGCGCGACTGGGTGGAGGATCTTTCCGAACAGGCGCTGCTGGGCACCGGTCCTGGCTATCAGTTCTGGGATGACGAGCTGGGTTCTTTCTCGCTGGCCCTGCTGGGCGGCGCGTTTACCTATGGCTATAGCGACGGCAGTTATGACAGTCATTTAGGCGCGTCGCTGCGCTGGGACTATCAGCGCTTTCTTGAGGGCAGAAAGATTGCGCTGTTCAGCCACGGCGACGCGGGGCATTCGCTGGATGGCAACATCTTTACGCTGGATGCGGAAGTCGGCCTGCGTTACCAGCTGACCAGCTGGTCTTCGCTGAACGTCAGCTACGGCCATAACCTGGTCAGCGGCACGCGCGATACGCTCAACGAGCGTAACTTTACCACCGGCCTGGGCCTGAAATGGTAGCGCCCGGAGGTCTTCGCCGCAGACGGACTAACGCTCCGTCATTTTTAGCGGCCTTTTCTCAGACTACCAGCAGCTTGCCGGCGGCCTGTTTGCGTTTGTAAATCGCCATCGTAAGCAGCAGCGGAATAACAATAGCGACGACCATCGCCATGCCAAACACGGCCCAATATTGCGTTTTAACCGACAAAATAGCCGGCAGCCCGCCAACGCCAATCCCGTTCGCCATCACGCCGGAAAGCCCGCAGATAAGACCGGCGCAGGCCGATCCCACCATGCCGCACAGCATGGGAAAACGGTATTTCATGTTGATCCCGTACATGGCCGGTTCGGTTACGCCCAGATAAGCGGAGATAGCCGCTGGTACGGAGATTTCACGCTCGTTCACTTTTTTGCTCATAAAGATGATGCCGAGCACCGCTGACCCCTGCGCCATGTTCGACAGGGCGATAATGGGCCAGACCGGTGTGCCGCCAAGATTCTGGATCAGCTGTAAATCTACCGCCAGCGTGGTCTGATGCACGCCGGTGATAACCAGCGGGGCATACAAAAAGCCAAACAGCGCGGAGCCGACGGGGGCAAAAGGCCCGGTCATCAGGTGGCTTACGCCCCAGGCGATACCGTTACCGACAATGCGGCCAAAAGGCCCAATAAGGGTATGCGCCAGAAACACCGCGATCAGCAGCGATACCACCGGCACCACCACCAGCGTTAAATAATCCGGCACGATACGCTTCAGCTTAAGCTCAATCCATGCCAGCGTCAGGCCAGCCAGAATTGAAGGGATAACCTGAGACTGATAGCCGACCTTATCGATAGTAAACCAGCCAAAATTCCACGACTCAGGCACCTGCTGGCCTAACAGGTAAGCATTCATCAGCTGCGGCGAAACCAGGGTGATCCCCAGCACGATCCCTAAAATCGGGGTACCGCCCATTTTTTTAACCACAGACCAGCACAGGCCTACCGGAATATAAAAGAAGATCGCCTCGCCAATTAACCACAAGAAATCGTAAACGCTTTTCCATACTACCGACGCGGCGGTAAGCGGAGCATCGTTATAAAGCGGTAAATCCCCAATCAGATTACGGAAGCCTAATATTAACCCTCCGCTGATAAGCGCCGGCAGCAGCGGGAAAAAGATTTCGGCAAAGTGCGAGATCAGGCTTTCGTGCCATTTCATATTCTGCCTGGCGACCCGCTTGGCGCTTTCTTTATCGGTGCCGCTAAGCTGTGTTTGTTTGAGCAATACCTGATACCAGTCATCGACATCCGTGCCGATAACCACCTGAAACTGACCGGCATTGGTAAAACAGCCTTTCACCATCGGCAGCGTTTCAATCTCTTTGGGCCTGGCTTTCGCCGGATCGTTAAGCACAAATCTGAGCCTCGTAATACAATGGCTCACCGTTGCTATATTTTCTTTTCCGCCCACCAGTTCGATCAGTTTATCAATATCCTGAGCATTACTTTTTTTCGCCATTTTTGCCTTCCAGAGGTGAAAGATAAGTCTTGCTGGCCATTATTGTTTTAATGGGATGTCGTTGCGTTTTTAAAACGTAGCCGTTTAAAAAATAATCTCTGGCAGGAATGTAGTAATTATTGAAAACGATCACAGAACAGGTTGAGAAAAAAATGAAAGTTGCGGGAGAGAACGGTCAGAAAGCCCACGGCGTGCAATAAAAAACGGGCCATAAGGCCCGTTTTTGCTGGTGAGTGAGCGAGTTCGGTTACGACTGCGCTGGCACCGCGACTTTCGCTGCCGGTTTGGTGGTCTTATCGTAAACCGGGCCAGGCTGCGCCGGCACGACAAAGCCGTTGTCGCCTGCCGCCGGTGCCTGCGGCGCGTCGGTTGCGCCTTCGCCGGTGGCCTGACCGTCTACGGTCGCGGGCTGGCCGTCTACCGTAGCCGCCGGAGCCGCCTCGCCGCCCACGTTAGCGCCCTGCGGCGTAACTGGCGTGGTTGGCTGCTCTGTTGGCTGCGCACTGTTGTTCTCCTGAACAGGGATCGGGGCCGCATAGCCGTTGCCGGACGCACCGTTGACCTTGGTCGGCATGCCGGTACGGGCTTTCAGCGCGGCTTCGAGGCTTGCGCTGTCCACGCTGGCGTCGCCAACCACTTTATTCACGGCGGCGGTCAGCGTCAGCGGTACCGGCTCGCGAGAGTTGAACTGCTCTTCGGTCTGCGACAGCGGGTTGTGCACCTCGATATAGCGGGTGCCGTCCGGCTCCACGCTCGCCTTCACCGGCTGGTCGATAAACTGTACGCGCGTACCGACAGGCACGTTGTCGAACAGCCATTTGATATCGTCGGCACGCAGACGCACGCAGCCGTGGCTGACGCGCAGGCCGATGCCAAAGTTAGCGTTGGTGCCGTGGATAGCGTACAGGCGGCCGATATAGAGCGCGTAAAGGCCCATCGGGTTATCCGGGCCGGCCGGGAAGATCGGCGGCAGCGGCGAACCGGCCGCCGCGGCGTCTTCATGCATCTTTTTCGTCGGCGTCCAGGTTGGGCCGTCTTTCTTGCTTTGTACCGTTGTCGTCCAGTTTACCGGCGTATCTTTACCCAGTTCGCCCACGCCGACCGGCAGCACGACCACGGTCTTACCGCCTTTCGGATAGTAATAAAGACGCATTTCAGCGCTGTTGATCACCACCCCTTCGCGCGGCGCGTCGGGCAGGATCAGCTGCTGAGGCACGATCAGTTTTGAGCCTGCTTTCGGCAGATAGACATCCACGCCGGGATTGGCTTCGAGCATATTGCTCAGGCCCATCTGATACTGTGCGGCAAACGCCTCCAGCGGCAGTTTGCTGTCCTGAGGCACGGTAATTTCAATGTTTTCGCCAATAAGACGGCTGTTGGCGGCGGGCAGATTATAAACCACGGCAAAAGCAGACTGGCTGTAAGCGGTGGCGGCCAGCAGTAAAGTGGCTAACGCGCGGATGCTTTTTTTCATATTCTTCAAGGTATTGCGCCATGTAAACTGTGGATAAAGGAGCCTGTGCAGGTCGGCTGTGACCGGCTGCACATTATATGGTCATAACTCAGCAGGAATAAACCTGCATTTGCGGCCAAAGGCCAGCTTTACGTAAATTTAGCCGCAGAGCGTTCTCTGCGGCACGCCGCGTCAGGGCTGCCATAGCGGATCGTCGCCGTTCAGCTTGCGGTTCAGGAAAAAGGCCGCGCTGATCAGCGCCAGATGGCTGAGCGCCTGCGGCGTATTGCCTAACGCATAGCCCTGGTGATCGAACTCCTCGGCATAAAGCCCGAGCGGATTGGCATAGCTTAGCAGTTTTTCAAATTCAAAATGGGCTTCGTAAACCCGCCCGGCGCGCGCAAGGCACTCTACGTACCAGAACGAACAGGCGGTAAAGGAGCCTTCCGTGCCTTCCAGCCCGTCAGCCGGCGTTTCGGTTCGGTTATAGCGTTTAACCAGGCCGTCACTGACCAGCTTATCTTTAATGACGTCGAGCGTCGCCAGCCAGTCAGGATCGGTCGCGCCGACGAACCTCACCAGCGGCATCAGCAGCATTGAGGCGTCAACAAAGTCGCCGTGGCGTGTGGCAACGAAATGGCCCTGTTCTTCATTCCAGAAGTTTGTCCAGATATCTTCGCGGATCTCGTCGCGGATGCGTAGCCAGCGCTCATAGGGAAACGACAGCGAGCGCTTCTGGCCCAGCCGTATCGCCCGATCCAGCGCCACCCAGCACATCAGGCGCGAATGCAGAAAATGCTCCGGTTCACCGCGCATTTCCCAAATCCCCGCATCGGGCTTGTTCCAGTTTTCGCCGACGTGATCGATCATTTTACTGACGTGTAGCCAGCCGCGATGGGAGATGGCCTCGCCATATTTATTAGCCAGGTAAACGGCGTCCATCAGCTCGCCATAGATATCCAGCTGCGTCTGATTCCAGGCGTCGTTGCCGATGCGTACCGGCGTGGAGTTCGCGTAGCCGGAAAGATTAAGCAGCTCGCTTTCGTGCAGCTCGGTACCGCTGTCGATGCGATACATTACCTGAAGTTTTTCCACGTCGTGATGGCTGTTTTCGACGCAGCGCCCAACCCAATGCGTAAAGTGGCGGGCTTCATCGACGTAGCCCAGCCGCATCAGCGCGTACATGCTGAAAGAGGCGTCGCGCAGCCACGAGGCACGATAGTCCCAGTTGCGTTCACCGCCCAGCTCCTCCGGCAGGCCGAAGGTGGCGGCGGCGGCGATCGAGCCGTGCTTCCACGAGGTCAGCAGCTTCAGGGTCAGCGCCGAACGGGTCACCATTTCCTGCCAGCGGCCGCGATAGGTGCTTTTCGCGCTCCAGTCCCGCCAGAAACGCAGCGTATCCTGGAAACACAGGGCGGTCTTTTCCTCATCCACCTTCTCGTCGTCCGCGCAGCCCAGCACGAACTCGCGGTGTTCGCCAGCCTGTAAGGTAAAAGTAGAAGTTGCCGCGTTGCGCGCCAGCTGGAAGTCAGCTTTACCGCTCAACCGCAGCGTGGGCTGGTTCTCCGCGCTGAAGAGTACGTCGCCCTCGCTCAGGCTGGCCGTGGTCTCCGCGCGGGCATAGTCATGAACCGGCGCGCAGCGCAGCGTAAACGTTGCTTCGCCATGAATGACCTTAACCCGTCGGATCAGGCGTGGCTGCCGGTCTTCCGGCTGGCAGAGCGGCATATAGTCGGTAATTTCCGCCACGCCTTTGCGATCCAGCCAGCGGGTTTGCAGAATATTGGTATCAGGCAGATAAAGCTGCTGGCGGCGCGCCTCCGGCCAGTCAGGCTCAATGCTGAACAGGCCCGCTTCGTCGCCGTCCAGCAGCGCGGTAAACACGGACGGGCTGTCCAGATCCGGCCAGCAAAAGTAGTCGATTGCGCCATCGTTGGCGACTAAAGCACAGGTGCGTAAATCCCCGATAACGCCATGATCCTCGATCTTTCTTTTTATCTTGCTCATGCCCCTTCCTCGGGTAGCCGGTTGTTTTTTAACTATAGCCAGCGTCCGGCGGGACGGGCGTCAGGAAGCGCAAGCAAGTGTAAATGCCGCTGAATCTCCCTCATCTATACTTAGCTTTTTTACAGCGACCGAGGAGAAACCCATGAGTAAAGCAGAGCAGAAAGTTGCCGTTGTTACCGCTTCCGATTCCGGGATAGGCAAGGCCAGCGCGATTATGTTAGCGGAGCAGGGGTACGATATCGGCATTACCTGGCGCTCGGATGAAAAGGGCGCGCAGGATACGGCGGAACGGGTGCGTGCACTGGGCAGGAGAGCGGAAATTCAGCATCTTGACCTGGCGGATCCGCAGGAGGGCGGCAAGGCGCTGGAGGCGTTAATCAGTAAACTCGGCCGCATTGACGCCCTGGTCAATAACGCCGGCACCAACGATAAATCTCCTTTTCTGGAAACCTCGTTTGATTCGTGGCGGAAAGTCTTTACCGTGGACGTGGACGGCGCTTTTATCTGTGGGCAAATTGCCGCGCGCCATATGGTTGAACAGGGCGAGGGCGGCAGGATTGTCAATATTACCTCTGTACACGAGCACACGCCGCTGCCGGATTCGACGGCCTACACCGCTGCCAAACATGCGCTGGGCGGCCTGACCAAATCGATGGCGCTGAGCCTGATGCCGCATAACATTCTGGTAAATTCGGTAGCGCCCGGCGCGATCGCCACGCCGATGAACGACATGAGCGATGATGATGCCCGTAACGTTTCTATTCCGGAGATCCCGGCAGGCCGACCGGGCGATCCGCGTGAAATAGCCAGCATGGTCGCCTGGCTCTGTTCCGAATGGGCCAGCTACACTACCGGGCAGTCTTTTGTGATAGACGGCGGCTTTACGCTGGCGAACCCGCAGTTCTATATTCAGAAGTAGCCGATGACAAAGGGCGACCTCGCCCTTTATCTGTCAGCGTTACTCTTCATCCGTCTGGTGCGCCGCGCGGCGCTTAAACCAAATCCTTACTCCCCAGACCAGCGCCACAATCAGCACCACCCAGAAAATCTGCTTGAGGTGGCGATCCAGCGTATGCAGCCACGGCGCGATAACCTGGCCGCCGATATAGCCCAGCGAAACGAAAATTAGCGCCCACAGCACCGCGCCAATCACGTTCAGCAGCATAAATTTTTGTGGCTTCAGGCGGCTGGAACCGATGATAATCGGGCCGACAATTCTCAGGCCGTACATAAAGCGTACGCCGATCACAAACAGTACCGGCCGCTTACGGATTAACGAGTTGGCTTTTTTGATCTGCTTCTGATGTTTTGTAAATTTTTTAAGGATATTTGCGCCGTAGTAACGGCCGAGGAAAAAGAGCGCGGTATCGCCCAGAATGCCGCCCGCCATCGCCACCAGCACCACCAGACCGTAGTGCAGCAGGCCTTCATGCGCCGCCACGCCGCCCAGCAGCGTGAAGGTTTCCCCTTCGGCAATACAGCCTAAAAACAGCGCCACGTAACCGTACTGCGTGATCAGTTGATTGATATCCATTTGCCTTTGCTCCTGCGGTTAATGCGCTAAAAGACTCTTAGTCTAAACGTTGATGGCCAAAGCGGGACAAAAGTTGCCGTAAAGCGCACTTTTTTTCGTAACAAACAGAACCGCTTAGCCTGAGGATGCAGCGTTTAAAAAATAAACAGTTTACGATCGTTTATACTTTATCCTGACCCGCCAGTCCGCTGCGGCCTCTCAAAGCTAAAGGAGTGAAGATATGAACCATGTCTGGGGACTTCTTGCGCATCCTGACCGTGAAATGCGCGATATCCGGCAAGAAAACGAAACCGTTTCGCATCACTATACCCATCACGTTTTATTGATGGCGCTGATCCCGGTGATTTGTGCGTTTATCGGCACCACCCGATTAGGTTGGGACTTTGGCGCGCAGCGTACCGTTCAGCTGTCACTGATGACTGCTTTCGCCCTCGCCATTCTGTTTTATGGCCTGATTTTAGGCGGCGTTGCGGTGATGGGCCGGGTGATCCACTGGATGGCACGGAACTATCCGCAACGTCCCAGTCTGCAACGCTGTACCGTTTTTGCGGGCTATGTCGCTACGCCGCTGTTTATCAGCGGGCTGGTCGCGCTTTATCCGCTGGTCTGGCTTTGCGTTTTTGTCGGCGCGCTGGCGCTGGCCTATACCGGCTATCTGCTGTACCTCGGCATCCCTATGTTTCTGAATATCGACCGGGAAGAAAGCCTGCGCTTTTCCGGCTCGACGCTGGCGATTGGCGTGCTGGTCTTTGAAGTGCTGCTGGCCATGACCGTGGTTCTTTGGGGCTACGGCTATCGCCTGTTCTGACTGTCGCCGCCGTCGGGTCGCCGACGGCGGATTCGTTACGCCCGGATACGAATATCCCTTAGGAAAAAGATGAGTCACCATCGTATGATGACGCCGCCAGCCCCCGCGTGGCGTGCATTGTGCGGCGGCGGCGTATGGCCTGGCCATACCTGAATCACTACCCGATTAAGTTTTCAATAATGCCTGCAAAAATTCGCTTGTCTCTTTTAAGTTTGGCCCTGCTTTTTTCCGGACAGGTTGCTGTGCATCAGGCCGCTGCCAGCCCGCACGAGGTCTCGCTGGCGCAACCGCAGATTGCCTCCGGCAGCGCGATGATTGTCGATCTCAATACGAATAAAGTGATCTACGAAAGCCATCCAGATCTGGTACGGCCGATGGCCTCTATCACCAAGCTGATGACGGTGATGGTGGCGCTCGATGCGCATCTGCCGATGAACGAGATGCTGAAAGTGGATATCAGCCATACGCCGGAAATGCGCGGCGTCTTTTCCCGCGTGCGTTTAAACAGCGAAATCAGCCGCAAAGATATGATGCTGCTGGCGCTGATGTCCTCGGAAAACCGGGCGGCCGCCAGCCTGGCGCATCACTATCCCGGCGGCTACGACGCCTTTATCCGGACGATGAACGCGAAAGCGCGCGAGCTGGGCATGACCCATACCCGTTACGTAGAGCCTACCGGGCTGTCGATTCAGAACGTGTCGACCGCGCGCGATCTCACTAAGCTGCTGATCGCCAGCAAGCGCTATCCGCTGCTTGGGCAGCTGAGCACCACCCATGAAGAGATGGCGACCTTCGCCAATCCACCCTATACGCTGCCGTTCCGCAACACTAACCATCTGGTTTACCGGCCGGACTGGAATATCCAGCTGACCAAAACCGGCTTCACCAATCAGGCGGGCCACTGCCTGGTAATGCGCACCGTCATCAAACAGCGTCCGGTGGCGCTGGTGGTACTGGACGCTTTTGGAAAATATACCCACTTTGCCGACGCTAATCGTCTGCGCAGCTGGTTGGAAACGGGGAAAGTTTCGCCGGTTCCCGCCGCCGCCCTGAGCTATAAAAAGCAGCGCGCGGCGGAAATGGTCAGCAATGGCGGTAACGGCGACGTTACTGAATAGTTAAGCATCTGCTGGTTTTCAGGCGGGCAAACCCCTAAAATAGCGCGCGTTTGCCCGCCCGATTGTCTGATATCTGGAACTTTTCATGTCTACCATAGTGACTTTTTTACGCGCCTGTCTGTTTGCGCTGATCGCGTTTTCGCCCGCGCTGAGCTGGGCCGCTGACGATGATGCCAGCCAGCAAACCGCCGAGGCACCGGCCAAACTCAACGCCGCCGTTGAGCTGCCTAAAATGCAGAAGGTGCTGGATAAAATCAAACAGCAGGTTTCCGGCGAAACCAACGACAGCAAGCTTAGCGCGCTGAACGAGATGGCGCAGGAGCTGTCCGGCGACGCCGACACGCTGGTGCAGGCCATTACGCCGCAGCGTGCTCAGCTTCAGGCCCAGCTTGACGTGCTCGGCCCGCCGCCGAAGCCGGAAAGCGGTGTTAAAGAGACTTCGGAAGTCACCAGCAAGCGTAAAAATCTGCAAAACCAGAAGGCAAAAATCGACGATCAGATTAGCCAGGCGGAAGCGATTAAAAGCGGCGCGACCAACCTGTCTACGCAGATCGTCAGCCTGCGCCGCGATGCGTTAAAGACCCAGCTGGCCCTGAACGCGGGCAGTATTTTCGGGCCACGCTTCTGGTCGCCGCTGTACAACAGCCAGAGCAACGACAATGAGAAAGTGAAAGGCTTTCTTGACGAGCTGGCCGATACGGCGGTGCTGGCCTGGCAGCCGGACTGGCGCATGGGCACGGTGGTGTGGATAGTGTTAGCGGGCCTGGTGGCGACGTTCGGACGCCGCTATATGGAAGAGTTTCTGGCGTGGGTGGGTATTCATCGTCTGCCGGAAGGACGTTTGCGCCGCAGTTTTCTTGCCGCCGCGATTGCGCTGACCACGCTGGCCGCCGTGGTGCTGGCCTTTAACTTCCTCAACCTGGCCTTTACCCGTCATCCTGACGTGACGGACGACGTGCGCGCCTTTGCAGATAAGCTGGTCGGCCTGAGCATCTTCTGCGGTCTGATTGCGGGCCTGGGCCGGGCGTTTCTCTCCACGCGTCGGCCTTCCTGGCGTCTGCCGACGATTTCCAACGAAGTAGCGCTGGCGTTAAAACCCTTCCCGCCGCTGATGGCGGGACTGGTGTTTGTGTTTCAGGCGCTGGAAAACCTTAACAGCAGCGCCAATACCAGCGTCGCCACCACGGTGATGGCAAACGGCATCACCGCGCTGCTGATCGGCGCGGCGGCGCTCTCTATCAGTTTCCGCACCAACCGCGTGCGCCGCAAACTGGCGCTGGAAGGCGCGCAGCCGGAAGCCAAATCGACGCTGGTTGGCCTGATCCAGATGGCGATCACGCTGACCGGCGTGGCGATTATGGCGGCGCTGGTGATCGGCTACGTCACGCTGGCGCGCTTTCTGAGCTACGAGCTGGTTTGGGCGGGGATCGTCTGCGGCTCGTTTTATATTCTCAGCCACCTGGTGGCCGACGCCAGCGAATCGCTGTTTTCTACCAGCAACGCCACCGGCAAAGGCATTCAGCGCTCGCTGAATATCGACGAGCGCCACCTTTCCCAGGTCGCTGCGCTGCTGGGCGCGCTGGGTAAAACCGTGCTGGTGCTGATCGCCGCGATAGCCTTGCTGAACGGCACCTTCAGCAGCGCCACGCCGATTGAGCTGGTGCAAAAAGCCATTGAGTTCTGGGGCGGCAAAGGGCTGGAGTCGCTGAACATCGTGCCGGCGCACGTGCTGAACGCGCTGCTGTGCCTGATTGTCGGCATCTATGTGCTGCGTTCGGCTCGCCGCTGGCTGGATCAGGATTTCCTGCCGAAAACTACCATGGACACCGGGATGCGGGTGTCGCTGATTACACTGTTCAGTAACCTGGGCTATGTGTTGGTGATCCTGCTGGCGCTGTCGGTGATGGGGCTGCAGTGGAACAAGCTGGCCTGGATCGTCAGCGCCCTGTCGGTCGGTATCGGTTTCGGCCTGCAGGAGATCGTTAAAAACTTTATCTCTGGTCTGATCCTGCTGACCGAACGGCCGGTAAAAGTGGGCGATCTGGTCAGTATCAGCGGCATTGAAGGGGATATCCGTCGTATTAACGTGCGCGCCACCGAGATCCAGCTGGGCGATAAATCCACGGTGATCGTGCCGAACTCGCAGTTTATCTCGCAGAACGTGCGTAACGCGACAATGGGTAACGCGCAGGGCGTGGCGACCATTACGCTGACGTTCCCGCTGGATATCGATCCGGTCAAGGTGCGCCAGCTGCTGCTGGACGTTTATGTCGATAACGAGCGCATTCTGGACACGCCGGAGCCTTCCGTCACCTTTAAGGATCTTACCCCGGCCGGCATTGTGCTGTCGGTGACCGGCAACGTCACCAGCCCGCGCCAGGTTTCCGGCGCGAAGAGCGATCTGCTGTTTGATATTCTGACGCGGCTGCGCAAAGAAGGCATCGTGCTTTCCACGCCGCAGACGATGATCGTCGAGCAGCGTAACGGTCAGAAAGTGGTGGTGCAGGACGGCGAGGCGTAAACGCCAGGCGGCATGACTATCGGTCATGCCGCTATCTGGCTTAGCGTTCCGCTTTCCCTGTACAGCCACACTCCGCCCAGTTTTTCGCCCGGGTGGTTTTGCCGATACCGGGGTTAAAACTGTTGGTGGGATCGAGCTGCTGATAAAAAGCTTTCAGCTGCGGTTTGGCCTGATAAAGATGGCCTACGTTATGTTCGGCAGGATATTCCGCGCCGCGCTCGCTGAGGATCTGCAACATCTTCTCCTTCAGGGCATGCGCGTCAACGCCCTTTTTCACGATGTAATCCTGATGGAAGACGTGGCAGAAAAAGTGGCCGTAATAAAGACGATGCACCAGCGCGTCGTCAAATTCCGGCGGCAGCTTTTCAAACCAGTCGCGATCGTTACGGCGCAGGGCGATATCCAGCGCCAGAATATCCTCCACTTCCTGCTGATGCACCGCATGATAGCGAACGGCCGCGCCTGCTGCGGCAAAGCGATGCAAAAAGGCCTTGCCGCCTTCTTCCGGCGTGCACTCAAAATAGTCGCCGTCCGCCTGCTGAAAGTAATCTTTCAGGTACTGGCGCGCTTCTTCCACGCCCGGCCCGGCCATTTTCAGCATCAGATGATGCTCGAAACGATCGCGGTAAGCTTTCAGCCTGGCGGGAAGGTGTGAAGGCAACAGGCCGCTGATTTTTTGCATCACGCGGTCGGTAAGGTTGGGCTTAATAAACGAGAAGCGCTTCAGCAGCGCGTCGGTATGGCCTTTCAGCGCGAAAAACAGCGGCATTTTATCGGTGCCGAGTTTATCGATCATCACAAAGGTGTCTTTACCGTAGGTTTCGGCAATATCAAACATATCGCGGTGCAGATATTCGCCTGCCACCGGCAGTTCGTTAAAGTGTTGCAGGATATGGCGGCGCAGCTCGTCCAGCACGGCAGGCTGATTGGTGCCGATATAAAAAACCTGCTGGGCTTTTTCGCTGGTGAAGGTATCCAGCCGCACGGCGAAGACGGCCAGCTTGCCCGCACAGCCGGAAGCCTCAAACAGCCGCCGCGCATCGGCGTTAAAGCGGGAGGGCGTATCCGCCTCGACTTCGCGCACGCGTTCCGCGTAGTCGTGATCCGACGCGTGTCGCCTGTCGTAGCGCACATCTTCAGGCCGCCAGGTTTCATCATCAAGCCGGCTGAGAATTTGCTCCGGCGTGCTGCCCAGCTCAATACCAAGATGGTTTACCAGCACCAGCCTGCCGCTGGCATCTTTTTGCGCATAGAGCGCCATTTCGCTGTAGGCCGGGCCGCGCTTAATCAGCGAACCGCCGGAGTTGTTGCAGATGCCGCCCAGCACCGACGCGCCAATGCAGGAGGAGCCAATCACCGAATGCGGTTCGCGCCCCAGCGGCTTAAGGATTTTTTCCAGCTGATAAAGCGTGCTGCCGGGAAACGCCAGCACCTGTTTGCCGTCATCCAGCAGCTGAATTTTATCCATCCGGCGGGTGCTGACAATCACGATGTCGCGATCGTAATCGTTGCCGTTTGGCGTCGAGCCTTCGGTAAGGCCGGTATTGGCCGCCTGCATCAGCACGATGACGTCTGCCGCCACGCAGGCCTGTAAAATGCGCCACTGTTCCAGCAGCGTGCCGGGAAACACCACGGCCAGCGCTTCGCCTTCGCCAGAGCGGAAGCCTTTGCGGTAGCGTTCGGTTTTTTGCGGATCGGTCAGCAAGTGGGCGCGGCCGACGATGCGGCCCAGTTCCGAAACCAGCCTGCTGCCGGTTGATGAGGGTCTGTTCATATCCTTGTGTCCTTTTTTATCGCACGCCCTAACTTTAGCACCGCTGAACTAAAGCAGGCTCAACCGGCTTGAAAACTACCTGCTATCCTCAACTTATGGCACACTCGCCGCACGATTTTCTGTCGTTTACCTGAGAGAAACTACCCTGATGAAATGGATTTGTTCTGTTAGCTTCGCCGTTGCGCTGGCGCTACAGCCTGCCTTTGCCGACGATAACCACGGGCAGCACCCGCTGACGCCCGAAGCTCGCGATGCCTTTGTGAGCAACCTCCTGCAGAAAATGACGCTGGATGAAAAAATCGGCCAGCTCCGGTTAATCAGCGTCGGCCCGGATAACCCGAAAGAAGCTATCCGGGAAATGATCAAGCAAGAGCAGGTCGGCGCGATCTTTAATACCGTCACGCGCCACGATATCCGCGCGATGCAGGATCAGGCGATGCAGCTCAGCCGCCTGAAAATTCCGCTGTTCTTTGCCTATGACGTGGTGCACGGTCAGCGTACCGTTTTCCCTATTCCGCTGGCGCTGGCGGCAAGCTGGGATCTGGATGCTATCGCAACCGTGGGGCGCGTGTCGGCTTATGAAGCGGCGGACGACGGCCTGAACATGACCTGGGCGCCGATGGTGGACGTCACGCGCGAACCGCGCTGGGGCAGGGTATCGGAAGGGTTCGGCGAGGATACCTGGCTGACCTCGGAGATGGGCCGCATGCTGGTGGAATCCATGCAGGGCAAAAGCCCGGCGGATCGCTATTCGGTGATGACCAGCGTGAAGCACTTCGCCGCCTATGGTGCGGTAGAGGGCGGTCGCGATTACAACACGGTGGATATGAGCCCGCAGCGGCTGGCGCAGGACTATCTGCCGCCTTACAAAGCGGCGCTGGACGCGGGCAGCGGCGGCGTGATGGTCTCACTGAATTCAATCAACGGCGTGCCTGCCACTTCCAATAGCTGGCTGCTGAAAGATTTGCTGCGGGATGACTGGAAGTTCAAAGGTATCACCATCAGCGATCACGGCGCGATCAAAGAGCTGATGAAGCACGGCGTGGCCAGCGATCCGCAGGATGCCGTACGTGTCGCCATCCAGTCCGGCGTGAATATGAGCATGAGCGACGAATACTACAGTAAGTATCTGCCGAACCTGGTAAAAAGCGGCGCGGTCAGCATGGCGGATATCGACGATGCCACGCGCCATGTGCTTAACGTCAAATATGATATGGGACTGTTTAACGATCCCTACAGTCATCTTGGCCCGGCGGAGAGCGATCCCAAAGACACCAATGCCGAAAGCCGCTTACACCGGCCGGAAGCGCGTGATGTCGCTCGCAAAAGCATCGTGCTGCTGAAAAACCGCAATGACACGCTGCCGCTGAAAAAAGCGGGCACTATCGCGCTGATCGGCCCGCTGGCCGACAGCCAGCGCGATATTATGGGCAGCTGGTCGGCGGCAGGCGTCGCCTCGCAGTCCGTTACCGTCATGCAAGGCATTAAAAACGCTACCGCAGGCAAAGCCACGCTGCTTTACGCCAAAGGCGCTAACGTCAGCGACAACAAGGGCATTCAGGACTTTCTGAACCTCTATGAAAAAGCGGTCACGGTAGATGCGCGCACCCCGCAGCAGCTGTTGGACGAAGCGGTAGAGACGGCGAAAAAAGCGGATGTGGTGGTTGCCGTCGTGGGCGAAGCGCAGGGCATGGCGCATGAAGCGTCCAGCCGCAGCGATATCACCATTCCGCCTTCGCAGCAGGCGCTGATTAGCGCGCTGAAGGCGACCGGCAAGCCGCTGGTGCTGGTGCTGATGAACGGGCGCCCGCTGGCTATCGTTAAAGAGAGCCGCGAAGCGGATGCGCTGCTGGAAACCTGGTTCAGCGGCACCGAAGGCGGCAACGCCATCGCGGACGTGCTGTTCGGCGATTACAATCCGTCCGGCAAGCTGCCGATGTCTTTCCCTCGTTCGGTAGGGCAGATCCCAATCTACTACAACCACCTGAACACGGGGCGGCCTTACGATCCGGCAAGGCCAAACAAATATACCTCGCACTATTACGATGCGGAGAACGGCCCGCTTTATCCGTTTGGCTACGGGCTGAGCTATACCAGCTTTACGGTATCGCCGGTCACGCTTTCGGCTAAAACCATGCCGCGTAACGGTCAGGTTTCGGCTTCGGTCACGGTGACCAACACCGGCAAGCTTGACGGCGCGACCGTGGTGCAGCTTTACCTGCGTGACCAGGTCGCCAGCGTTAGCCGCCCGGTGAAGGAGCTGAAGGGCTTTAAGCGCATTATGCTGAAAGCGGGCGAGTCGCAGACCGTGACCTTCCCTGTTGACGTGAAGGCGCTTAAATTCTGGAACGCCAAAATGCAGCAGGTGGCGGAACCGGGTAAATTCAGCGTGATGATCGGGCTGGATTCTGTTCACACCAGCGATGCGGAATTTAATTACCTGTAAATATCACCTTTAATTAAACCGGCAGCCTGAGGAGGGCGGCCGGTTAATTATTGATAGCTATGATTTTAATCGCGAATTTTTGACAGTCGCTGGTTATGCAAATGCCGCTAAACCAAATTTCTCCATGACTACCGACCATGATCCCGCTATCTTTCGCGAACAAGTTTTCATATTTTTGTTCTGCCACTATTTTTTTAATTTTTCATTAAATATATAATCAAAATTATTAATAAAATCCTGTTTGTTTGCCAGGAAAACCGGCTGTCCGTTAACAGAAACAGTAACAGGATAATCTATCATAGCAGCAACGGATCTTTTATCCGCAATAGCTACCGCATGTTGTAAATTTTCCAGAAACTGATGATATTGCTGATGCGTTGCTGGCCCCATCAGTTTATCAAGCCTTGCATCTGTCTCTTTATCCGCTATAGCGCTACCCATCAAAAAAAGCATTGCACCGGCTATAATTTTTTTCATGAGGGACTCTTTATTGAAAGGGGGCAGATTCTTCAAGCCTTCGTTGATAAAGCGGGGCTAAAATTTGTGGCTTTCCGACCTTACGGCCCTGAGCATCACGTTTATAGACATAGATATAATTTAGCATTTTATCATGTATCGCTTTCGTGTCCCCGCGATCGGCTGCGGCCATCACGGCAGAAGGACTCCCCACGTTATAAGAAAAGGAAACCAGAGCATCGAACTGCTCCTGCGTCAGCCGATAATGCTTGACTTTGCGGCGTATATAGCGTTCAACCTGATGAACATGCTTCGCCAGCGCTGCGTTAATATCGTTTGTTGTTACTTCTCTTTGTAATTCCTCTTCGGTACAAAGACCATAGTGAGCAAGCGTTCCAACTCCCCATGTACAATTCCCTGCATTAAAGCCTAAGTCATTTTAATAATGATAAACAACACCTTCACGGGTGCGTGAATTTTTATAGCCTGTAGTGCTAAGAGAAAGATCGTTATTAAGGCCGTCCATAATTGCTCCTTGCTGGACTATATTAGGGATTATGCGCGCTAACGTATAAAAACAACAGGCCGATAATACGGCCTGTTGTCTGAATTATATTTTCCGGCCTTATTCAAATCTGTTGAAACATTTTATGGCTTCTACTTTCCTGCTTCGGCAAATTTCAGCAGCGCGTCGCCGTCCAGGCGATAACGCACCCATTCGCTTTGCGCCACGGCGCCAATGCTTAAATAGAAGTCGATAGCGGGCTGATTCCAGTCCAGCACGCTCCACTCCAGACGACCGCAGCGGCGCTGCACGGCCAGCTGCGCAATATGCTTAATCAGCGCTTTGCCCGCGCCGTTGCCGCGCGCATCGGGCGAAATATAGAGATCTTCCAGATAAATGCCGTTGCGGCCAAGCCAGGTTGAGTAGCTGGTAAAAAACACCGCATAGCCGACGGCGGTGCCGTCCACTTCGCAAATCAGCGCTTCGGTTTTGCTTTCTGCGCCAAACAGCGTCTCGCGAATTTCCTCCGGCGTGGTCACAACTTCTTCCGGCGCTTTTTCATAAACGGCCAGTTCATAAATCATCGCGTAAATGGTTTGCGCGTCTGCCGGACGGGCCTGGCGGATAGTGATACTCATGGCTTTTCCTTTTCCCTGCGGGTTAAAGCGGATAAGCATAAAGGTTATTGCGTGCGGAATTAAGCGCAATCAAACTTTTTACCTGCGCCCGACTCTCCCTGTGATGCGAAGTTTCCGCACCGATATGGTGGATTTTTCAGTCAGGAACCACGCGTGACCTTTTTACATAATCTGGATAACAGCTGGAAAGCTTTCGCCGCCGCTACGATCGCCAGCTTGCCGCTGCAGAGGGCATTTGTGCATTTCGTCGTGGTATGGCCGCCGATTTGCTACCGTAGACGGCGTTTGTACATTCCTGCCCCCTGGCGGCAAGAAAATCCGGGCAACTAACGGTGAGCATACCGGCTGGCGTGGCTTGTACTGGTTAAATATTGGCTATCATTTCTGCCAGCTCCGTGACTCTTTTTTCCGACATATCAGTAACACATTGATTAATTGCCGCGGTATGACGCTGGTTATTTTCGTCGATCTGAAAGGCATAAATATCACAAGTAGCGTGCATATAATTAAGCCATGCTATCTGAGATTTTTTAATTTTAGCCAGAAGATCCTCACCAATATTTTTATGCTCAGTGTAGCTATGAGTAACTTCAGTTAAATACTTACTGTAAACAGCATCCAGCCTTTTGGTAGCGGCCTCCTTTTTGATATATGAGCAGTTATAGTACTGCTCGCTATTGGTGATCGTCGCGCAATTCTCCTGAGCAAAGCTCGTCTGGCAGATAAGTAATACGAACGCGAGAGATTTTTTCATCGCGACTCCAGTAAATAGTTTACTCTTTGTCTGGCAGGCTCATCATCACGAAGGGTCGGCGTATTTCTTATATAATAAATAAGTTCCTGTGGATTGTTATGTGCACCAGCCAGCATAGGGCGCGCGCTTTTGGTATAGCCTTGATAAACGAAATCAATTAAAACATTTTTGATGGCCAAACTTAGGGATCCCCAGGGAACGATATCCGATCTGTTTTTTAGCCAGGAGTTATAGTTGTTTTTCGCCCTTACTTCATAATCAGGATATATTTTTTCAAACAATTTTACCTGTTGAATTTCAGTAATAATGCCAATTTCATGATGATGCTTTTTTACAAAATTTCGTGCATCACACCCTGTCAGGCGTGATGCTTCAGCAAGCTTTTTCGCTTTACTGACCGGCAAGCCCGCATAAGTAAGGTCACTGATGATTTCTGACCGGCTACGGTGACCCAGGTCGTAGCCTCTGCCGAGCGTGACGCCTGACAAAACGCCATCACATCTTTCTGCATCCTGCGGGAAATGAATTTTTCTGGAAAAATAAAGGCTACTTTTACTATTGCTGCCTTCAGCTCTGAAGGTTAATAATCCTTTTTCTGGTTCAAGCATATTCCCTTATCCTTTTGATATCTGATTTAAAGGCTGAGTAAGCTACTCGAGAAATATAACGAAGTATCATCTTGCTTGCAAAGTCTAAAAAAGAACAAAGGAATATTATATAATTTATTACATCGGCAAGGCCGGATGTCACGTTGGCACGAAGATGAACTGCCCGAAAACGCAGCCTGGGCTGTATCAGACGTCATTAACGCCCCAAAATCAGGAAAATAATGTTTTCACTCAGAGACAGGATCCAGCAGCAGGTCTTTCGCCTGAACGGGCTGGCGATGAACGACTTCGACCTCAGCCAGCCGCCTGGCGATCCCGGTCTTTACGGGCCGGACAGCGTTATCTGGCAGGTGCACGGCGATTTCTCGTCGATGCTGTGCGGCGGCATCTCCGCGCTGCTGATGCAGATGCTGCATCCGCAGGCGCTGGCAGGCGTCTGGGATCACTCAACCTTTCGCGAGGATATGTCAGGCAGACTGCGGCGCACCAGCCAGTTTATCGCCGTGACCACCTTTGGCAACACGGCGGACGCCCATACGTTAATTGAGCGCGTAAAACGGATCCATCTGCGGGTAACGGGCGTTGATGGCCAGGGCAACCCCTATGCCGCCAGCGATCCGGCGCTGCTGACCTGGGTACACGTGGCGGAAACCAGCCGCTTTCTGGCTGCCCATTTGCGCTATAAAAATCCGCAGCTCAGCCGCGAGGATCAGGATCGCTATTATGCGGAAGCCGCCGTGGTGGCCGAAGCGCTGGGTGCGAAACAGGTGCCGAAAACGGTACAGGAAGTTGAGGCTTATCTGACGGCGATGCGGCCGCAGCTGCGCTGTGACGAACGTACCAGAGCGGTGCTCGCCGTGCTGCTGACCATGCCCGCGCCGAGCTGGCAGGCGCGTCCGGCCATGCGCACTATGATGATGGCGGGCATTGAGCTTTTGCCCGAATGGACGCAGCAGCAGTTTGGCTTTCGCTTTCCCGGCTGGCACAGGGCGCTAATCCGGCAGCGGATGAAATGGCTGGCGGCCGGGCTGCGCTGGTGCGTGCGTCGCGGCGGCTATTATCGTGCCATGCAGCGCATGGGAAGAATTCTTTAGTGGCTAACAGGAATAATTAGCAGCAATGGATATCAATCAAATAAAAATTTTTATGCCTGGTTTCATTTCCACACTAGGTGAGTTTCTACAAATAAAAGATGACTATAAGTGTGACAGTATTGTTTTTCTCGACCGAAATATCGTAGGTCGACTAAAGATTGAGGCTTTCCCAAAAAAAGAATCTCTCGATAATATCAGATTTTCAGCACTTTACGCTATATGGGAAGCTAATGCTTCTCGCGTGCCGACTATAGAGGAACTTCATCAGCAGTTTCATAAATATCAAAGCGAGCTTCGAAAAAAGTTTGGCGATGCGCACGTGACGGATGATAGTGCTGTACTGTATGAAAAAATAATTCCCTCTATGCTTCGCTATTTAACGGAAGAGCATTCCTACCTGGAAGGTTACCTGGCATTAAGCGGTCAGTCAATCGAGAATCGACTTGATTATATTTTTGATAATTACGAATCACGTCTGGATATAAAAAAAAGGCTAAGCGGAATCAATCCCTTCTTGGTTTTAGCCTTATTAAGCGATCTGCTTGGCGATTCAAAAACTAAAAGAAAAGGAGAAGTAGGGACAGTATTGAAAGCAGCTTCGTTATTTAGTAATGGTAGCATTAATCCTGTTACACTTTATAATATTCGCTCTGACTTTTCCGCGCTTTTTCTTTTCTGGAGCATGTGCGCGCAGGTACAAGAAGCCTGGCGTAAAGAAATAACATCAACACGCATTTTCTTCGCGACCAATGATAAAGCGATGTCCCGACTTTTCGAACTAAGTTACAATCTGGCTCGCGTATTGCAACATCCTGATATGTCAGAGATTAATGATAAAAATGTTTCCCGATTAGCATGTGTAACGCAGCACATGTTTCCTCGGTTAAAAGAGGATCAGCTGCTCTTAATATGGGTGATTCAACAAATACAGCGTCTACGTATCCTTGGTTAATCGATTGAACGGCAACCAAAAACTGGTTTGTACAACATGCCCTTTCGGGCCTATTTTGAGATTATTACCCTTGTTGTGACATGGCGCGCACGGGCATCCTGCTCTATTCTCCGGGAAATTCCGGGAAAAGGGATGACCCTGAACCCTTGTCGAGGCGCTATGACACAGACGTACCGGCTGGCTGAAGTCTTTAATCAGCAACAAACCCTTATTGCCACGGTTGAGCAGGATGAGCGCACCGCCTATTTTTACATTCGTCCGGCCGAGCCGTTTCGCGGCCAGTTTGCCGTGCGCGGCTGTTGGCTGAGAAACCTGCTGCCTGCGCCCGCGCAGGAAGACAGCGA
The DNA here is from genome assembly GCF_043420595.1 of Erwinia plantamica. Taxonomy (NCBI): domain Bacteria; kingdom Pseudomonadati; phylum Pseudomonadota; class Gammaproteobacteria; order Enterobacterales; family Erwiniaceae; genus Erwinia; species Erwinia plantamica. The sequence continues at coordinate 58,172 of NZ_JBGCUC010000011.1, forward strand.
GGCGATGGCGCAGGGCATTCCGCCGCTGCTCAGCGCCGAATACTGCCGCACGCTGGAAGCGGAGCCGATATTGCATCCGGCAGGCCTGCAGGTTATCTGGACGCCCGGCGATGACGGTGCGGCGCTCTGGTATCAGGGGCAGCTGCTGGCGGTTATTCCCGGCTGGAGCCTGTATCAGGATAAACAGGTCAGCTTTTCCGCTGGCTGCATCAAAGAGAACCGGCTGACCGCGCCGCTGGGTTCCGCCTCTACCAACAGCTGGTACGCGCGGGCGGAGAAAGATCGTCTTTTCTGGCGCGACTGGCAGGATGCCCAGCCGTGGGAAGGCATTCAGCGAGAAATGCTGCGCTGCTACGAGGCGCAATATGGCGAGTCGCTAAAGTACTACGCTATCGACCAGGGCAGCTGGCCGCCAATGGCCATCTCGCAGCACTATCATCAGGGCAACTGGTATTTTCTGACGCTGGGTATGAGCATCCGGCCCATGCCGTGGATCGATTTCCTCTATAAGGATAAAGACGCTGCCGATCATCGCCGTATCGAGCTGGCGATGGCGATCGACGGCGAGGTGATGAGCGAAGAAAACGCGGTGCAGATGGCCAGCGCGCTGGCAAGCTTTGCGCATTTTCCCTGGGCGCGCCTCAGTTGGCTGGGCGAAGGGCACACGCTCTCTTCCGCCGTCGCGCCGATAGGTTTTGAAGGCTTTTTGCTTTCGGCCACGCTGGGCGACAGTTTCACACTGCCGCCGCGCGAAGGAGAAAAAGTGATGCTGTTATGGGCCACGCCGGTGACGGCCGCCGAGCAGGAATTCGTCGAACAGGAACCACAAGGCGGCCTGCAATTAGTGGAACGCTTAACCGAGGCGGGGTGTAATCCTGTCTTCCGGGCGCGGCCCGAGCTGGTGGATCCGCCGGCTGGCTAAGCCGTCATACTTTCGCACGATTTTACCCAGCCACGGCCGCCAAAGATATGCCACAATTATCTGAGATAATTCTTAAGAGGTGTGCATGTCTGCAATCGAAGTTATCCTGGTCGATGACCAGGATCGCGCCATCGGTCGAATGGAAAAGCTTGAGGTTCATCAGAAAGGATTTCTGCATCGCGCGGTCACCGTTTACGTGTTTAACTCCCACCATCAGCTGCTGCTGCAACAGCGCGCCAGCGGTAAATACCACTGCGGCGGGCTGTGGAGCAACACCACCTGCGGCCATCCTTACCCGGAAGAGTCGACGCGACACGCGGCCGAGCGACGCCTCAATGAAGAAATGGGGTTATTGCTGAGGCTACAGCCCATGTTTGAGCTGAGCTATTACCTGCCGCTGGCAAATGGCCTGATCGAACATGAATATGGTCACGTCCTGTTTGCCCTGAGCGATGAGCTGCCGCAGCCTAATCCGGAAGAAGCGGACGACTGGCGCTACGCTTCTCTGCCGGAAATTCAGCAGGAAATGGCGGTGCACCCCGAGCGTTTTACGCCGTGGTTTCTGCATACCTTTGCCCGCATCCCCGCCGAATTTGCCCGCTTTACTGCGGCCGCGCTGGCGGTTCAGCCGTAAAATCCTCGGCGTCCACGTCGTAGCCTGACGGCTCCCAGCGTACCAGCAGCAGCGCCAGCAGGCCCGCCAGCGGCGCAAGGCCGATAACCCAGAATACGTTAGTACCCAGCGCCGCCGACAGCAGCGGAAACAGAAACAGCGACAGGGTAGAGCTGCCGCGCATCAGCGTCTGGTTCATACCCACGCCCACGCCGCGTAGCGAGGTTGGATAGCTAAGCGAGGCAAAAGTCATGGTATGCGAGCCTGGCCCAAAGCCCTGGCCCAGCAGAAACAGCGCCAGCATGGCGACAGACACCGCCGCCTGCGTGCCGTCGTCCGGCCTGCCTACCAGCGCCAGGCCGAGCAGCGCCACAAACTGGCAGCCGTAGCCGGCTACCGTCATCCGCCAGGCGCCCAGACGCGGCACTAAACGTACCGCCAGCAGCCCGCCAACAAAGGCGAACAGCAGATTCAGCGCCAGCGAGACCAGGATGGTGGTCAGCATCGACTGCGCCAGAAAGCTGGAGAGGATCACCGGCAATCCAAACGCAACGGCGTTATAGGCGAAAGCCGAAGCGACGGCGGTAACGGTAGCGAGCAGCGTACGACGCAGGTAAATGCCCTTAAACAGTTCGCCATAGTTGCGCCAGCTGGCGCGACGAACCGGCACGGCGGGCGTCAGATCGGCTTCTTTCGCCACCTGTGCATTGATGCCGTAAGAGCGCCGTAAAATAGCGGCCGCACCATGCAAATCGCCCTGGTTAGCGGCCCAGACGGGCGATTCGCTCATATAGCGGCTGCGAACGGCGATAATCAGCAGCGCGGGTACCGCGCCAAAGCCCAGGATAATCCGCCACAGCCAGCCCGCCTGTGCTTCCGGTAGCACCGAGTAAAAAAACAGCACCAGCAGATAAGAGACAGAAATAGCGGCATACCAGGTAGGGCACCACATGGCAATGCTGGCCGCCTTGTTGCCTCGTCCTTTCAGCTTTGAGAACTCCGCTAAAAAAGCCATCGCTACCGGCAGATCGATGCCCACGCCCAGCCCCATCACAAAACGCGCGCCCGCCAGTACGTATTCGTTTGGCGCAAAAGCGCAGGCCAGCGCGGCCACCACAAAGAAAAACATATCGGCCATAAACACGCGGTAGCGGCCAATTTTATCGGTGAGATAGCCGCCAATCAGCGCGCCGACGATAGCGCCAAAGGCAATAGCGGAAGCCACCATGCCTGCGCCCGCAGGCGTCAGGCCAAACTCTTTGGTTACGTCCTTCATGCCAAACGCCAGCGCGCCCAGATCGTAGGCGTCCAGAAACACGCCACCCAGCGCAATCGCGATCACGATATGCGCATTGCTACGCGCCTGGGTACTGTTGTTGACCAGCGTTGCAACGTCCGCAGCCTGACGGATAAACAACGTTTCGCCCGTTGGCTCGCTCCCTGCCGTGGCGACATGCGATTCAGCCGTTAAGTCAGTCATGAGGTTATATTCAGTTTTAGTGATGTGGTTTGTGAGCATACTCCCGGCGCTGGCAGAGTTAAATTCCCGCTCGTTATAAGTTACAACCAAACGGTGCAATGTAATTTAGTTGTAAGGCGGCGGTTTTAAGTGGTTAATTCTTCAGCTACTCTTGAAGCTGAGTCGATAACAGGGAAACGCGAAATGGCTAAAAGCATAAGATTGGGCGGCGCGCTGGCGCTGGCGGTTTGGCTGGCGATGGCGGGCGGCGCGCAGGCGGCGGAGGCGGTAAAGGTCGGGTCGAAAATTGATACGGAAGGTTCGCTGCTGGGCAACCTGATTTTACAGGTGCTGGATAAACACGGCGTAAAAACCGTGAACAAAATTCAGCTGGGAAATACGCAGGTCGTCAGGGGCGCCATCACGGCGGGCGAACTGGATATCTATCCGGAATATACCGGCAACGGCGCTTTCTTCTTCCACGACGAGAAAAACCCCGCCTGGAAAAATGCCCAGGCAGGCTATCAGCTGGTTAAGAAGCTCGACGGTGAGAAAAATCATCTGATCTGGCTGACGCCGTCGCCCGCTAACAATACATGGACCATCGCGGTACGCGGCGATGTGGCGCAGAAAAACAAGCTCGCCACGCTGGCCGATCTCAGTGCCTGGCTGAAAAGCGGCGGCGAATTTAAGCTGGCGGCCTCGGCGGAGTTTATCGAAAGGCCCGACGCGCTGCCCGCTTTTGAGCGTGCCTACCAGTTTAAGCTGGATCAGGATCAGCTGCTGTCGCTGGCGGGCGGCGATACGGCCGTTACGCTGAAAGCGGCAGCGCAGCAAACCTCCGGCGTTAACGCGGCGATGGCTTACGGCACCGACGGCCCGGTAGCGGCGCTTGGCCTGCAAACGCTGAGCGATCCCAAGGGCGTGCAGCCCGTATACGCGCCGACGCCGGTTATCCGCGAAGCGGTGCTGAAAGCGTATCCGCAAATCGGCGACTGGCTGAAGCCGGTTTTCGCCTCGCTGGATGAAAAAACGCTGCAGCAGCTTAATGCCAAAATTGCGGTAGAAGGGATGGACGCGAAAAAAGTGGCCGCCGACTATCTGCAACAGAAAAATCTGTAGCCACGCGCGGCAAAATGACTATTCGGGTACATAACCGCGTCACATTGACGCTGGCGCTGCTGCTGACGGCAGCGCTGACGGCGCTGCCGTTTCTCAACTGGGCGCCGAACCGGCTTGTTTCCGGTCAGCCGCTTGGGCTGCAACAGGTAGCCAACGGCCTGGGCTGGTGGCTGTTGCTGCCCGCATTGTTACTGATGCTGCTCGCTTTTTGGCCGCAGAAGCGCACCAGCCTGGCCTTAACGCTGCTCTGTAGCGAAACGCTGTTTATCGCGCTGATCGCCGCTGGCGGTTATGCGGCCGCCTCGCTGGCGCAGCAGGGCCATCCGCTGGCAAGAACCTCTCTGGGCAGCGGCTTCTGGCTGGCAGCCGCGCTGGCGCTGCTGATGGCGACAGATGCCATCAGCCGTTTGACCCGACAGGCGTTATGGCGTTTGCTGCTGAACGCGCAGATCTGGCTGTCGGCGGTCTTTTTGCTGCTGAGCGGCCAGCTCGACGCGCTTTCCCTGCTGAAAGAGTATGCCAACCGGCGCGATGTCTTCGACCAGGCGCTGTCACGACACCTGCTGATTTTGGGCGGCACGCTTTTGCCGGCGCTGCTGATCGGCGTGCCGCTGGGCTGGTACTGCTGTCGTCGTCCGGCCATACAGTCATCGGTTTTCGCCACGCTGAATATCATTCAGACCGTGCCTTCCGTCGCGCTGTTTGGCCTGCTTATCGCCCCGCTCAGCGGGCTGGCGCGCGAGTTTCCGGCACTGACCACGTTAGGCATCAGCGGCATCGGTATGGCGCCCGCGCTAATCGCGCTGGTGCTCTATGCGCTGCTGCCGCTGGTGCGTAGCGTCGTCAGCGGGTTGCAGAACGTGCCGCAAGCGGTGATTGAAACCGCGCGGGGCATGGGCATGAGCGGCGGCCAGATATTCCGCCAGGTCGAGGTGCCGCTGGCGCTGCCGGTACTGCTTGCCGGTCTGCGCGTCACGGCGGTGCAAACCATCGGCATGGCGGTTATCGCCGCGCTGATCGGGGCGGGCGGCTTCGGGGCCGTCATTTTTCAGGGCCTGCTCAGCAGCGCGCTGGATCTGGTCATGTTGGGGGTGATCCCTGTTATCGCCCTGGCGGTGGCGGTGGATACGTTATTTAAGCTGTTGCTCTCCGGGATACAACGCCAGTGATTGAATTCAAAGAGGTGAGTAAATATTTTGCGGGCAAGGCGGCGGTCAGCGATTTGACGCTGCATATCGCCAAAGGCGAATTTACCGTGCTGATCGGCACGTCCGGCTGCGGTAAATCGACCACGCTGAAGATGATTAATCGTTTGATCGAACACGATAAGGGCGCGATACGTTTTGGCGGCGAAGAGATCCGTCGCTTCGACCCGCAGGCGCTGCGGCGGCGAATGGGCTACGTTATCCAGTCCACCGGGCTTTTCCCGCACTGGACGGTAGAAAAAAATATCGCCACCGTGCCGAAACTGCTGGGCTGGAGCAAGCCGCAAATCGACGCGCGCGTCAGTGAACTGCTGGCCTTGCTGAATATGGAAGAGACGTTTCGCCATCGCTATCCGCATCAGCTTTCCGGCGGGCAGCAGCAGCGTATTGGCGTGGCGAGAGCGCTGGCAGCCGATCCGGAAGTGCTGCTGATGGATGAGCCTTTCGGCGCGCTCGATCCGGTGACTCGCGCCACGCTTCAGCAGGAAATTGCCCGTATTCATCGCCTTTCCGGCAAGACGATAGTGCTGGTAACGCACGATATCGACGAGGCGCTGGCGCTGGCAGACCGGCTGGTCTTAATGGACGGCGGCAAAGTGGTGCAGCAGGGCACGCCGACGGCGCTGCTGACAAAACCCGTTAATGACTTTGTGCGTCGCTTTTTCGGCCAGAGCGAGTGGGGTATTCGCCTGCTTTCGCTGGGGCTGGCCGGTGAGGCGGCGCGGCGCGGCGAGTGGCTGGAGGAGGAAAGCATTGCGGAAACGCTGACGCTGCGCGAAGCCCTGTCGCTGTTTATCGCGCGTGGAACCGACCGGCTGGCGGTACGGGACAGCAATCAGCAGCCGCTCGGCGTGCTGCATTTTGCCGATTTACTGCGGCAGAAGAAGCCATAATATGCGCCTGCTTCGCGATCCGCTCCTCTGGCTGATTTTACTGTTTGTGGCGCTGCTGCTGTTGCTGCCCTATAGCGGGCCGCTGTTCGCGCGCGCTTTTCCCCAGCTCGACAGGCCGCTTTACCAGCAGGAAAGCTTTATCCGGCTGGCGCTGGCGCATATCCAGCTGGTGGCGTTCTCCAGCTTCGCTGCGGTGATAGTGGGTTTGGGCGCCGGTATTGCGGTAACGCGCCGGGCGGGAAAGGCGTTTCGCTCGGTAGTAGAAACGCTGGTGGCCGCAGGCCAGACCTTCCCGCCGGTGGCCGTGCTGGCGCTGGCGGTGCCGGTTATCGGCTTTGGCGAACAGCCTGCGATGGTCGCGCTGCTGTTGTATGGGCTGCTGCCGATCTTACAGGGCACGCTGGCCGGTATTGACGCGGTGCCGCCGACTTTGCGCGAGGTGGCGGCGGGCGTCGGTATGAGTCCGCGTCAAATACTGTTTAAGGTAGAGCTGCCGCTGGCCGCGCCGGTGATCCTGGCCGGGATCCGCACTTCGGTGATTATTAATATCGGCACGGCCACCATCGCTTCAACGGTGGGCGCTAACACGCTGGGATCGCCGGTGATTATCGGGCTGAGCGGCTTTAATACCGCCTATATCTTACAGGGAGCCTGCCTGGTAGCGCTGCTGGCGATCGTGACGGACCGCCTTTTCGAGCGCCTGCTACGGCGGTTTAAGCGCGAATAAGGATGGTGTAGCCGGTCAGCATGACGCCGCCGATACCGCCCAGCGCCATCATTAAGAAGATAAAAATTACGCCGATTTTCTGCCAGTTCATACCGTTATCCGCCTGCCGTAAAAAAGAGAGCAAAGTATATCGCTTTTACTGAGCGGACGTTAAGCCTTTGCTGGTTTTTAGCAGGAGAAAACGGACGAGGCCAGCAGGGCGCTGGCGACGATGACCATAAAGCTATGCGGCCTGATGCGCCACGGCGTAGCCCTGTTCCTGCCAGTGGGCGATCTGCTCCTGCTGGCGGCGCGTCAGAGGTTTCCCGGTGAAAATAAACAGCTGCTGGCCGGGAAAAAGTTCAGGACGCGGCATCTCCAGCGGTTCGGCCAGCACTTCCATACGCCAGCCCTGCTGCGACAGACGCCAGGCCTCCAGCCAGATGCGCGTACGATCTTCCGTGCCCCAGCCGATAATCAGCGCATCCTTGCCGGGCTTCTTGCGGCTGCCTGCAAGGCAGAAGGTCACGTAATCGATCAGGATGCCGTCAAGCAGGCTGCACATCGTTCTGGCCGTATTTTGATCCAGGTTCAGTCGCTGGCGGATAGGAATAAAAACATGGTCAATCAGCGCCGCCGCCGGATGTTCCCGACCGGCCGTTGCCACTTTTGCTCTGAGCTTAGCGGGCCTGACGTGACGCAATACCGTCATCATCTCTTCCTGTAGCGTCATCCAGCCGTCGTGCGCGTTAACGCTTTCACCTTCCAGCAGCGCTTTAACTTTGCCTACCGGTACGCCGCTCTCTATCCAGCGTTTAATCTCTTCAATACGCTGTATATCTTCATCATCAAACTGACGATGGCCGCCTTCGGTGCGCTGCGGTTTCAGCAAACCGTAGCGGCGCTGCCACGCACGAAGCGTAACAGGATTTATCCGACAGCGTTCGGCGACGTCACCAATACTGTATAAAGCCATGCCTTTCCTTAAACCTGTTTGACTCCCCTGAGCCTAACCAACTCTCTATTGTTGTACAACTATTATTTAATTGTACAACTTGCCGGGCGAGGCGCCACGTCGTATATCTTATTGAAACGCGGCGGGAAACCCTCAGTCTCCGTCACGCACGATAACGGTAGTCTACCCGTTAATCCACGTGTCGCCAAAGCACGATTTACAGGACGATCTGCTACTTATGACCACTATCACTTATTCGCTTCTTACCGCAGAAGAGGCCGCTAAAGGCCAGGATGAATTATACAATGTATTGAGCGCTTGTGTTGCGCTGGGCGCCAGTATCGGCTTTGTCAGTAACGAACCTGCACCTATGAAACAGTTCTGGACAGGGGTAATCGCCAGCCTCGCCAGCGGCGAAAAGCGGCTGCTGGTTGCACGTCGACAGCAGGAGATTGTCGGCACGGTCATCGTAGAATTTTGCGGCAAGCCAAACGGCTCTCATCGTGCAGAAATCGCCAAATTGCTGGTACATCCTGATGCCAGACGACAGGGCATCGCTCGTGAGCTGTTAGGCCGCGCTGAACGGCTGGCGGAGCAGGAGGGCAAAACGCTGCTGGTGCTTGATACGCGCTCCGGCGATGCGGCCGAGCAGCTTTACCTGGCGCAGGGCTGGCAGGTTTGCGGGCAGATCCCGTATTTTGCTCTCTCGACCCGTGGCGAACCGGAAGCGACTACCGTTATGTACAAACAGGTCACGGCGGGTGTATAGCTACAGCCCTCGCAGTCCCGGATACAATAGCCGTCGCCAGTTTTTATAGATAAAAACACGACGTAGTTCTATTTTTATGTTGTTCTCATAGAATATAATATCTATATTTATCGAGTTTGATAAGGATGTATCCTTTAAAAGGTGGGCAAGGAATGCCGGAACTGAAATGGCGCAAAGCAGCGCGGAAACAACTTCTTGCTATCAAAAGCAAAAGCGACAGAGAAGCGATTAACGCAGCGGTGAATGAGTTAAAAAATTTTCCGCTGCACACGCCAAATCTGGACGTAAAGCCCTTGACGGCAGGTGAAGCCGATTACCGGCTAAGATGGGGTAACTATCGGGTATTATTCGACTATGTAAAAGACGGGGAACCCAAAATCATTGCCATCCAGCAAATTGCGAGGCGTACCAGCAAAACTTATTGAATAAAATTCGATTTGCCGAATTTGTCTTAAATAACTTCATTATTGCCGGTCTACTACAATGAGAAACGATATGATTGAATTCATCACTGACAGCGCCGGAAATCGCAAGGCGGCAATAGTGCCAATAGCGCTATTTGAAAAACTAACGCAAAGCGCCGATCTGGCTGAATTATGGGAATCAGTACCCTATGTTGCGGGAAAAAATGATGATGCTTTTATCCCCGGCGAGGTAGTCGATATTTCTGTGCAAAAAGGCGTAACGCTTCATGCGGCGTGGCGTCTTTATCGTGGCCTGACCCAAAAGCAGGTCGCTGAGGCGCTGAACATTACTCAGGCTTCTGTATCAGCCATGGAAAAAAGCGAGAGACCACGCAATTTTAATTTGCACAAGCTGGCGGAGCTGTACGGTTGCCAGCCAGAGCAATTAACTGACGAATAACTAAAAGGCCGGGCAACCGGCCGGTTTTTGTGAATTTTACTCACGACGGCATGCGGTGGACAAAGATTGAATGCCGCGCCGGTTTTCAGTAATGTGATTCTGCTCACACCTTAAGCGACAGCATGCTGCTCGCTGATGTTATCCCACTCTCTGATCCGACCCGCAGCTGCGGGCAGCCAAAGGTATTATGTTCCTTGTAAAAGTGATAGGTATCAGTTTTATCTGTATGCTGCTGCTCTCTTTCGCGCAGAGCTACGTTAAGGCGACCCACAGCGGCGTCGCCATCAATGGCCAACATTGGTCCACAGCCAGACGTGATTCGGCAGAGATGGCGCCCGATCCGCAGAAGTTTATCGATACGGCCATCGTGCAGGTTTATACCGCGCCGACCTTTGGCTGGCGTGGACTGTTCGCCGTCCATCCGTGGATCATTTTTAAAAAGGCCGGCGAGAGCCAGTATCACCGCTACGAGGTGGTCAGCTGGGGCAGCAGCAACGTTATTCGCCATAATTACGCTTTGCCCGACGGCTACTGGTTTGGCGCTAAGCCCAGACTGCTGGTCGATCATCGCGGCGAACGCGCGGCGGCGATGATCCCGGCGATCGAAGCCGCTATCGGCAGCTATCCCTGGCCGCAAAGCTATCGGGTCTGGCCCGGTCCCAACAGCAATACTTTTCTGGCCCATATCGGCAGAGAAGTGCCGGAGCTGAAGCTCGATCTGCCTGCGAACGCCATCGGTAAAGATTTCCGCCCGCTGAGCCGTCCGGTGGGGCTGCCCGCCTCAGGCAAAGGCGTGCAGGTTTCACTGCTGGGCGTGCTTGGGCTGACGCTGGGTGCGGAGGAAGGCGTAGAGTTTAACGTGCTGGCCTTTAATTTCGGCATCGATTTTAAGCATCCGGCGCTGCGGCTGCCTTTTACCGGCAGGCTGGGCACCAATAAAATCGAAACGGACAGCGGCGAGTAAATTCGGCCCGTCAGCAGGCGCGGACAGCACCAGGTTGCGAGCCGCGCCGCAGGATTAACCTTCAGGGACTATTGCTGAACGAAATACTGTGTAAAAATACAGGCCGTTTCAATAAAAAGTGATTGATATGGCGCTAACTGCCGCGTTAAAAGCGCAAATTGCCGGCTGGTATAAGGCTCTCCAGCAGCAAATCCCCGATTTTATTTCCCGAGCGCCGCAGCGGCAGATGATTGCCGAAGTGGCGAAAACGCTGGCGGGCGACGAAGGGCGCCATCTGGCGATTGAAGCCCCGACCGGCGTCGGCAAAACGCTCTCCTATCTGATCCCCGGCATCGCCGTCAGCCGTGCGGAAGATAAGCCGCTGGTGGTCAGCACCGCCAACGTGGCGCTACAGGATCAGATCTTCACGAAAGATCTGCCGCTGTTGCAGAAGATCATCCCCGATCTGCGTTTTACCGCCGCGTTTGGCCGGGGTCGCTACGTCTGCCCGCGCAACCTGTCCGCGCTGGGCGGCGATGAAGAAAAGCAGGGCGATTTGCTGCTGTTTCTTGATGATGAAATGACCGCCAGCAAGGATGAGCGGGCGCTCTGTACTACGCTGGCGAAAAACCTCGATCGCCATCAGTGGGACGGCCTGCGCGACCACTGCGAAGAGACGATTGAAGATTCGCTCTGGCAGCGCATCAGTACCGATAAAGCCAACTGTCTGGGCAGCAACTGTCACTGGTTCCGTGAATGCCCGTTCTACCTGGCCCGGCGGGAAATCGAAAACGCCGACGTGGTGGTGGCTAACCATGCGCTGGTCATGGCGGCCCTGGAAACGGAATCGGTGCTGCCGCCGCCGAAAAATCTGCTGCTGGTACTTGATGAAGGACACCACCTGCCGGACGTGGCGCGCGACGCGCTGGAAATGAGCGGGGATATCACGCCCGCCTGGAGCACGTTACAGCTCGATCTTTTCTGTCGTCTGGTTGAACAGTGTATGGCGCAGTTCCGGCCGAAAAAGCCGCCGCATCTTGGCAATCCGGAGCGGCTTAAAGCCCACTGTGAAGAGGTGCGCGAGCAGCTGCAACAGCTGTCGCAAATCCTGGTGCAGCTGTTGCCGCCCGGCAATCAGGAAGGCGAATACCGTTTCGAGATGGGCCAGCTGCCGGAAGAGGTGATGACGCTGTGCGCGCGCCTGTTCAAACTCAGCGACGGGCTGCGCGGGCTGGCAGAGGCGCTGCTGAACGATCTCAGTGAAAAAACGGGGCAGTTTGACGTAGTGCGCCTGCACCGTACGCTGATCCAGATGAACCGCGCACTGGGCTGGTTCGAGGCCAGCAGCAAGCTGTGGCGGCTCGCCTCAATGGCGCAGGCCTCCGGCGCGCCGGTGTCCAAATGGGTGACGCGCGAGCTGCGTGAAGGTAACCCGCACTTACTGTTTCACTGCGCCGGTATCCGCGTCAGCGAGCAGCTGGAAAAACTGCTGTGGCGTAAAATCCCGCACGTGGTGCTGACCTCGGCCACGCTACGCTCGCTGAACAGCTTTCAGCGCCTGCAGGAAATGGCGGGCCTGAGCGAAAAGCCGGGCGATCGCTTTGTCGCGCTGGATTCGCCTTTTAACCACGTTGAGCAGGGCAAGCTGATTATCCCGCAGATGCGCTACGAGCCGATGCTGGCTAACGAAGTGGAACACCTGGCGGAAATGGCGCACTTTTTCCGCCAGCAGATTAAAGAAGGCAAACACAAAGGGCTGCTGGTGCTGTTTGCCAGCGGGCGGGCGATGCAGCAGTTTATCTCTTACCTGCCGGAGCTGCGGCTGATGCTGCTGGTGCAGGGCGACAGGCCGCGTCCGGCGCTGGTGGCGCTACATCGTAAAAAGGTGGAGCAGGGCGAAACCAGCGTGCTGGTGGGCCTGCAATCCTTTGCCGAAGGGCTGGATCTGAAGGGTGACCTGCTGTCGCAGGTGCATATCCATAAAATTGCCTTTCCGCCGGTGGACAGTCCGGTTATTTTGACGGAGGGCGAATGGCTGAAAAGCCTGAAGCGCTATCCTTTTGAAGTACAAAGCCTGCCGAGCGCCTCCTTTAACCTGATCCAGCAGGTGGGCAGGCTGATCCGCAGCCACGACTGTTTCGGCGAGATAGTGATTTACGATCGTCGTTTGCTGACCAAAAGCTATGGCGCGCGCCTGCTGGGCGCGCTACCGGTTTTCCCCATTGAGCAGCCGCCTATGCCGCCGGGGGAGCCGCCAAAAGCCGTTGCGGCCGTACCGGGTAAGAAAACCGTACGTCACCGCCGTCGCTAACCACCCAACAGAGCAGAAGCATGGACTATACAAAAATTATTAAAGAGATCGGCCGAGGGAAAAATCATGCCCGCGACCTTGATTTCGCTACCGCCAGCGAGCTTTACAGCCGGATGCTGGCGGACGAGGTGTCGCCGCTTGAGATGGGCGCGATCCTGATTGCGCTGCGAATCAAAGGCGAGGGCGAGGAGGAGATGCTCGGCTTTTATCAGGCCGTACAGGCGCGCGTGCTGAAACTACAGCCGCCTGCCAGCCTGCCTATGCCGGTGGTGATCCCAAGCTATAACGGCGCGCGTAAACAGGCGAACCTGACGCCGCTGCTGGCGCTACTGCTCTCCCTGCTCGATTTTCCTGTGGTGGTGCACGGCGTTAGCGATGACCCGACTCGCGTTACCAGTGAGGCGGTGTTTGCCGCGCTGGGCGTTAAGGCGGTATCGGACATGCAGGAAGCGCAGCAGCGGCTGGAAGAGGGCAATCTGGTCTTCGTGTCGGTTGAAACGCTTTGCGCGCCGCTGGCACGGCAGCTCTCGCTGCGCTGGCAGCTGGGCGTACGCAACAGCGCGCATACGCTGGCGAAGCTGCTGACGCCGTTTGGCGAAGATGCGGCGCTGCGGCTTTCCAGCGTGTCGCACCCGGAATATATCCCGCGCGTGGGCAAATTCTTCCAGGCCATCGGCGGCCGCGCGCTGCTGCTTAACGGTACGGAAGGCGAGGTTTATGCCAATCCGCAGCGCTGCCCGGCGCTGAACCTGATTGCCGGAGAGGAGCCAGAGGTGCTGTTACCACGCCAGCCGGAAAGCCATATCGCCCGCGACGCGCTGCCTGCGGGTAAAGAGGCTGAAACAACGGCTGAATGGATCAGGCGTTGCCTCAATCGCGAAGTAGCGGTACCGCAGTCGCTGCGTCAGCAGATCGCCTGCTGTTACGTCGCTACGGGCCGCGCGGTGGACGTAGAGAGCGCGCTGGAGCAAATCGCGAAGGCCGGATACTGAGCCGGACCGGGCGTTTTAGCCAGGGCGGCGATAAGCTGTTTATCGGGGAAACGATTTTGCCGGGCTGAGGCTGAACGTTTCGCCTGACTGAGATTGAACGCTTCGCCGGGCTGAGGCTGAACGTTTCGCCTGACTGAGATTGAACGCTTCGCCGGGCTGAGGTTGAACGTTTTGCCGGATGGATGGCTTCGCCGGGCAGGTAAGCGTTCGAAAGGTAAGGCTTTGCAAGCCTTACCTGGCGGTTACGCATCCGGCCTGAAAAAAATAACGGATGCGCTGCGCTTTTTGTCCTGCTTCTGAAAGTGCTCATAAACAGCTTTCATCCGCCGGGCTTTAAGCGCGATGGCCTCTTCCAGCGTCAGCGGCCTGGTGGGTTTATCTGAGTTTAACGGCATAACCCCTCCTGTGAGGATCAAGGTTTGGGTAAACGGCGGCTATCCGCTGCGGCTGGCTTCTGCTGAGCTGTAGTATTCGCAAGCGATAAGCTCGTGAAAGCAGTTCGTCAAAAGCCAAAAACGTATAGCAATAAGGCCGGTACGCAGTGTAGTGCTTGTCGATTATATAATCAATAATGCAGTTCAGAGCCTGCGCGCGCTGACCCCTAAATCGCCTTTTAAAAAAGGGCGTGTCGGCTTCGATATTATCCAGGCTGTCAAAAGCGATATCATAACAGCCGCCCTTCAACGTTAGCCTGTGCGGTCGTTTACCTGTCAGTAGCCCCTGCGGCAAATTAATAAGTGAATCCTCAACCGTAACAACTTCCGTTAACTGCACCAGGTAAACGCCCGCTTCGCCTGCCTCAACCCGATATAACATGGCGTGTCTGCCATCCGGCAGTACGCTTCGCGTTCTGTGCATAAATCCCGCCTTCCCTGAAAAATCTGCCGTCAGGATAAAGCGGTTTGGCCGTGAAGTCAGCGACGTTTTCATGAAGCGGAACAGGTCACGCAAAGTTTTTTACGTGCCTGCCTGCTTCTTGCATTCTTTTTTGAAGTGGATCTAAAAAGCGAGGCAGCCTTCCCGTCGGGCCGGAAAGCGCATGGCGCTTATCCGAGCGGCAGAAGCTTTTCCGCCAGCGCCGTCCAGAACGTAACGCCTTCCGGGATAACATCATCGTTAAAATCGTAGCGGGCGTTATGCAGCGGAGCAGAAGGCACCTCGCCGTCTGCACCTATCCAGAAATAGGCACCGGGGCAGGCTTCCAGCATGCAGGCAAAATCTTCCGACGCCATTGATGGGCTGGTTTCCCAGTGCACCTGTTCTGTCGGCAGTAATGCCAGCGCGCAGTCGCGAACCTGCTGTGCGGCGGCGGCGTGATTGCAGGTCACCGGGTAATCGGTCAGGTAGTCAATGCTGCCGTCAATGCCCAGCGGCGCGGTAAAAGTAGTGACAAAGTCGTCAATCATGCCGCGCACCCGGCTACGCACATCGGCCTGCAGGCATCTTAGCGTGCCGCGAAGCACCACGCTTTCCGGGATAACGTTAATGGCTTCGCCGCCATTAATTTGCGTGATGCTGACTACCGCAGAGGAGAGCGGCGACAGGCGTCGGGCCGGGATAGTTTGCAGCGCAAGAATGAGCTGCGCGGCGGCTACGATCGGATCTGCGCCGTTTTCCGGCATCGCCGCGTGGCAGCTTTTCCCGCGCAGCGTAATTTCGAAAGCGTCCAGCGAAGCCATCATGGGGCCGCTGTTCACCGCCACATGACCGACCGGCAGGCCTGGCCAGTTATGCAGGCCGTAGATAGCGTCCATGGGAAACAGCGTAAACAGGCCGTCGGCGACCATTTTTCTGGCACCGCCCAGGTTTTCTTCCGCCGGCTGGAAAACAAAATGCAGCGTGCCGCTGAACCGCCGCGTGGCGCTGAGATGTTTCGCCGCCGCCAGCAGCATGGCCGTGTGGCCATCGTGTCCGCAGGCGTGCATCACGCCAGGCTGCGAGGAGCGCCACGGCGCATCGCCCAGCTCGGTGATGGGCAGGGCGTCCATATCCGCACGAAAACCGATAGCGGGACCGGGACCGTTCTCCAGCGTGCCCACCACGCCGGTGCCTGCCAGGCCCATATGCACCTGCAAACCAAACTCGCGCAGCAGCGCCGCTACGCGCTGTGAAGTCTCATCTTCGTGATAGCCCAGCTCCGGCCTTGAGTGAAACTGTCTGCGCCATTCAATGGCTTCCTGAATCAGCGAAACGGGGATCATATCTTCTCCTTTGCGGACGATAAGCCGGAAGGCGAGCGCGGCACTGCTGCCTGACAGGTATTTTTCAAAAGTGAGGGAGTTCAGAGCAACAGGTTCTCTATTTCCTGCCAGTTTTTAACCCGCCTGTAGCCGGTTACCTGCAGGTTGTGCGGGGCGCTATAAAGGATGCCTTCTCCGCAAAACCCTGTGAAATTATGGGCGTTATCATCAATCATATAATCCGCATTGATAATGCTTTTGTTGCCGCAGAACACAATATTACTGGGTTTGATGGCCGGGAAATGGGTATTTAACCAGCGGAATTTTGCATTAAACGAAGAGGGCATCTGCATGGCGGCCGTGGTGATAAAGATCTCGTAACGATGGCTTAGCGCCTCAATCACACGCTGGCTGTCGGCAATGACGCCCAGATCGCCAAAAAATTCCGTGTCTTCGCTGACCCGGCTAAAAATCTCCTGCAGCATCTCGGGCTTTTCCTCTGCCAGGCTGAACAGATTGAATTCGCTGTGCGCCAGTTCCAGCGAGAAATGGCGGTTAAACGTGGCGACCATTTTAGGATGGAAATCGGCAATGACCTCATCCATATCAATAGCAATTCTCTTCATTATCACTCCATGATAGCTTTCGGGATGCATAACATCATACCAAAAAAAGGTGCGCAGCAGGGTTTCCTGCTCGCGTTGAAAAGCAGAGCTGCGCGTCTAAAAACAGCGCGGGGCGTGGCCGTTCACTCAGGCTTTTCGTGGCTGCGGCCGCTTACGGCGCGGCCGCCAGCATGTCTGCGCCAGGCTGCCTGGCGAGCTTGCCTGATAGCAATGCTGTATAAGCTAAAAGAAAGCGATCTAAGCCGCCCTGTATAAGGCGGCACAGAACGGCTCAGGACTGGCGCGCGTCCGGCCGTACCAAATCAAAACGTAAATCGTCGCTAATGGCGTAATAGGCGCTGGGGCCGCCCGCCCGCAATATAGGGTTGGCTTTCGCCGTCTGATAGATGCCGTTCTCCAGCAGCTTGTGATCGATATGTATCGCCACCGCTTCGCCCAGCACCAGCCACTGCTCCAGCTTGCCGCCGTCGGCGTCTTGCAGCTGGATAACCTGCGTCAGCTTGCATTCAAAATTCACCGGGCTTTCGGCTACCATGCTGACCGCTACCTGCGTGCCGGGAATGGGCGTCACGCCGGAAAAAGCGAATTCATCCTCGCCGCGCGGCAGCGAAGCCGAACTTTCATTCATCGCCACGGCCAGCTCGCGGGTAGCCAGGTTCCAGACAAACTCGCCTGTTTCCACGATGTTCGCCACGCTGTCTTTCCAGCCCTGGCTGGAGAAACCAATAATAGGCGGCTTATAGTTAAAGCAGTTAAAAAAGCTGTAGGGCGCCAGATTGCGCTCGCCGCTGGCGCTTTGGGAACTGATCCAGCCGATGGGACGCGGGCCAATAATGGCGTTCAAAGGATCATGAGGCAGACCGTGGCCAAGACGCGGTTGATAAGTATGGCGGGAAGAGGACATCTGAACTCCTGATAAAGGGATAGTTATTACATAGTAGCCGCTTCGCCGTGGGAAAAAAGGCGGGAATTGTTTACGATCTTTACCGCAGCAGGTATCTTACGCGCCTGCAGATAAGAGAGCCGTTCATGAAAAAGATTGTCGAAAAAACCCAGCTTCATCCCCGTAACCGCCATCGTGGCCGCTATGATTTTCCTGCCCTGATTGCCAGTCATCCGCCGCTGGCGGAGTTTGTGGCGGTTAATCAGTACGGTGATGAATCGGTGAATTTCGCCGATCCGGCCGCGGTAAAAATGTTAAATCAGGCATTGCTGAAGCATTTCTATCAGGTTGAACAGTGGGCGATCCCGGATGGTTTTCTTTGTCCGCCGGTGCCGGGCCGGGCTGACTATATTCATCATCTGGCCGACCTGCTGGCGGAAGATAACCGCGCCGTCGCGCCGCGCAATATTAACGTGCTCGATATCGGCTGCGGTGCCAACTGCATTTATCCGCTGATTGGCTATCGGGAATATGAGTGGCGCTTTACCGGCAGCGAAATCAATGAAGAGGCGATGCGCGCCGCTAACGCCATTATCGCCGCCAATCCGGGCCTGAATCGCGGTATTCGCCTGCGTCGTCAGAAAAATACGCAGGCGATTTTTCACGGCGTTATTCATAAAAACGAGCAGTATCATGCCGTGCTGTGCAACCCGCCGTTTCACGCGTCCGCCAGCGAAGCGCAGCAGGGCACCCAGCGCAAGGTGCGTAATCTCGGTCTGGATAAAAACGCGCCGTTAAATTTCGGCGGCCAGCAGGAGGAGCTGTGGTGTGAAGGCGGCGAAAAAGCCTTTATCAGCCGCATGATTAATGAAAGCGTGGATTTTGCGAAACAGTGCGTGTGGTTTACTTCGCTGGTGTCCCGCCGCGAAAACCTGCCCGAGCTGTGGCGTGCACTGGAGCAGGTCGATGCGGTGGCCGTACGCACCGTGGAAATGGCTCAGGGCCAAAAGCAGAGCCGTTTTATCGCCTGGACCTTTATGGAAAAGACGGCTCGCGAACGCCAGATGAGCCGTCTTTAATACCGCCAGTACGGCCGTCCGTTACTCCGGCGCAGGCAACGCAGGCACAGCGGCGGCGGCGTCCAGCCCGCTGCCGTTTTGCATGACCTGCACCGTTGGATGCGGCGCTTTGATCCCCGCCGCATCAAAATGCTTCTTCACCCTATTGTCGAGCGCGAAACGCACCGTCCACTGCTTCAGCGGTTGGGTAGTAAAGGAGACGCGCACGGTAAAGGCCTGGTTGGTCAGCCCGACCAGTCCGGCGAAATTAGGCTCGCCAATAACCATGCCGCGAATGGTTTCGTCCTGCATCAGTTCGTCCACCGCCTCGTGCAGCGCGGCATTCACCTTATCGCTGTCCTCACTGCGATCCACATCGTAATTCGCCACGAAAGAGCCAATGCCGCGCACGAAATTGGCGAAGGTAGTGATCGAAGACCAGGGGATAATATGGTAAGCGCCGGTATCCTGGCGGACGCCCACCGAGCGGATTGACATGCGCTCCACCGTGCCGGTAATGGCGCCGATAGTGACCAAATCGCCCGTGTTCATTCCGTTCTCAAACTGAATAAAAATACCGGTAATAATATCCTTAACCAGGGTTTGCGAACCAAAGGATACCGCCAGGCCCAGCGCGCCTGCGCCCGCCAGCAGCGGCGCGATATTCACGCCGATTTCCGACAACAGGATCATGATAGTGATGGTACTGATGACCACGGCCAGCGCGTTGCGAAACAGCGTCAGCAGCGTGCGGGTTCTGGCGCTGGGCATCGGCCTGCCGTGAGAATCGGAAGCGAGACGGCTCTCGATCAGACTGGCAAGCAGCGTCCAGCCCACCGCCGAGAAAAACAGGATCATGACAATACGGATGATCACATCTACCAGCTTCACGCCTGCGCCAACCGTCAGCCAATGCCAGAGGTCGAACAGATTCCAGGCGTTCAGCAGCAGCAGGCAGACGGCAAACACCGTCAGCGTACGCGCCAGCTTTAACATCATGGAAACCCAGCCGTTCACTCTTTTTTGCAGCTCGGGATAATTGCGACGCAGCTCTGGCGAGAGAATAATGGTTTTTGAGATCCAGCGGCTGAGAACGCCGGAAATCAGCGCGCCCAGCCCTATTATTGCCAGCGAACGCACGGTAGCGGACATCATAAACCTGAGGCTGTCGCCGGGGTTAAAGATCGAGAGCAGAAACAGGGCGATAAAATAGGCGCTGGCAAGCCAGTGCCAGATGACGGCGAAAGCGCGGATAAACAGTGAAAAAAAGCTCATCGAGCGGTCGGCCAGCTGAACCAGCGCCAGCTGTACGGGGCGGCGGTTGCGGAAAATCAGATAAAGCGCCCACCCGGTGATCAGACACATCAAAACCAGGTTAACCAGCGCCGCCGCCTGCACGTTAACCTGATTAGAAACAATAGGCACGATAACCAGCAGTCCGTAGCCGATAACGCTGCTCAGCCAGCTTAACCGCGTATTCCAGTAGTTAGCGCGCTCGTCAGAAAGATGGAAAAAACGCAGCTGCGGATAGCGCGGGCAGAAAATCAGCCGCAGGATCGCCTTGAAGAATTCAATCAGTGCAAAAGCGCTTAAGAACAGGCCCTGCTGGCGGGCAATCGTCCTGCTACCGGCATTGAGCGTATCGCTGAGCATCTGGCCGACAAACAGCGCGATGCCCAGCAGCAGCAAATCAATGATAAACGCGCCCAGGATCATCGCCGGAAGGTGCAGCCAGCTGGTGCGCTCGCTATTTTTACGGCGGCCCCATGACCCCATGCGGCGATAAAGCGGCGTCGCCGCCCGGCAGAGCAGCCAGTAGAAAGCGAACAGGGCGATGGCCAGCATCGCAAAGTGGCTCAGCGCGTTATAAAAAGTTATTGGGTTAAAGGTTTTATGAGGAGCGTTAACGATATTGCGGTGGAGTTTTTCTACTTTACCCAGCACCTCGCTGCCAAACTGACGGCTGACGTCGGTGACGCTTTCCAGCACCGTTTTATCCTCTTCTTCATCCGGCGGCGTCAGCACGGGATCTTCAGTTTTAGCAGTGCTTTCGGAAGCGCTCCGCAGCTGGTTAATCAGCTCGGTTCGCGATTGATCATTTTGCAAAATGTTGGCCAGCGCGGCGTAGGCGGCTTTTTTCTCTTCCAGGCTCGGTTCGCCGGAAGCATCGGCCGCGGGTTGCGACCGGGACGCCGCAACGGCGGCGACAGGCAGGCTGACGGCCTCAGCCTGACAGCAAAAAACAGCAGCGACTAACGGTAGCCATCTGAACATACAGCGCCAGAAGGGCGGGGTTCCCGACATCATATTCTCCTTTAACGGCGCAAAGAAGCGTCGAGCAGCAAGTATAGCCGGACAAAGAAAAGGAGAGAGGTGGGGGAGGGTTTTTTAAGAGCGGGCCGGGAAAGCGGGGCGGCCTGACCGCCCCAAAAGATTAGGAGACGTGCTGTAAGAATTCCTGCAGGCGTGCGCCCGGCGGGTTATCAATCAGCTCTGCCGGATCGCCGTCTTCCGCAATGCGGCCTTTATCGATAAAGATCAGGCGTGAAGCGACTTTCTTCGCAAAGCCCACTTCGTGCGTCACAATAACCATGGTCATGCCTTCTTCCGCCAGGTCCTGCATTACCTTCAGCACTTCATGACGCAGCTCCGGATCCAGCGCGGAGGTTGGCTCATCGAACAGCATCATCTTCGGCTTGACCGCCAGCGCGCGGGCAATGGCCACACGCTGCTGTTGGCCGCCGGAAAGCTCCGACGGGAAATGGTGCGCGCGTTCGGCCAGGCCGACCTTGCCCAGCAGCTCTTTTGCCAGACGCTGCGCATCGGCTTTGCTGGCGCCGCGTACGCGGATTGGGCCAAAAGCGACGTTATCCAGCGCGCTCATCTGCGGGAACAGATGGAACTGCTGGAACACCATGCCCGCTTCCTGGCGGATCAGGCGATCGTCTACTTTAGGATCGTTGACCTTCAGCCCGTCCACAATCAGCTCGCCGGTGGTGATCTCTTCCAGCTTGTTAATGCAGCGCAGCAGCGTGGATTTGCCGGAGCCGGACGGCCCGATAATCACCACGACCTCGCCCTGTTTAATAGTCAGATCGATATTATGCAGAACCTGCGTTTCGCCAAAATGTTTGGAGACGTTTTTAAATTCAATCACAGGATCTTCATCCTTTTTTCAATGCGACGCAGAACAAAGCTCAGCACCAGCGTAATAAACAGATAGATAACGGCTACGGCGCTCCAGATTTCCAGCGCGCGGAAGTTACCGGCAATGATTTCCTGGCCCTGGCGAGTCAGCTCCGCCACGCCGATAACGATAAACAGGGAGGTATCCTTGATGCTGACGATCCACTGGTTACCCAGCGGCGGCAGCATACGGCGCAGCGCCAGCGGCATGATAACGTAGCGCAGCGTTTCGCGACTGGAAAGACCCAGCGCCAGACCGGCTTCACGAAAGCCCTTATTGATTGACAGCACGGCGCCACGGGTAATTTCAGCGATGTAAGCGCCGGAGTTAATCATGATGGTGACCACTGCCGCGCTAAAAGGGTCGATGCGCAAATCGTTAAAGGCCATCGGCAGCGCAAAATAGATAAACATCACCTGCACGACAATCGGCGTGCCGCGGATCAGTTCAATAAAGACCAGGGCGATATTACGCGACAGCCAGCCGCCGTAAGCGCGGGCAAAACCCGCTATAAGGCCGATAATCAGGCCGCCAATCAGGCCGAGGACGGATATCCACAGCGTCAGGCGGGCGCCCTCGAGCAGGGCCGGAATAGATGGCCAGATGGCGCTCCAGTCAAACTGCATTCTTATTTCTCCGGATCAAAACCATATTTCGTTGGTGTGGAAAACGCAGGCGCACAGCGCGCCTGCGAAAAGTAAAAGCGATTATTTAGGCTCGGAACCGAACCATTTTTTATAAATTGTGTTGTAGGTACCGTTTGCACGCAGCGTTTTCAGCGCGCCGTTTACTTTTTCACGCAGCTCGTCGCTGCCTTTCGGGAAGGCGATACCGTAATCCTGCGCTTCGATCGATTCGCCTACGGCTTTGAACTGGCCTTTGCCTGCGGTGTTAATGAAGTAAAGGATGTTTGGCGTATCGTGCAGCACGGCGTCCGCACGGCCCGTGCCCAGCTCCATATAGGCATTATCGATATTAGGGAACTGGCGCAGATCTTTGGTTTTGATGTGCTGCTTAGCGTAATCCACGGAGCCGGTGCCGCTTTTCACCGCAACGACTTTGCCATCAAGATCTTTCAGACCCTGAATTTTGTCGTTATTGGCTTTGACCATCACCAGCAGACCGCTTTTATAGTAGCTGTCGGAGAAATCAATCGCCTGCTTGCGGGCGTCAGTGATAGTGATACCGGCCAGCGCCAGATCGACGTTACGCGTCTGCAGACCCGGAATGATACCGCTAAAATCCATTGGTTTAAGGGTATAGTCCAGCTTCAGTTCCTTCGCGATAGCCGCCCACAGCTCCACATCGAAGCCCACATATTGGTTACCCTGTTTGAACTCAAAAGGAACAAAGGCGGTATCGGTGGCGACAACCAGCTTTTTTTCTGCGGCGGTAGAAGAGACGGCAAACGCCAGCGTCAGCGCAGCCAGGGAAAACTTAACAAGTGACTTCATCTTTTTATCCTTATTGCAGTCGGACAAGCGCCTTGTCCGATTGAATGCCAGCAGCCATATGAAAAAACTATGCCAGGTTTTCAAAATATATTGAAAACAGCACGTTGAGTCAATTTAACAGGGATAATTACGCCTTAAGTAGCGCGATGCACCATAATGAGGCACCAAAACAGTGCGCTGGTTTCATTATGGTGCAATCCAGTTTTAACCTGGCGGAGGATAAAAAACAAAGTAAAAAAGGAAAGGGTGCGAGAGCGCTCGCGTGATTAACGCAGCTGGCTGTCTTTACTGCCGCGGCGATTAAAAAGCGTCGACTGCTGCTGTTTGTCTCGCTGTGCCTGGCATTGAATACAATATTGCACGCCGGGCAGGGCCAGACGGCGAGCTTCAGGAATGGCATCCCCGCACTCTTCGCAATATTTTGCGCTGGCGCCATGATGAATGGCGCGCCGGGCGCGATTAACGGCATCTTCTACCGTTGAGTCGATCTGTTCCTGTACGGCATCATCACGTGCCCAACCACTGGCCATCGCTTTCCTCCATATAAGAAGAGCAGATGAAAGGCCTCATCTGCTCGCAAAACCACGCTATGAAAAGTGGGGCTACTGAGCGCAGCCCGCATCGACTTACTCGATGTTAGATTCGATAAACCACAGGAATTTATCCAGGTCGCGGGAAGCGGCGGTAAAGATATCTGCGGTGTCTTCGTCTTCAACTTCACTAATCGCTTTACGAGTATCGTTAGCGACAACGGCATAGCGTTCTGCCAGCGCTTTAAGGTGATCCTGAACGGTATGAATGTTCAGCGGATAGCTTTTCAGCGGAGTGCGATCGTTCACTACCTGAGTGGTGCCCAACGCCACGCCGCCCAGCTGTACTACGCGCTCTGCAATGGTGTCCTGATGATCGGTAATCGTAGTGCGGAAACCGTCCAGCATTTCGTGTACGCCAATAAAGTTAGCGCCGCGCATATTCCAGTGCGCCTGTTTGGTAATCAGGGACAAATCAATGAATTCCGTTACCAGACGATTCAACACCTCAATGGTGGCTTTCTTTTCCTCATCGGCCACGTTGTTGCGGGTGTAATGCAGATCGGTCGCAGTCGTTTTTACCAGTTTAGCGGTACTCATCATTAATATCCTCTTAATGGTCAGTTGTCCTGAATGTACCGAATAAGTATAGCAGCGCTTTTCAACATTGCCATCACGATACTGCCTATCGCACAAATAGTAGCGGCCTTAGGGTTTAACTGACTGGTATTAAAGAGGAATAATTTATCGAATGCGATTAATAAATATTCTCATTTAGATTGATAAAGATAAATGACTGATAAAAAATAGATTTTTAATTTATCGTTTCGTTACAAATTGCGTAAAAAACCCTGTTAAAAAGCCACGATTTATTAAATTGGCTCAGAATTATCCGAGCCATATATGACATATTCCTTTTTTAACAGACGCCTCTTTAAATTTGTCTGCCGGGATAAACTTTTCTGAATATAGCTATTCACGCAGCTCGCTAATCGGAACGACTTTTTGCTTAGCGGGACGCAGACTCAGCGTAGCGCCTGCCGAGGCGATAATAATCGACAGCAGGCCCAGCCATTGCGGCAGCGTCAGCAGCTCGCCCAGGAAAATCATGCCGGAAAGCGCGCCCATGGCCGGCTCCAGGCTCATCAGTGTGCCAAACGTCCTGGCCGGCAGCCGGGTCAGCGCGACCATCTCCAGCGTATAGGGGAACGCGCTGGAAAGAATGGCGACAATAAGCGCAACCGGTAAAACTGCCAGGTTCCAGACGCCGCTTTCGGCAAACGTAAAGCCAACAGGGACAAAGACCAGCGAAGCGATCAGCGATCCCATAGCGACGGTAGCAGGGCCGTGCTCCGCTCCTGCGCGTTGGCCGCTCAGAATATAGATGGCCCAGCAGGCACCAGCCAGCAGCGCAAAAAATGCGCCTTTGGGATCGATGCCCGACATGCTCTTGCCAAGAGGCAGCAAAAGCCACAGCCCAAGCAACGCCAGCGCCACCCAGAGAAAATCGCGAGGCTTTCTCGACCCCACCAGCGCCAGCGTCAGCGGACCGACAAATTCCAGCGCAACGGCAATGCCCAGCGGGACGGTACGCAGCGCCAGATAAAACGTATAGTTCATGCCGCCCAGCGCCAGGCCATACAAAACCAGAGGCACTACGCGATCGCGGCTGAACCGCAGCCGCCAGGGTTTGAAGATAAGGCAAAGAATAAGCGTGCCCAGCCCAAGACGCAGGGCGGTGATCCCCGGTGCGCCGACTACCGAAAACAGGGTTTTCGCCAGCGCGGCCCCGCCCTGAATTGAGGTCATGGCGAGCAAGAGCAGTAAGACAGGAAACCAGATTGAAGAACCGCGTGAAGAGGGAGACATCCTTTTGACCAACCTTATTTGTCCATCGAACGGGAGAAAAGTTCCCCGAAGTGTACCAACAGATTGTGCAAACCAGGCAAAAATGGCCTGGGAAAACGTTAAAGAAATTCGGAAAATTCGTCGCCAGGCGCACGCAGACGGGTAAAGAAGTGTCAGTTTAATTAAGATTTATCTCAATGAACAAATTTTTACATTGCTGGTCAGGCGAAGCGGTAAAGAGAGAAATATAAGTAAAAAGAATGAGATAGAAAGAATCATTAACGTCCTGTTACACCAAACATTGTCTTGGACAACAAAAACGGGGCAGAGTTTCTGGCTGAGGTTTGTTATATTTTCAGCGTTGTCAGGAGATAAGTACTTTCACATTTGAGGTGGTTATGAAAAAAATTGCATGTCTTTCAGCACTGGCTTGTGTACTGGCAGTTTCTGCTGGTTCAGCGATGGCACAGAGCACAGTTTCCGGTGGTTACGCACAAAGCGATATGCAGGGCGTGGCTAACAAAGCTAACGGTTTCAACCTGAAATACCGCTACGAAAACGGCAGCGATCCACTGGGCTGGATCGGTTCTTTCACCTACACCGAGAAAGATCGTACCGACGCTGGCGTCTATAACAAAGGCCAGTACTACGGCATCACCGGTGGTCCTGCTTACCGTCTGAACGACTGGGCCAGCATCTATGGCGTGGTTGGTATCGGTTACGGTAAATTCCAGCAGAACGCACCAGCGCGTGACAAGTCTGACTCAAGCGACGTAGGTGTTTCCTACGGTGCGGGCCTGCAGTTCAACCCAGGCATCGAAAACGTTGCTCTGGACGTTGGCTACGAGCAGAGCCGCATCCGCAGCGTAGACGTTGGCACCTGGATTGCTGGCGTTGGCTACAGCTTCTAAGATTGCCTGAAACCAGCTTCGGTTGGTTGATAAAAAATCCGCCCACGTGGCGGATTTTTTTTATGGCTGAATCAGCCGCCGGGCTTTTTTTCTGCTGTCAGCATCTCCAGCAGCATCAGCCGCAGCGTAAAAGGCGAACGACAGAGCAGCTGTAGTAAAAGTGGTTTTTTCATGGTCTCCTCCGTTCGCTTTATGTACAGGTATAGCACAGGCTATAATTCGTAGCCAGCGCTATTGCGCGAGATTTTGTGCTTCCGTGCGCTTCGTTTACAATGTGGCACCATCAGGCTGATGCGAGCGCCCGCACGCGCCAGAAATAATAATGAGGAAGCTGAATGAGTCGTCGCGCTAAAACCGCAGTGCCTGCGCCACTGAAAGAGATAGAAGAGCATGTCGAAGGCTTCCGTCAGGTCCGTGAAGCCCATCGGCGTGAATTAATTGATGACTATGTTGAGCTGATTTCCGATCTGATCCGTGAATTTGGCGAAGCCCGCCAGGTTGATATGGCGGCGCGGCTCGGCGTTTCCCAGCCTACCGTTGCCAAAATGTTGAAACGCCTGGCTACGGTTGGACTGGTCGAGCAGGTTCCCTATCGCGGCGTGTTCCTGACTGCTGAAGGAGAGGCGCTGGCGGAAGAAAGCCGCAAACGCCACCATATTGTGGAAACGTTTTTGCTGGCGCTGGGCATCAGCCCTGATACCGCCCGCCGCGATGCGGAAGGGCTGGAACATCACGTCAGTGACGAAACCCTGGCTATTTTTCAGCAATTCTACGAAAGCCGTCAGTAATTTCCTCTCAGGTGAGTCCGTATGGCAACGCTGCTCAGGCCTTTTTTGCACGATCGCTTTCTGCATCTGTTAATTTTACTGGGCCTGCTGCTGGCCTGCTTTGCGCCTTTCTCGCTGCGGCAGCTGCCTGCGGCGGTGGACTGGTCGACCATACTGACGCTGGGTGGGCTGTTGATGCTGACCAAAGGCATCGAAGCCAGCGGTTATTTCGACGTGCTGGGACGTCGCCTGGTGCAGCGCTTTCAGTCAGAGCGTTCGCTGGCGCTGTTTCTGACCGCTGCCGCCGCGCTGCTGTCCACTTTCCTGACCAACGATGTCGCACTCTTTATCCTGGTGCCGCTGACGCTGACGCTGCGTCGCTACTCCTCGCTGCCGATCGCCCGGCTGGTCATCTTTGAGGCGCTGGCGGTTAACGCCGGATCGCTGCTCACGCCCATAGGCAATCCGCAAAATATCCTGCTGTGGCAACACGGCCACGTCGGCTTCGCCGGTTTTATCGGCCAGATGCTGCCGCTGGGCGGGGCGCTGCTGGCCAGCCTGCTGCTGCTTACCGCCGTCAGTTTTTCGGCGAAACGGATCGAGCGCTCGTCACAGTCGCCGGAAACGCAATGGCAGCGCTCGTTGCTGATTGCCAGCGTCGTGCTCTATTTGCTGTTTATTATCGCGCTGGAGATGGGCTATGCGGGCTGGGGCGTTCTGCTGGTATTCGGCGTTTTCCTGCTGATGGCACGCCGCACGCTGCTGGCGATCGACTGGAGCCTGCTGGCGGTATTTATCGCCATGTTTGTGGATGTTTTTCTGTTAACCCGACTTCCCGCTTTACAGCATCTGCTCCAGCAAATTCCGCAGCTGCCGGAGGGCGGGAAATATCTGCTGGCGATCGGCCTGTCGCAGATTATCAGCAACGTGCCGGCTACTATTTTACTGCTGGCGAATCTGCCAGCCAGCACGCTGCTGGCCTGGGCGGTGAATATCGGCGGTTTCGGGCTGCTGCCCGGTTCGCTGGCAAACCTTATCGCGCTGCGGATGGCGAAAGATCGCTCTGTCTGGCTGCGTTTCCACTTCTACTCGCTGCCCATGCTGCTGTGGGCGATGGCGCTGGGCTGGGTGCTGCTTTTAGGCATTGATGCGCTGTAGCCTGAATCTTTTCTGACTTTGTAAAGAAACACTGGCATTTGTCAATTTAGGCCCTATGTTTATAACAGCGTGAATCTTGCGGGCTCGGCTTGAGCCCGCCGTAACCTGATGAGAACTATGGCTAATCAATCAAATTCTTCCTCAGATGATGACCAGCGTCATCCGCAGAATAATTCGCAGTCTGACGACCAAAACGACAAACCGCAGCAGGACGACCAGCAGCAGGACGAGGGCCAGGCGGAACGTAAACGCCCCGGCAAAAAGCCGCTGATTATTCTGGCGATTGTGGTGATCGTCATGATTATTGTCGGCTTTTACTTCTGGTTTACCGGCCGCAATATAGAAACGACGGACGACGCCTTTACGGAATCGGACGCCGTGACTATTGCGCCTAAAGCCTCCGGCTACGTCACTAAGCTGCTGGTTACCGATAACCAGCGGGTGAAAAAGGGCGATCTGCTGGTGGTTATCGATCCGCAGGATACCCAGGCGCAGCGCGATCAGGCTCAGGCCCAGCTTGGCCTGGCCGTGGCGCAGCTGCATCAGGCGCAGGCTTCTCTGGCGCTGTCTAAAGTGCAGTATCCGGCGCAGAAAGATCAGGCGCTGGCGCAGCAGGCCAAGGCGGAAGCTAACTTCCTTAACGCTCAGGAAGATTACAAACGCCAGCGCGGCGTCGATCCGCGTGCAACCTCGCAGCGTAATATTGATGCGGCCAGCGCGCAGTTAAGAAGCGCGAAGGCCGAGCTGGAAAGCGCGAAAGCGCAGGTAGAAGTTGCTTCGCAAATCCAGCTGCAAATTCGCCAGCAGGAAACCAACGTGGAAGCTCGTCAGCAGCAGGTCGAACAGGCCAAAGCGCAGCTGAACACGGCTAACCTCAACCTTTCCTATACAGAAGTGCGCGCGCCTTACGATGGCTTCGTCACTAAACGTAACGTGCAGGTCGGCACGCTGGTTCAGGCTGGCACCTCGCTGTTTTCGCTGGTTTCGCCAGATGTCTGGATCACCGCCAACTTTAAAGAGTCGCAGCTGGAAAGAATGAACCCTGGCGATAAAGTGCATATTTCCGTGGATGCCTGGCCGGATATGAAGCTGGAAGGGCACGTGGAAAGCATTCAGATGGGTTCAGGCTCCCGTTTCTCTACCTTCCCGTCGGAAAACGCGACCGGCAACTATGTGAAAATTGTCCAGCGCGTGCCGGTCAAGATCGTTATCGATAAAGGACTGGATCCGAACAAGCCGCTGCCGCTGGGGCTGTCGGTGGAGCCTGAGGTAACAGTGGAATGAGTCAAAGCCAGAGCTGGCAGCCGGCCAGTAACCCCTGGCTGGTCGCGATGACGGTGACGCTGGCGGTGTTTATGGAGATCCTGGACACCACCATTGTCAACGTGGCGCTGCCGCACGTCGCCGGTTCGCTCTCATCCAGCTATGACGAGTCAACCTGGGTGCTGACCTCCTATCTGGTGGCGAACGGCATCGTGCTGCCGATCTCCGCCTTCCTCAGCCGCGTATTTGGCCGCAAGCAGTTCTTTCTGATCTGTATTGTGATGTTTACCGTCTGCTCTTTCCTGTGCGGCATCGCTACCGAGCTGTGGCAGATCATTCTGTTCAGGATCCTGCAGGGCTTTTTCGGCGGCGGCCTGCAGCCGGTACAGCAATCGGTACTGTTGGACTACTTTAAGCCGGAAGATCGCGGCAAGGCGTTTGGTCTTTCCTCTATCGCCATTATCGTCGCGCCGGTGCTTGGCCCGACGCTGGGCGGCTGGATCACCGATAACTACAGCTGGCGCTGGGTATTCTTTATTAATATCCCGGTCGGCATTCTGAGCGTGCTGGCTATCTATCAGCTGCTGGAAGATCCGCCCTGGGAGCGTAAATGGGCCAAAGGGAAACTGAATATCGACTATATCGGTATCGGTTTAATTACCCTGGGGCTGGGCTGTTTGCAGGTCTTTCTCGATCGCGGCGAAGAT
The DNA here is from genome assembly GCF_043420595.1 of Erwinia plantamica. Classification (NCBI taxonomy): domain Bacteria; kingdom Pseudomonadati; phylum Pseudomonadota; class Gammaproteobacteria; order Enterobacterales; family Erwiniaceae; genus Erwinia; species Erwinia plantamica. Next base: position 88,498 of record NZ_JBGCUC010000011.1, read on the forward strand.
GACGACTGGTTCAGCTCTAATTTCATTATGACCTTCGCCATACTGAGCGCTATCGGGCTGGTCGGCGCGGTTTACTGGCTGCTCTATGCTAAAAAGCCGGTGGTGGATCTGCACGTGCTGAAAGACCGCAACTTTGCCGTCGCCAGTATTCTGATGTCCGGCATGGCGGCTATTCTCTACGGCAGCTCGGTGGTGATCCCCCAGCTGGCGCAGCAGGATCTGGGCTATACCGCCACCTGGTCAGGGCTGGTGCTTTCGCCCGGAGCGGTGCTGATTGTGCTGACCATTCCGCTGGTGCTGAAGCTGATGCCGATCGTCCAGACGCGCTGGATTATCGCCTTCGGTTTTACCTGCCTGTTTGTCTCTTTTCTCTATTCCGCGAAGCTGACGCCCAATATCGATTTCACCACGCTGGTGATGATGCGCAGCGCGCAGACCATCGGGCTGGGTTTCCTGTTTGTGCCGTTAACGACCATTGCGTTCGTGACTATTCCACAAAAGCTAAATGCGGATGCGTCAGCGCTGTTCACCATGTGTCGTAACGTGGCGGGTTCGATAGGCATTTCACTTTCTACGGCGATGATTACCGAGCGGGAGCAGGCGCGTAGCGCGCACATGGTGCATAACATGACGCCGCTTAACGAGCCGTTCAACCTGACGGTAGAACGCTGGGCGCAGGGGGTCAGAGACTTTACCTCAGCGGTGGGCGATCCGATTACGATAGCGACAGGGCAGGTCTATAAAGAGATGATCGTCCAGGCGCGTATTCTGGCCTATATCGACGTTTTTATGGGCCTGAGCATTGTCGCCCTGGTTCTTATTCCATTTTGTTTACTGCTGGCGCCGATTAAGAGCGAGGGCAGTGCAGGAGCACACTGACATGAACGTTTCTCCTTTATTTACGCGTTCGCGGCTCGGCGTGCTGCTGGTTGCGGCTATTACGCTGTCGGCCTGTAGCGTCGGGCCGGACTACCGGGCGCCGAAACCGTCCACGCCCGCTGCTTTCAACTCGCTGGCATCGGATCGCGCGTCTCGTCCCCAGGCCACCGTCACCAATCCGGGCTGGTGGAAATCGTTTAACGATCCGCAGCTAAACAGCCTGATCGATCGCGCCATCGTCGGCAATCTGAGCCTGCAGCAGGCTGTTTTGCGCATCGCCGGTTCTCGTCAGCAGCTTAATCAGGCTCGTGGCGCATGGTTCCCCTCGATCAACGGCGCCGCCTCGGCACAGCGCCAGCAGCTGGGCCTGAAAGGCGAGCTGGAATCGAAAGGCGTCTACAGCCAGCTGGATGAGGTCAGCGGCGATACCGACGTCCGCTCGGCGCTGAACGGGCTGACCAAACCGGTCGGGCTGTATCAGGGCAGTTTTGACGCCTCGTGGGAGCTGGATCTGTGGGGCAAAGTCCGTCGGCAGGTTGAGGCGGCAGGCGCGCAGCAGCAGGAGTCGCTGGAAAGCCGTAACGACGCGCTGGTTTCGCTTGAGGCTGAGGTGGCCCGCACCTATTTACAGCTGCGCGGCGCGCAGCTGATTAGCCAGACGCTGCAAACGCAGATTGAAGTGGCGCAGCAAACGCTGGAGCTGACGCAAAGCCAGCAGCGCAACGGCCTCGCGCCTCAGATGGACGTGGAAAATGCTCGCGCCCAGCTGCATTCTCTGCGTGCGCAGCTGCCGCAGTATGAATCGCAAATGCATCAGGCGATGAACGGGCTGGCGGTGCTGATCGGCAAGCCGCCGGGGGCGCTGGATGCCGAACTGGCCGCGCCGAAAGCGATGCCGGCCTTGCCAAAAGCGGTATCGGTGGGTCTGCCGTCCACGCTGGCGCGCCGGCGTCCGGACGTGCGCCAGGCGGAAGCGAGACTGCATGAGGCGACAGCCAGTATTGGCGTTTCCGTCGCACAGCTGTTCCCGGATTTCTCGCTGACCGGGCAGTTCGGAATGCGTAATACCGACGCCAGCTATCTGGATAACTGGAGCAGCCATTTCTACAGCTACGGCGCCTCGGTCTCGCTGCCGATTTTCCAGGGCGGCAGGCTGGTTTCTGGCGTAAAACTCGCCAGAGCGGAGCAGGCCAGCGCCGCGCTTGGCTATCGGCAGACGGTTCTGACCGCCTTGCAGGATGTGGAAAACGCGTTAGTCAGCTATCGCACCGATCAGCAGCAGGTGGAAGGGCTGGATCAAACGGTGGACGCGCTGCAAAACGCCTTCGATTTGGCTAACGACAGCTATGGCAAGGGGCTTTCTTCGTTTATCGACGCGCTAACCGCGCAGCGCCAGCTGGCTCAGGCGAAGCAGCAGGCCGCATCTGCCAGGGTGCAGAGCAGCCTGGATCTGGTCGCGCTCTATAAAGCGCTGGGCGGCGGCTGGGAGCTTTATCAAAACGTGCAGCTGCCGGACTACTCCGTTTTCGGCCCCGCAGAAAGCGGCGATACGCCGGCGGGCTGAGGCCCTTGCCCGACCGGCGGTAACGCAACGTCGTCGCCGGTCGCCTTACCTGGCTTTGCCCGTTCCTGCCAGTGCGGCCTTTTATGAAAACATCTGCCTCGCCTGTTACAGCCGTGTTTCCCTCCATGATCGAAATGCTTAACGGTCATAAACCGCCCACGGCAAAATTATCCGATGATTTTTCATTAAAATGAAATAAAAGTTTTAGTTGGATAAGGGTGCGCTTTTCTGTTTTAACCCAGACAGGGTAGGGTGTGGCGACAGGTTGCGCCCCACTTATGATACTTGCGTCACAAAAGCAGCGATGCGGTGAGAGCTGTGCCGCAAAATTTAATTTTCATTGTTATTTTAAATGAAAGAAATGCACTAAGTTAAGAGCCTGGAGAACACACCAGGCGCCACTTTATTTCTGGCGGCCTGACCTGCGAATAACGAAGAGGTCAACATAATGCCTAAAGAACAATATCTCACGCCCAATCGGGCCTCGGGGCCTAACAGCACGTCGCGAACGGAACCCTTCGTCAAAGTGATCGCCGTTATCGCCACGCTGGGCGGCCTGCTGTTTGGTTACGACACCGGGGTTATTTCCGGTGCGCTGCTGTTTATGGGCACGGAGCTGCATCTTACGCCATTCACTACCGGTCTGGTGACCAGTTCGCTGCTGTTCGGCGCTGCGTTCGGCGCGCTGATTTCCGGTCATTTCGCCGCGGCAGCCGGGCGGAAGAAAATCATTATCGTTCTCGCCGTCATTTTCGCCATCGGCGCACTGGGAACCTCACTGGCACCTGATGTGCACTGGATGATTTTCTTCCGCCTGGTATTAGGCGTGGCGGTAGGCGGCGCGGCGGCAACCGTGCCGGTCTACATTGCCGAAATCGCGCCTGCCAACAAGCGCGGACAGCTGGTTACGCTCCAGGAGCTAATGATCGTGTCCGGTCAGATGCTGGCCTATATTTCCAATGCCGGTTTTAACGCGGCCTGGGGCGGCGAGCAGACCTGGCGCTGGATGCTGGCGGTCGCTACCGTACCCGCCGTAGCGCTCTGGTTCGGCATGATGTTTATGCCCGATACGCCGCGCTGGTACGCGATGAAAGGACGTCTGGCGGAGGCGCGCAAGGTGCTGGAGAGAACCCGTGCCAAAAGTGACGTCGAGTGGGAGATGACGGAAATTGAGGAAACGCTCAGCGAAGAGGAAAACAAAAACAAGCCCAGCCTGAAAGAGCTGCGCAAGCCCTGGCTGTTTAAACTGTTTCTTATCGGGATCGGCGTAGCGGTGATCCAACAGCTTTCCGGCGTAAACACCATTATGTATTACGCACCTACCATGCTGAAGGCGGTAGGGATGAGCACCGACGCTGCGCTGTTTGCCACTATCGCCAACGGCGTGATTTCAGTACTGATGACCTTTGTGGGGATCTGGCTGCTGGGCCGTTTGGGACGCCGCACCCTGACCATGATCGGTCAGTTCGGCTGCACCGCCTGCCTGCTGTTTATTGGCTGCATCAGCTATTTTATGCCGGAAACGGTCAATGGCCAGCCGGACATGATGCGTAGCTATCTGGTATTGCTGGGCATGCTGATGTTCCTTAGCTTCCAGCAGGGCGCGCTGTCGCCGGTCACCTGGCTGCTGCTTTCGGAAATCTTCCCGACTCGCCTGCGCGGGATTTTTATGGGCGGCGCGGTATTTGCTATGTGGATTGCCAACTTCATTATCTCGCTGGTTTTTCCGATGCTGCTGGCCACGGTAGGGCTTTCCGGCGCGTTCTTTATCTTCGCCTTTATTGGCCTGTTTGGCGCGGTCTTTGTTATTAAATGCGTGCCGGAAACGCGCAACCGCAGCCTGGAGCAGATCGAACATTATCTGCATGACTGGCTGAGTAACGACGTTGAGACACGAGCCGTACGATCGCCGGAACGTAAAGCGGAAAGTCATTAGCGAAATCGGGAAGCTTCAGCGGGCGGCGGTGTATTCGCCGCCCCTTTTTTTTGGCATACTATGCGCTGATTTATTCCCCCATCGTAAATGAAAGGCAATCCTGTGCTAGTTTCCAGCAACGTCACCATGCAGTTTGGCAGTAAGCCGCTGTTCGAAAACATCTCTGTCAAATTTGGCGGCGGCAACCGCTATGGCCTGATCGGTGCCAACGGTAGCGGCAAGTCCACCTTTATGAAAATTCTCGGCGGCGACCTGGTGCCGTCTGCGGGCAACGTGTCGCTCGATCCTAACGAGCGCATCGGTAAACTCCGTCAGGATCAGTTCGCCTTTGAGCAGTACTCGGTGCTGGATACGGTCATCATGGGCCACGGCGAGCTGTGGGAAGTGAAAGAAGAGCGTGACCGCATTTACGCGCTGCCGGAAATGAGCGAAGAAGACGGCTATAAAGTGGCCGATTTGGAAGAAAAATACGGCGAAATGGACGGTTACACCGCAGAATCGCGCGCTGGCGAACTGCTGCTGGGCGTGGGGATCCCGCTGGAGCAGCATTACGGCCCCATGAGCGAAGTTGCGCCGGGCTGGAAGCTGCGCGTGCTGCTGGCGCAGGCGCTGTTCTCTAATCCAGAGATCCTGCTGCTCGACGAACCAACCAACAACCTGGACATCGATACCATTCGCTGGCTGGAGCAGGTGCTGAACGAACGTAACAGCACCATGATTATTATTTCGCACGACCGTCACTTCCTGAATATGGTCTGCACCCATATGGCCGATCTGGATTACGGCGAGCTGCGCGTTTATCCGGGCAACTATGACGAATACATGACGGCGGCAACCCAGGCGCGCGAACGTCTGCTTGCCGATAACGCCAAGAAGAAAGCGCAGATTAACGAGCTGCAATCTTTCGTCAGCCGCTTTAGCGCCAACGCCTCTAAATCGCGTCAGGCAACTTCCCGCGCCAAGCAGATTGATAAAATCAAGCTGGATGAGGTGAAGGCCTCCAGCCGTCAGAACCCGTTTATTCGCTTCGAGCAGGATAAAAAACTGTTCCGTAATGCGCTGGAGCTGGCAGGGCTGACCAAAGGCTTCGATCAGGGCCCGCTGTTTAAAAACGTTAACCTGCTGCTGGAAGTAGGCGAAAAGCTTGCGATTATCGGGCCGAACGGTATCGGTAAATCCACGCTGCTGAAAACGCTGGTGGGCGAACAGCAGCCGGATAACGGCACGGTTAAATGGTCAGAAAACGCCCGCATCGGCTATTATGCGCAGGATCACGCGCATGATTTTGCCAACGACCTGACGGTGTTCGACTGGATGAGCCAATGGATGCAGGAAGGGGATGACGAGCAGGCAGTACGCAGCATTCTGGGTCGCCTGCTGTTCAGCCAGGACGATATCAAAAAGCCAGCGAAAGTCCTCTCCGGTGGCGAAAAGGGCCGTATGCTGTTTGGCAAGCTGATGATGGAAAAGCCGAACGTGCTGATTATGGATGAGCCGACCAACCACCTGGATATGGAATCCATCGAGGCGCTGAACATGGCGCTGGAGATGTACGAAGGCACGCTGATTTTCGTTTCGCATGACCGCGAGTTCGTCAGCTCGCTGGCGACCCGCGTGATTGAAATGACGCCGGGCAAAATCCACGACTTCACCGGCAATTACGAAGATTACCTGCGCAGCAAAGGTATCGCCTGAATTAAATAAAAAGGCGGGGCATCTGCTCCGCCTTATTGGCCCGGTAAGCTATCGGGTCAGATTTTCAGGATCGCGGTTTTAATAAACCACAGAAGAACGGCCACCAGCGCCGGGATCATCAGCGTCCAGGTGATCCTGCTGTTGATATCGTTAAACTTCTCAAACATTCGCTCGAATTTTTCATCTATTCGCTCGAATTTTTCGTCTATTCGCTCGAATTTTTCATCAATCTTTTCAAATCTGATATTAGTGCGCGCTTCGCTGGCCGCTATCTCTTTTATCAACTCGGCTCTGAGTTCCGCCACGTCCGTTTTGGTGGCAAAATTTTCTGAACGAGCCGTAAGCACGGCAAGATCGAGTTTTATTTGTCGCGTATCTTCTTCAAGTCGCTCGACGCGCTGTTCCAGAATATCCATATTTTCTCCGTTTCCTTCGTCCTTATGCCAGACATCACTCATGTCAGACGGGCATAAATAGCTACCCATATCCCTGTTCCTTGTGTCCTGTAAGCTACGCCAGCGGGGCGAGATAAGCAAAGGGCTGGCTGGTATTGGCGCGTAAAGAATAAAGGATAACAGCGCAGAAAAAGGTGAAGGTGCGCAACTATTTGATGTTTTCTGGAAATTACTGGAATATTCCCACTCTATTCCTTCCGGCTAATTTTGCCTGATAAAGCGCTTTATCCGCCTGGCCTATCAGCGTCTGGCGATCTTCCGGCTGATTGCTCTGCATCACATGGAGACCTATGCTGATAGTCACTACTTTAGCCGCGCTTTCGCTGTTACGATGTGGGATCTCCAGCGCGGCAACGGCTTCTCTTATCCTTTCCGCCACTTTCATCGCCGCCTCCTGGCCGCAATCGGTAAGGATCACCGCAAATTCCTCGCCGCCGTAGCGTGCGATCAGGTCATCGGAGCGAAGCCCAATGTTCAACAGGGCGTTGCCGACGTATTTCAAACACTCGTCGCCGGCCAGATGGCCGTAGGTGTCGTTGAACCGCTTAAATGAATCCACATCTATCATCAGCAGCGCCATCGGCGAACGCAGCTTATTGGCGCGCTCCAGGCTGCGATCCAGATAGAGGTCGAACTGGCGGCGATTCGCCAGACCGGTAAGGCTGTCCACCAGCGCCAGCGTTTGCAGCGTACGGTTTATCGCCGTCAGCCGGTCACGCGCCGTGGCCAGCTCCTCCTGATCGCGGATAGTATGGCCAATATTACGCAGCAGCAGCCAGCCCAGCGCGGCAATCACCAGCAGCAGCAGCGCGCACAGCGACAAATAAACCACCAGCTCGGCCAGCCAGGCCTGCACCAGCTGCTTTTTGTCATAGCCGACGGTAATCACCAGGGGATAGCGTTTCAGGCTCGCATAGCCAAAAATACGTTCGACGCCGTCAAGCGCGGCTTTGTAGCTTGCCGTTCCGTTGGAGGAAGTTTTTAACAGATGCGTAAACAGCGGACTGTTGGCTATGTTGCGGTTAAGCAGATTATCGACAAAAGGACGAACGTAAAGAATATTGCCCGTATGGGTCATCAGCGCCAGCAGGCCTTTGTCACCCAGGCTGTAATAGCCAAAAATCTGCCGAAAATAGTCGATGCGCAGCGTAGCCAGCAGCACGCCGCGAAAAGTGCCGTCGCGGTTGTTCAGCCTCATTGAAACGGGAATAACCAGCTCGCCGGTGGTGCGGCTGCGAATGACCTCATCGATATGCAGATCCAAATCGCTATGCTGCTGATGATATTTAAAGTAGGCGCGATCGGCATTATTGCTGCGCTGGTTAAGCATTCCCTGAGAAGTCAGCACCCAGTTGCCTGCGCGGTCGTAGACAAACAGGCCGTGCAGCTGCGGCAGCGAAGCTTTCCGCTCCATTAACAGCGTGCGCAGGTAGTTTTGCCGCTCGGCGTCCAGACCGACCAGCGTAATACGATCGCGTAGATCCTGCAGCGTCAGTTCGACCGGCAGCAGCGTATCTTCGGCTTGTCGTGACAGCGATTGTGATAGATTCCGGGCGTTATTTTGAGTTTCATTCACAATGCGCTGCCAAATACTGTAAACCACCCATCCGTTCACCAGCACAACGGCACAGCCTATCACCAGCAAAAATACAACCAGCAGGCGACGCAGACTCTGCATGCTGACATCCGGTTGCGGGTGATGCTCCTCACTCATGCAATACTCCCTGGCGCGACATTCGCAGTGATCTAACTATAGCGGCAGCCGGAAGAATGGCTTGTTTTTACAGACTAAGCGGGCAAGTAATGAGCGCGCCGTTGCAAAAAAAGGCGCGCTAAGAAGGTCAGCCGCCGCAAACCTCGCAGCAGGGGTCTTTGGCAAGCTTAAGCGTGCGGAACTGTAATGTCATCGCATCATACATCAGCAGTTTTCCCGCCACGCTGTCGCCATATTTGCTCAGCAGGCGGATGGTTTCCATCGCCTGGAGCGAGCCGATGACGCCGACCAGCGGCGCCATCACGCCCGCTTCCACACAGCTGAGCGCGGCATCGCCAAAGAGGCGGCTCAGGCAGCGATAGCAAGGCTCCGCTTCCTGCCAGGTAAAGACGCTAATCTGGCCTTCCATGCGGATAGCCGCGCCGGAAACCAGCGGCGTTTTGCTGGCGAAGCAGAGCCGGTTTAGCTGCTCGCGAGTCGCCACGTTATCCGTACAGTCCAGCACCACGTCATGCCGGGCGATCAGATCGGCCAGTTCTGCCTCTTCAAGCTGGCGATCGATGCTTTCCAGCACGATATGCGGATTGATTTCACCTAGCTGACGGCGCGCGGAGTCAACCTTCGGCAGGCCAACCTGCGCATCGCGATGCAGGATCTGCCGCTGCAAATTAGAAACGGAGACGTGGTCAAAATCGAGCAGCGTCAGATGGCCCACGCCAGCGGAAGCCAGATAAGGGCTGGCGGCGCAGCCTAAACCACCCAGCCCAACGATTAATGCTTTTGCCGCCTTCAGCGCTTCCTGGCCGTCGAAATCGAAGCCGCGCAGCACAATTTGCCGGTTGTAGCGCAGCATCTCTTCGTCGCTCAGTTCCGGTTTCATTACCCCTCCAGCAGGCTGTTGAACGGCTCGACTTCCACCCATTCCCCGGCCTGCACGTTGCCGCGATCGCGCTCCAGCACGATAAAGCAGTTCGCCTGGCTGAAAGAGCTGAAGACGTGCGATCCCTGCGGGCCGGTACTGCTGACTTCCAGCTCGCCCAGCGCGTTGCGCGACAGTTTGCCGCGCTGAAAATCGAGCCTGCCCGGCGTTTTTTTCAGGCTGCTGGCGCTTTTCACCCGCTGGCGAGGCGGCAGCGCGGCAGCGGTCAGGCCGCTAAGCTTCGCCAGCAGCGGCTGCACCAGCTGATAAAAGGTCAGCACCGCGGAAACGGGATTGCCCGGCAGGCCGCAGAACCAGCTGTTTTGCAGCCGGCCGAAAGCAAAAGGTTTGCCCGGCTTGATCGCCAGCTTCCAGAAGCCGATTTTGCCCAACTCTTCCAGCATCGCTTTGGTGTAGTCTGCTTCGCCCACCGAAACGCCGCCGCTGCTGATCACCACGTCGGCCCGGCTGTCCGCTTCAATAAAGGCGGCGCGCAGCGCGGCCTGATTATCGCGAATAATGCCAAGATCTATCACCTCGCAGCCCAGCTTTTCCAGCATCAGGCGCACGGCAAAACGGTTAGTGTCGTAGATCTGGCCGGCGGCCAGCGGTTCGCCGACCGGCTGAAGCTCATCACCGGTAGAGAATACCGCCACGCGCAGCCGACGTTTAACGGCCACTTCCGGCACGCCCAGCGAGGCCAGCAGCGGCAGCTCCGCCGTACCCAGACGAATACCGGCGCTCAGCACGCTGGCGCCCTGAGCAATATCCTCACCGGCCAGGCGAATATTCTGCCCGGCGTTGACCGTGGCCAGGAACTTCACCGCTTCGCCAGCCTGTTCGGTTTCTTCCTGCATCACCACGGCCTCCGCACCTGCCGGTACAGGCGCGCCGGTCATAATGCGAATGCAGCTGCCCACCGGCCACTCGCCGCTAAAGGGCGTTCCGGCAAAGGCTTTCCCGGCGACGGGCAGCGGATTTCCCGTCGCCAGGTCGGCCAGGCGTACGGCGTAGCCATCCATAGCGGAGTTGGCAAAGGGGGGAACATCAACAGGAGAGATAACGGCGGCGGCGGTAATTCTGCCCGTGGCCGCGGTCAGCGGCACCGTTTCGGTTTCTGCAACCGGCGTGACGCGATCCAACATGGTAGACAGCGCGTCGTCAAGGGAGATAAGTCCCGCAGTAAAAGCTTCCATAACGTCCTCGGCATGCCCGACAGCCGGGCAGGCGTATACAATCAGATGGCAAATAGTATGGCGTGAATTATTGACGCGGTCACGTAAAGCTACCAACAGGTTATAAACCATAAGCTTTCGTTATTACCGCCGTACCCACTTTCCGCTTTACATCACTTTACAGCCTGCCTATAGTCAAAAACGGTCACAATTTGACAAAACCATTCTAACACAGTGTTTTTCTTGCCGATTTGGCACGCAGGGTAAAAGGATTATGAGCAGAGCAGCAATCGTCATCCATGGCGGCGCTGGCGCTATTGCCCGCGCCAGCCTGAGCGCGGAAAAAGAACGGCTTTATATCGAGGCGCTTTCCGACATCGTCGCCAGCGGACAGGCTATCCTGGCGCAGGACGGCAGCGCGCTGGATGCGGTAACGGAAGCCGTGCGTCTGCTGGAGGAGTGCCCGCTGTTCAATGCGGGAAAAGGCGCGGTCTTTACCCATCAGGGCACCCATGAGCTCGACGCCTGCGTGATGGACGGCAGATCGCTGGAAGCGGGCGCGGTCGCAGGGGTCAGGCAGGTACGCAATCCGGTGCTGGTCGCGCGTGCCGTGCTGGAGAAAAGCCCGCACGTGCTGTTTATTGGCGAGGGCGCGGAGCGGTTTGCCGTTGAGCAAGGCTTCGCGCCGGTGCCGCCCGACTTCTTTTCTACGCCGGAACGCTACGAGCAGTTACAGCGAGCCTTAAAGATGCAGCAAACCATGCTGGATCATGACGGCGCGGCGCAGGCGTCCGACGATCCGCTTGACCCCGATCGTAAATTCGGCACCGTAGGCGCGGTGGCGCTGGATCGGCACGGCAATCTGGCGGCGGCTACCTCAACAGGCGGCATGACCAACAAGCAGGCCGGACGCGTCGGCGACTCGCCAATTGTCGGCGCGGGCTGCTACGCCAATAACGCCAACGTAGCGGTTTCCTGCACCGGCAGCGGTGAAGTTTTTATGCGTACGCTGGCGGCCTACGACATCGCTGCCCTGATGGAGTACGGCGGCCTGTCGCTTAAGCAGGCCAGCGAGCGCGTGGTGATGGAAAAAATCAGCGTGCTGGGCGGCAGCGGCGGCGTGATAGCGATAGATCGCGAAGGCAACATTGCGCTGCCGTTTAACAGCGAAGGCATGTATCGGGGTTTTGGCTACGTGGGCGATGCGCCAAACGTGGGAATCTATCGCGAAGAATAGGGAGTCAGGATGGCCAGTGGATCCGATCTGTCCGCCGGACAGGTTTTGTCGGTCAAAAACTTGAGCGTCAGCTTTGCGCAGGAAGGCGACACCGTGCAGGCGGTGAAAAACCTTTCGCTTGAGGTGCAGCGTGGCGAAACGTTGGCGATAGTAGGCGAATCCGGCTCGGGAAAATCCGTCACCTCGCTGGCGCTGATGCGGCTGGTGGAGCAGGGCGGGGGACGCATCGACAGCGGCGAAATCTGGCTCCGGCGCCGCAACGGCGAAGCGATCGATCTGCTGCGCACGCCGCAGTCGGGGCTGCGCAGAGTACGCGGCGCGGATATGGCGATGATTTTTCAGGAACCGATGACCTCGCTTAACCCGGTCTTTCCCGTCGGCGATCAGATCGCGGAATCGATTGTTCTGCATCAGGGTAAAAGCCACCGCGAGGCGCTGAAGGAAGCCGAACGGATGCTGGATCTGGTGCGCATCCCGGAGGCCAAAAACGTGCTGGGCCGCTTTCCGCATCAGCTTTCCGGCGGCATGCGTCAGCGGGTGATGATTGCGATGGCGCTCTCCTGCCGTCCGGCGCTGCTGATTGCCGACGAACCCACCACGGCGCTGGACGTCACCATTCAGGCACAAATCTTACAGCTGATCCGCGTACTGCAAAAAGAGATGCAGATGGGCGTTATTTTCATCACCCATGATATGGGCGTGGTGGCGGAAATGGCCGATCGCGTGCAGGTGATGTATCGCGGCGACGTGGTAGAAACCGGGCCGGTTGAGGCCATTTTTCAGCATCCGCAGCAGGATTATACCAAAGCGCTACTGGCCGCGGTGCCTAAGCTGGGCGCGATGCGGGGCAGGCCTTTCCCGGCTCGTTTTCCATTGTTAATGGCCGACAGCGAAACGGCGCAGGAAAAACAGGATACTGTGGTGAGCGACGCGCCTCCGGTGCTTCAGGTGCGGGATTTGGTGACGCGGTTCGATATACGCAGCGGCATTCTGAATCGCGTCACGCGGCGCGTTCATGCCGTGGAAAAGGTCAGTTTCGATCTGCGCGCGGGTGAAACGCTGGCGCTGGTTGGCGAATCGGGCTGTGGGAAATCCACCACCGGTCGTTCGCTGCTGCGGCTGGTCGCCAGCCAGGGCGGCACCATCACCTTTAACGGCCAGCGCATCGACAACCTTACCGGCGCGGCGCTTTCTCATCTGCGGCGCGATATTCAGTTTATCTTTCAGGATCCCTACGCTTCGCTCGATCCACGTCTGACGGTTGGCTTTTCTATTATGGAGCCGCTGCTGGTGCACGGCGTGGCGAAAGGCAAAGAGGCCGAGGCGCGCGTGGCCTGGCTGCTGGAGCGCGTCGGCCTGCTGCCGGAACACGCCCGGCGCTATCCGCACGAGTTTTCCGGCGGCCAGCGCCAGCGTATCTGCATTGCGCGAGCGCTGGCGCTTAATCCAAAAGTGGTTATCGCTGACGAATCCGTTTCCGCGCTGGACGTTTCGGTACAGGCGCAAATCGTCAATCTGATGATGGATCTGCAACGGGAGTTTGGCATCGCCTTTCTGTTTATCTCTCACGATATGGCGGTAGTGGAACGGATCAGCCACCGCGTGGCGGTGATGTACCTCGGGCAGATCGTTGAGATAGGTTCGCGCCAGGCGGTATTCGAAAATCCCCAGCATCCCTATACGCGTAAATTAATGTCTGCCGTGCCGGTAGCCGATCCGCAGCATCGCCGTCGCGAACGGGCGCTGCTGGCGGATGAGATACCCAGCCCGATTCGGGCTATCGGCGAAGAGCCTGAAGTCGCGCCGCTGGTAGAAGTCGGTGCGGGGCACTATGTCGCCCGTCATGCCGTCGGCGGCGTCTGAATATGCTGCATAACAAAATCACTGGAGAAAAAGCATGATTATTGAACGCAAGCTGCTGTTGGCTGCCGGGATCCTGAGCAGCCTGACGGCGATCCCGGCCTGGGCGGCAAAAGATGCGGTGATCGCCGTTGGCTCTAATTTCACCACGCTCGATCCTTATGACGCCAACGACACGCTGTCGCAGGCGGTCGCCAAATCTTTCTATCAGGGCCTGTTCGGCTTTGATAAAGAGATGAAGCGGATTAACGTGCTGGCGGAGAGTTTTGACGCCAGCAAGGACGGCCTGACCTACACCATTAAACTGCGCAGCGGCATCAAGTTCCAGGACGGCACCGATTTCAACGCTGAAGCGGTGAAGGTGAATCTGGATCGCGCCAGCAACCCTGATAATCACCTCAAGCGCTACAACCTGTTTAAGTCGGTGGCGACCACGGAAGTGATCGATCCCACTACTGTGAAAATTACCCTGAAACAGCCGTTCTCCGCTTTTATCAACACGCTTGCCAGCCCGGCAGCGGCGATGATTTCACCGACCGCACTGAAAAAATATGGCAAAGAGATAGGCTTCCACCCGGTGGGCACCGGCCCGTACGAGCTGGAAACCTGGAACCAGACCGATTTTGTAAAGGTGAAAAAATTTGCGGGCTACTGGCAGGCTGGCTATCCGAAGCTGGACAGCATTACCTGGCGGCCGGTAGTGGATAACAATACCCGTGCGGCAATGCTGCAAACCGGCGAGGCGAATCTGGCTTTCCCGGTGCCTTACGAGCAGGCCAAACTGCTGGAAAAAAACAGCAAATTAGATTTGGTGGCCACGCCTTCCATCATGCAGCGCTATATCAGTTTTAACGTCACGCAGAAGCCGTTTGATAATCCCAAAGTGCGCGAGGCCATCAACTACGCCATCAATCGCCAGGCGCTGGTGAAGGTCGCCTTTGCCGGTTACGCCACGCCGGCCACAGGCATCGTGCCGCCATCGATTCAGTATGCGCAAAGCTACCCGCCGCTGGCGTACAACCCGGCGAAAGCGCGCGAGCTGCTGAAAGAAGCGGGCTATCCGAACGGCTTCAGCACCACGCTGTGGTCTTCGCATAACCACAGCACGGCGCAGAAAGTGTTGCAGTTTACCCAGCAGCAGCTGGCGCAGGTAGGCATTAAAGTTACGGTCACCGCCATGGATGCCGGCCAGCGCGCGGCACAGGTTGAGGATAAAGGGCAGAAAGAGAGCGGCGTGAAAATGTTCTATACCGGCTGGAGCGCCTCGACGGGCGAAGCTAACTGGGCGCTGACGCCGCTGTTCGCCACGCAGTCCTGGCCGCCGACGATTTTCAATACCGCTTTCTACAGCAATCCGCAGGTGGATAAAGATTTGGCCGATGCGCTAAACACCACCGACGCTCAGAAGAAAGCCTCGCTCTATAAAGACGCGCAGGATCGCATCTGGAACGATCGCCCGTGGGCGCCGCTGGTGGTGGAAAAGCTGGTTTCAGCCAATACCAAAAACCTGACGGGCTTTTATGTCATGCCGGATACTTCGTTCAGCTTTGAAGAGGCCGATCTGAAGTAACCGCTCCGGCGGCGCCAGGTGTGGCGGGCGCCGCCGTGAACGTGTCAGGAAACCTATGCTTAACTATTTTATTAAACGACTGCTGGGCCTGATCCCCACTTTGCTTATCGTGGCGGTGCTGGTCTTTCTGTTTGTGCATATGCTGCCGGGCGATCCGGCCAGGCTGGTGGCCGGGCCGGAAGCGGACGCCACCGTCGTGGCGCTGGTACGCCAGCAGCTGGGCCTGGATCAGCCGCTGATTCAGCAGTTCTGGCATTTTATCAGCCAGGCGATACGGGGCGATTTTGGTCAGTCGATGGTTTCCCGTCGGCCTGTTTCGGCGGAAATCGCCCAGCGTTTTCTGCCCACGCTGTGGCTGACGCTAAGCAGCATGGTCTGGTCAGTGATTTTCGGCATGACTATCGGCATCGTCTCGGCCGTCTGGCGCAATCGCTGGCCGGATCGTATCGGCATGACGCTGGCCGTTTCCGGCATCTCTTTTCCGGCCTTCGCGCTGGGCATGCTGCTGATGCAAATCTTCTCCGTGGAACTGGGCTGGCTGCCTACCGTCGGCGCGGATGGCTGGCGCAACTATATTCTGCCTTCCATCACTTTGGGTGCGGCCGTTGCCGCAGTGATGGCCCGTTTTACCCGCGCCTCTTTTGTGGAGGTGATGCAGGAAGATTACATGCGTACCGCGCGGGCGAAAGGCGTGCGCGAAACGTGGGTGGTGATCAAGCATGGCCTGCGCAACGCGATGATCCCGGTCGTTACCATGATGGGCCTACAGTTCGGCTTTTTGCTGGGCGGCTCGATTGTGGTGGAGGTGGTGTTCAACTGGCCGGGACTGGGGCGCCTGCTGGTGGATTCGGTAGAAATGCGCGACTACCCGGTGGTACAGGCCGAAGTATTGCTGTTTTCACTGGAATTTATTCTTATTAACCTGGTTGTCGATATGCTGTACGCGGCGATTAACCCGACTATTCGCTACAAATAAGGACGGGCGATGAAAAACTGGCGACGTAGCGCGGCCCTGGCCGCGATGCCAACGATAAAACAGCATCGCGTACGCACGCCGTGGCGGGAATTTTGGCGGCGCTTTCGTCGCCAGCCGGTGGCGATGACGGCCGGCCTCTTTATTATCCTGCTGATTGCGGTTGCCTTTGTGGCGCCCTGGCTGGCGCCCTTCGACGCGGAAAACTACTTTGATTACGATCGCCTGACGGAAGGGCCATCGGCGATGCACTGGTTCGGCGTCGATTCGCTGGGCCGCGATATTTTTAGCCGCGTGCTGCTGGGAACACGCTTATCGCTGATTTCCGGCTTTTTTTCGGTAGCGATCGGCGCGGCCATCGGTACGGTGCTGGGGTTGCTGGCGGGCTATTATGAAGGCTGGTGGGATCGCATTATTATGCGCATCAGCGACGTGCTGTTCGCTTTCCCCGGAATTTTACTGGCGATTGCCGTGGTCGCTATTATGGGCAGCGGCATGGCGAACGTGGTTATCGCCGTGGCTATTTTCAGTATTCCTGCCTTTGCGCGTCTGGTGCGCGGTAACACGCTGGTGTTGAAACAGATGACATACATTGAATCCGCCAGAAGCATTGGCGCTTCAGATGTCACTATTATCCTGCGCCATATTCTGCCGGGTACGCTCTCCTCTGTGGTGGTCTATTTTACCATGCGTATCGGCACCTCGATTATTACCGCCGCCAGCCTCTCTTTTCTGGGGCTGGGCGCGCAGCCGCCGACGCCGGAATGGGGCGCGATGCTGAACGAAGCGCGCGCGGATATGGTGATGGCGCCGCACGTGGCGATTTTCCCCAGTCTCGCCATCTTTTTGACCGTGCTGGCATTTAATCTGCTGGGCGACGGGCTGCGCGACGCGCTGGATCCTAAACTGAAAAACTGAGCCATGCTGGCGTCTTTTTCTTTTCCTGTGCCAGGCTTACCTCTTTACCCAGAGGTGGGCCGTGAAGGAATTTGATTACGAGCAGGATTTTAAAACCATCGATTTTCGTCAGCATCCTGAGCTTTATCAGGTTGGGCGCGGTGAACAGGGCGTCCTGATGGTCGAGCCTTATAAAGGCGAAATATTACCGCACTGGCGTTTCAGAACGCCCGCCATTGCGGAAGCCTCGGCTAAAAAAATTATGGCGCTGTTCGAAGAGTACCGTGCAAAAGATGATTTTGTCGGTATGGACATGGCGCGAAAATTTATTCAGATGGGCTATACGCGAGCCAGGCGCTACGCCAATCATAAAGGCGGCCGCAAATATGACGAAGATCGGCAGGTACTGCCTTATCACGTGAATGAAGAGAAAGCGGAAGCGGCGGCTATTTTTAAAGTCTGGTGGGATAAGATCCGTGAGGACGAAGATTACCTGAAACGTAAAAAAGCCCATCAGACGAAATATGGCTAACGCGGTTAAACGTTAAAAGGCCGCAGTTAAGCGGCCTGAATACAGCATTATTTTTCCAGCGGAGCGCCCGGCTGGATCTGCTCTTTCTGCGCGCCGGAACCCGGTCTGGCCGGGCCAAGGATAGGTTCCTGTCCCAGGATGTCCGGTTTCTCTTTCGCGGTAAACTGCCCTACGCCGTCGTAGGCCGGGCCTTCACTCCAGCGGCCTTTCGGCAGCGGTTTATCCAGCGAAGTGTTCAGACAGTAATAAGAGTGCTCCTGCGCCTCCTCCGACTGCGGGAAGCTGTTCGGAACAGGCATAGACGCACCAATACCGCCCATATCCTCAATTACCGCCAGCCACTGCTGCTGGTGCATGGTATCGCGGGCAATCAGGAAAGAGAGGAAATCCTTCATGCCTTTGTCTTCCGTCAGGTTATACAGGCGGGTTGCCAGTACGCGGCCGGTAGCCTCTGCGGTAACGTTAGCCAGCATATCCGCAGCGACGTTACCGGAAGCGTAAATGTGACTCATATCAAAAGACATCCCGTTGGCGTTGACGGGCATGGCCGCCAGGCCTGACGACAGAATATGACGCGGATTCATGCCGCCCAGGATAGCGTTAACTACCGGATCCTTTGCCGACTCTTCCTGATAGGAGAGCGGTGCGCCTTCAAGGTTAAGCGCGACGGCGTGACCAAGCATTTCGATATGAGCCAGCTCTTCGGTAGCGGTGGAGATCAGCAAATCTTTAATGCGTGGATCGCCGCGAGTCCCCATCGCCTGGAAAAAATATTGCATAGCAACGCGTATTTCCCCTTCGACACCGCCGATGGCCTGCTGCAACAGCATGGCAAATTCTGGATCGGGCTTGTCGACTTTTACCGGATATTGCAGTTTCGATGAATGATGAAACATGTTTTCCTCCTGGTAGATTACGTTAGTTAAGCAACGCAATAAGCCTGGTAGAAATTGGTAAAAATGGGAAGGCAAACACGATAGATTCTCATTTACCCACACCGGATGCCCAGAAAACAAGCAGATACAGCGCGCGTCAAAACGTGGCGGAAAGCAGGCATGGCGCTGAAAAGCGCTTAAAACCGAACGGAATATTCCAGATAAGCCTCCCCGCAAAAACAGACTTTTCTGAAGCCTGCAGCGCGTCACAAATCTTCAGGCGGGATGATTAACAGCGGTCAGCTACAACAGGCAACGAGTTTTATCCATATAACTAACTGCAGCCCGGTTTCAGGCAGGAAACTGTCAGGCGGAAGGGATAGTCATAGCATAAACGATGGTTCTGAAAGCCGATTACCGGTACCGGGTTTAAGACAGGATATCAGATAGCATAACCGGCAATCAGGAGGGTTAGCCTCAGCATAAAAGACGGCTCTTAAAGCCGCCCAACTGTACCGGGCTCCAGGCGGAATAACCGACAAGCGGAAGGGATAGCCTCCGCATAAACAACAGCTCTGAAAGCAGGCGTGCTGCGGATTATTTTAGCCGGAACATCAGCCACCCGATCAGAGTGACAACACGCTATAACCCAGCCAGTCCATGGCCGATTACTGCTGTTATGCCGCTGCGCCTTTTGGCTGTGCAGCAAGATGCGCTGCCCACAGGTTAGTCACCCATTTCACGCCTTTAGCAGTAAAGCGAGCCTGTGAAAAGGCGTGCAGGTTCTCGCCTACGCTGGTGCGCACCGTAAAGTAGCCCGCCTGCACATGGTGCTGCTGCGGCATCAGCGTGCCGTTGGCGCGGTACATAATATTGCGTTCAAACAGGAACTGACGGAATTCAGGTTCTTTCACCTTCAGCATTTTGCAGAGCTGGCGAAACCCCAGCGAATCTTCCACCTGCACAAAGCGGTCAAAAAACTCCGCCTTTGGGGCGAAAAGGGCAAGCTGCTGCTCGGCTGCCTGGCGCTGTTCAAACTGTTCGGCCCAGGCCCGCGCCGCCGCTGCGGGATTGGTGAAATCCGGCAGGCGAGTACTTCTCTCGCGTTCCTGCCAGCTGTCCAGCGCCTGGGTGATAAACGCGGGCGCAAGACGCGCCACGGCCAGTAACGAATCGCGCTTGTTCAGGCAATACTCCTGACGCGTTTCGCCATCACGCTCGTAAACACCAATCGTCAGCGGTTGAGAAAGACGCTGGGTGGTTTCCAGCGTTTTGATCAGCCGTTTTACTTCGCCGTGCGGAATACCAGCTAACTGAGCGATTTCCCGGCTGCTCATCGTGACCGATTGATTCAGCGAGCTGAGGTTTTCTGTCGAAATCATCATAGGTTTTACCCCCAAGCTTTTCAAAAGACACCCGAGCGGGCAGTAGAAATATTATACAGTTGCCTGTTTAAATATCCAGTACTTTTTTTAAGCGATCGAGTTAATTGAATCTGCTATCAATTTTGAATTTTTGTAAAGGTAGCCCGCCTGAAAAGCATCTCCACTAGAGTTATTTCAGCCCCTTTTATCTGGAGAAAAAGTATGTCCCGACTGCTGCAAACTTGCCTGCTGAGCGCCTCGCTTTTGACCATGGGAACGGCTGTGGCCGAAGAAGTTACCGTGACCGAACTCCAAAAAGGATTAGATCATCCCTGGGGCATCGCCTTCCTGCCGGAGGAGCAGGGATTGCTGATCACCGAACGCGGCGGGCAGCTGCGCCTGTGGCAGCAGGGAAAGGGGCTGTCGGCGCCGCTGACAGGCGTCCCCAAGGTCTGGGCCGAACGACAGGGCGGCCTGCTGGATATCGCGCTGGCGCCTGATTTTGCGCAAAGCCGTCGGGTCTGGCTCAGCTATACGGAAGCAGATAAAGAGGGACGTGCCGGCGCGGTTGTAGGTTATGGCAGGCTGAATACAGCCCATACCGGGCTTGAGAGTTTTCGCGTTGTACTGCGTCAGGAACCGAAACTCTCAGGCGGCGCCAACTTAGGTTCACGGCTGGCTTTTGATGACAAAGGCTATCTCTACATCAGCTTTGGCGATAATTTCCAGGCCGCGACGGCGCAGGATCTTAAAACGCTTACCGGCAAAATTGTGCGGCTGAAAGCGGATGGCAGCGTGCCTGAAGATAATCCATTTGTGCAGCAAAAGGACGCACGGCCTGAAATCTGGACATACGGCATGCGCAATCCGCAGGGGCTGGCGCTGAATCCGACGACGCGGGAAATGTGGGAAAATGAGCACGGCCCGCGCGGCGGCGATGAGATTAATCTTCTGCGTAAGGGAGAAAACTACGGCTGGCCGCTGGCGACCTGGGGCATAGATTATGGCGGCGACAAAGTGCCCGGTTCTCAGGGCGGCGAAGCACCGAATACGGTTCAGCCGCAGCTTTACTGGAAGGTTTCGCCTGCGCTCAGCGGAATGGCGTTTTATCAGGGCGATCGCTTTCCGGCATGGAAAAACTCGCTCTTTATCGGCGCGCTGAAAGACAAAAGTCTTATCCATCTGACCGTGGATGGCGAAAAGGTGACGGAGCAGGCCCGCCTGCTTAAGGATCGCGGCGAGCGCATTCGGGACGTGCGCACCGGCCCTGACGGCTATCTGTACGTATTAACGGATGAAACAGACGGCAAACTGCTGCGCATTGCGCCGAAATAAAACCGGCCGAGGGGCCGGTTTACCAGGGAAAGCGAGGCCAGCCCGCTATTTGATCCAGCGGCACACTTCCCAGCCGCGCTGTAGCGCCAGCTGATAGAGCGGCTCCGCTGGATTAATAACGTGGGCGCGATCGGCACGTTCCAGCAGCGGCAGATCGTTAATGGAATCGCTATAGGCCCAGATTTGCGTAAACCGCGCGTCATCCTCTAGCGCCAGCCAGTCCGTCAGTCTGGCCGTCGCATCCCTGCCGTTATTGCCTACGCTGCAGGGGCGGCCGCTGTAGCGATCGTTGACGATCTCCACGCCGACAGCCAGCGCGCCATCTGCGCCAAGCTGCTGCGCGATAGGCATCGCCAGATGATCGCCGCCTGGCGACATCACCATCACTTTATCGCCACGCTGCTGGTGCCATGCCAGCTTTTCGCGCGCGGCAGGATAGAGGCGAGGCAGGATATCGCGCTGAATAAAGCGCCTGACCCAGCCGGCAACGGTAAGCGTACCCATGCCTGCCAGCGGCGTTAGCGTCGCCTGCATATACTCCTCTGCCGACAGCAGGCCCTCACGATAACGAGCCATTAGCGCTCTTTCCTGCTCTACCAGCACGGCCGGCGCATACCCTTGCGAAACCAGCCAGCGGCACCACAGGCTGGCGCTGTCTTCGCAAATAAGCGTTTCATCAAGATCGAACAGGGCTAAATCCATCATGTTGACTCCACCAAGAGACTGAATTCAGATTAGCGGAGTTTTGTGACGGACTTAACAGCCTGCTGCAAAATCAGACTAACGCCCCTGTGGCGCGGTGAGTTTCTCTAATAAATTTTAAAAAACTTTACTGAATCAAGGTTCTTTTTAGCGGCCATAAACGCTAGCGTAAAAGACCCTTCGCCCGTAAATGCGACAAGCTTTTATTTTTCATAAGGATAGCCAGAAACCGCCATGACCATGATGCGCCTCTCCGCCGGAATTCACGCTGCCACGCTCCCTGTTTTGTTGCTCGTGGCCTCTTTTAGCAGCCGCGCAGCGGAAGCCCCTGTGCCGCCACAGGTTGAGGCCAAAGCCTGGATCCTGATGGACTACTACAGCGGTAAGGTACTAACCGCATCCAATGCGGACGAGCGCCACGATCCGGCCAGCCTGACCAAAATCATGGCCAGCTATGTTATTGGACAGGCGATGAAAGCGGGAAAAATTCACGATGACGATCTGGTCACCATCGGCCAGGATGCCTGGGCTACCGGTAACCCTATACTGAAAGGCTCTTCGCTGATGTTTTTAAAGCCGGGCGATCGCATTCCCGTCGCCGAACTGAACAAAGGCGTGGTGATCCAGTCCGGCAACGATGCCAGCATCGCGCTGGCGGATTACGTGGCGGGAAGCCAGGACGCCTTTGTGGGGCTGATGAACAATTACGTCCAGGCGCTGGGGCTAAAAAACACGCATTTTAAAACCGTGCACGGGCTGGATGCAGACGGCCAGTACAGCACCGCCCGTGATATGGCGCTGCTTGGCCAGGCTTTGATCCGCGACGTGCCGGCGGAATACGCGCTGCATAAAGAGAAAGAATTCACGTTCAATAATATCAAACAGCACAATCGTAACCGTCTGCTGTGGAGCACAAATCTGCAGGTAGACGGCATCAAAACCGGCCATACCGCCGGGGCGGGAAACAACCTGGTCGCTTCAGCGACGCAAGGAGAACAGCGGCTGATCTCCGTGGTACTGGGCGCAGCAACCGACGCCATACGCTTTCGCGAAAGCGAAAAACTGCTGACGTGGGGTTTCCGTTTTTACGAAACTATCACGCCGATAAAAGCCGACAAACCCTTTGCTTCGCAGCGGGTCTGGTTCGGGGATCGGAAAGAGGTGCGTTTGGGCGTGGCGGAAGATGCAGCGATAACCTTGCCAAAAGATCGGGCAAAGGAGCTGAAAGCGAGCTTTACGCTCAACGAGCCGCAGCTGACGGCGCCGTTAAAGAAAAATCAGATCGTCGGCACCATTGATTTTCAGCTGAACGGTAAAACTATTGAGCAGCGTCCGCTGGTGGCGATGGATGAGGTGAAAGAGGGGGGCGTGTTTAGCCGGATGTGGGACTTTGTGCTGATGAAGCTGCAAGGCTGGTTCGGCAAATGGTTAGGCTAAGCGCTTAATATCGACATGCTACGGCGCCATCCGTGGCGCATCCCTGGTCAGAACAGGTCGTAAGCGATAGCCGAAATGGCGATCAGGCCTGTCAGCACCACAAATACGTTGCTGATTTTCCCGCTGTACTGGCGCATCGACGGCACCTTGTTAATCGCGTACATCGGCATCAGGAAAAGCAGCACGGCAATTACAGGCCCGCCCAGCGTTTCAATCATCCCCAGAATGCTGGGGTTTTTGGTTGCTACCAGCCAGGTGGTCAGAAACATAAAGACTGCCGTTATCCGGTTCAGTTTGTTTTCCGCCGGCGGCTGGCGGAAAGTCCTGGCGATCAGGCCGTTAAAGCCTTCGCGCGCGCCCAGATAGTGGCCCAGAAACGATTTGGTGATAGCGACCATCGCGATCAGCGGCGCAAGCCAGCCCATCAGCGGGGTATTAAAATGGTTAGCCAGATAAGAAAGAATAGAGATGTTCTGCTCTTTCGCTTCCGCCAGGTTTTCCGGCGACAGGCTAAGCACACAGCTGAAGACGAAAAACATCACCGTCACTACCATCATCAGATGACTGCGGGCCAGAATGCGCGCGCACTTTTTTGCCGCGTTATCGCCATATTCCTGACGCTTTGCTACCGCAAAAGCTGAAATAATCGGTGAATGATTAAAAGAAAACACCATGACCGGGATAGCCAGCCAGAGCGTCATCCACAGGCCCTTGCTGCTGCCTTCCGCATGATGAAAAATCGTGCTGTTCCAGTGTGGGATCAAAAATAGCGCCAGCGCCATCAGCACCAGGACAAAAGGATAAACCAGCACGCTCATGGTTTTAACGATGGTCTCTTTGCCGAAGCGCACGATTGCCATCAAACCCGCAATCAAAATCAGCGACAGCAGCACTCTGGGCGGCGGCGACAAATGAAGCTGATGGGTGATAAAGCTCTCGACGGTGTTGGTGATAGCCACGCTATAAACCAGCAGGATAGGATAGATAGCAAAGAAATAGAGCAGGGTAAGCAGCGTGCCCGCGCCCGCGCCGAAATGTTCTTCCACCACGCCGGTAATATCCCGATCGCCGCGTCCGGAGAGTACAAAGCGACAGAGACCGCGATGAGCGAAAAAAGTCATAGGAAAAGCGAGAGCCGCCATAATAAGCAGAGGAATCAGCCCGCCGATACCGGCATTGATCGGTAAAAACAGCACGCCAGCGCCGATAGCCGTGCCGTACAGGCCGAGCATCCACGTGGTGTCGCTTTTGCGCCACTCTGTCGACGCGTCCGTTGACGGCAGCGTAGCCGTTTTAGTGGATTCCATTGACAATCTCCCGGTTGAAAATAGTGAGCTAAATAACCTGAACGTAAAGCAGGAAAACGGCGCTCGTCAGCGTAATTAACTACTCTGGCTGAGGCGAGCAACACTCTACCACCAGAAAAAGAAGAAGAAAGGGAAAATTAGAAGGCAGAGATCTCAGATAAAGGGATTACTTTGCGTATTTACAGCGCGATCGTCTGAATAGAAAGGTTAGCACCATAAGAAGTGCTGAGTGGAAGCGGTTACTATAGTCATTAAAACCAAATCTGGCCGCTGCGCGATTGGTTAAATAATGCTCTCTCACGAGCATTTACAGTATTTATGATTTTTATATAAATAAATCAATAACTTAAAATTAAGATTCAATGCGTAGGGCTAATTTTATTCATTTGCGCAACGGACGAATAAAAAGCGTTTATTATTTCGGCCTGTTGCGCAATATTGTGTCGATAATGTAAGCCGTTGCTTCGGCCTGATTATTACACTTAACCTGGCAAAGTATTATTCACGCACCCAGCCTTTGCGAATAGGGAAAGCAAATAAGAGGCGGTAAAGCGAAGAAATATTATGCAATAAGCGCCGGCCGCAAAAATGCCACGTAACCTGCGCCACCAGGCAGGAAAGCATCCCCAACAGCAGGCCGCCCAGCATATCCATTGGCCAGTGAACGCCCAGGAAGATGCGTGACCAGGCAATTGCCAGGCCGGCCGCCAGCAGCACTACACCTGACCAGGCGCGATGCCAGCAGAAAAAGGCGATGGCAAAAGTGAAAATAATGGTGCCGTGATTGCTGGGATAGGATTCCGTCGCGTCGTGCGCAAGAAACTGATGGCCCAGTCCGATAACAAAGGGGCGTGGATGAGGATACAGGCTGCCAATCAGCCAGGATACGGTTAAGGCGCAGGCCAAAGCGATAGCGGTTTTCAGGACCAGCCGGCGCTGCGAGCCAACCTGACTTCTCGGCCCCCACAGCCACAGCGCGACAATAAGTACGGGCACAATGGTGATCAGATCGCGAGCCACCAGGGTAGCCAGCGATATCAACCAGGCGGGCGTGTCGGGCGTGGCGTTAATCCAGAGAAACAGCGACCGGTTTAGCGCTTCCAGCATGGTTATTTCCTCATCTCGTTCAGCGGTACCTGACGTACCTGAAAGTAAAAACGGGCCGGTGAGGCCTTGAAGTGTCGCAATCTGCTCAGAGGATTGCGCGGCGGCCAGGCCGTCACGGCATCCCTGAAGGCAGCCGCATAAGGTAGAAGCGGCCCAATAAAAGTTAAATAGGCTCGCTCTTAATTCCGTTAGCGGTTGTGGTTTCGTTAAGGATTGAGGACAGAAAAAGGGGAACGGGCAGGAAACAGCGGAAAACAAAAAGAAAAAAACCCGTCAATCATAAGATTAACGGGCTCCACAATCTGGGGATTTCAAAGAAAAGCAGTGGCATTAATTATGACTGCGGGCACCAGCAAAAGTTCGCAAACAATCGGAAATTATTTTAGCCACCCATCATTGGCCAGATCAGCACGATTAACGTTCCGGCCAGCGTGAGCAGGACGTTAGCGATAGCGTAAGTTCCCGCATAGCCGAGGGCCGGAATATTGCTGCGGGCCGTGTCGCTGATAATTTCCATGGCTGGCGCGCAGGTGCGAGCGCCCATAATGGCGCCAAACAGCAAGGCGCGGTTCATTTTCAGTACCCAGGCGCCAAAAACAAAGCTGATCACCACCGGCAGCAGGCTGACCGTCAGGCCGGCCGCCAGCATCAGCAGACCGGTATCGCCCATGCCGTGCGAAAGACCGCTGCCCGCGCTTAATCCTACGCCGGCCATAAATACCATCAGGCCAAACTCTTTCACCATCGTTAAGGCGCCCTGCGGGATATAACCAAAGGTCGGATGGTTCGCCCGCAGAAAGCCCAGCATGATCCCGGCGAACAGCAGGCCAGCCGCGTTGCCCACGCTAAAGCTGAAGCGGCTGAACTGAAAGGTGACCATGCCCACCATCAGCCCGATAATAAAGAAGGCGCAAAAGGCCAGCAGATCGGTAACCTGGCTGTGAATAGAGATAAAGCCGATTTTGTCAGCCACCGACTTCACCCGCCGCGCTTCACCGCTGATTTGCAGCACGTCGCCTTTGTTTAAAATAATGCTGTCATCAATAGGCATTTCAATCTGGCTACGGATCACGCGGTTCAGAAAGCAGCCGTGATCCGTCAGCTTGAGCTGGCTGAGCCTTCTGTTCACAGCGTTATTGTTTTTGACCACGATCTCTTCGGTGATGATGCGCATATCCAACAGATCGCGATCGAACACCTCTTTGCCGTTGCGGAAGCTGGGGTCAAGACGGGAATGCGCATCCGGGTAACCCACTAATGAAATCTCGTCTCCCTGCTGCAGGACGGCATCGCCGTCAGGATTGGCAAGAATGCCGTTGCGGCGGATACGCTCTATATAGCAGCCGGTTTGCCGATAGATGCCCAGCTCGCGCAGGTTCTTACCGTCAATCCAGGCGACCAGCTCCGGCCCTACGCGATAGGCGCGGATCACTGGCAGGTAAACCTTGCGCTGTTCGGCATCCAGGCCACGCTCACGGGCAATCTGCTGCGCGCTGGTCGGCAGATCCTGGTGCTGAAGCCGGGGAAGATAGCGTGCGCCGAAAATCAGGCTGACCAGCCCGACCAGGTAGGTCAGCGCATAGCCCAGGCTGAGGTTGTTCTGCGCCTGGCTCAGCATCGCACCGCTGGGATAGGTATGGCGCAGCGTGTCGCCAGCCCCCACTAATACCGGCGTGGACGTCATTGAGCCTGCCAGCATACCGGCGGTCAGACCGATATCCCAGCCAAAGAGTTTGCCCAGCCCCAGCGCAATCAGCACCGCGCTGGAAACCATGACCAGCGCCAGCATCAGATAATTTTTGCCGTCGCGGAAGAAAATAGAGAAAAAATTCGGCCCGGCTTCCACACCCACACAAAAAATAAATAACATAAAACCAAGATTAAGGGCGTTGGGATTCATCGTAAAATGCTGCTGGCCAAGCAGAAGAGAAACAACTAAAACGCCAATAGAATTACCCAGTTGGACTGAACCCAGGCGTAATTTACCCAGACAGAGCCCGAGCGCCAGTACGACGAATAATAACAGAATGTCATTTCCACTTAACAAATCTGCGACGTTTATATTCACGGTTTAACTTCTTGTTTACTAGTAACATGTTGAATTAAAGGGTGTTTTACGCTAAATTTATTGCACTGCCATCAGAGCAGCGGCAACATTCAGGAATTTCCGCGAATTACAGCCCAGAGCCAAATAAAACGGTCGTCATTTTAATCGCTTCACGCTTTTTCAGCCAGTAAAAGCCATGGCTTTTGTTTATTTAGAACAGGGAAAATCAGTCCGGCGTCATTCCGGCCAGGTGATAACATCAATTACCGAGAGAAGATCCTATTATGTTTAAGGGTATGTCCTGGACAAGCGTAGCGTTTAGTTTTGTTCTCTACAGCATCGTTTTTCTGGCGGTACGTTACGGTATGGTCATAGAGGGGACGGCCTGGGCACAGGCGAGGCCGGGCCTGTTGATGTTTACTCTGCCGGGCGCTATCGCGGCGCTGACCTCAAAAGAGCACCCGCTGACGATAGCGTTATTGGGCGCTTTACTGGCTACGCCGCTTTGCCTGATTTTTCTGCACTACTATTCGCTGCACTATCACGCACCGTTGCAGGAGCTGGCTTTTGATACCAGCGCGATATTCTGGTGCGGTTCCGGCGCGCTGGCCGTTATGCTCTGCCGCACGCTGTTCTGGCATTCGCACAGCTAAGCGCGGCAGGCAAAAAAAAGAGGGCCGCATGGCGGCCCTCTTTTTTATCATCCCAACAAAAGTCAGGAGCAGAAAGTCTTACTGGAACAGGCCCAGGTTTTCTTTGGCGTAGGCTTCAAAATCGGTGCAGCCGCCAATGTGAGTCTGGTCGAGGAAAATCTGCGGTACGGTTTCCACCGGTTTGCCCACGGTTTTTTCCAGATCGGCTTTGGTGATGCCTTCAGCGTGGATGTCCACGTAGCGGAAGTTAAAATCTTCACGCTCTTCGGTCAGTTTTTCAGCCAGTTCTTTAGCGCGGACACAATAAGGACAGCCAGGACGTCCAAAAATTACGGCAAACATAGGGTTCTCCTCAAAGGTCAGATTTAGTGTGATGTACATCACAACTTATCATGTAATGGCGCTTATCATGCCCACTTCCGCAGGTGAAAGAAAGAAGGAATTACCTGTCGTTTCGATTCGTTTCATCTATATAGAGATAAACCGGTTACGCTGTATGAACGCTTAACACCCAGAGACGGAGGCGGTATGGGCGGTTTAACCTTCAGTAACATGCCTAAACCAGTGCTGATTGCCGAGGCGCTGGGCGGAATTATCCTGCTGCTCTCTTACTTAGCGCTGCATCAGGTGCTACCCTTGCCTGCATCTTTTTCCGGAGCCTTTGCTGCCACGATCCTGCTTATCGTTGGCCTTATGATGATGCTGCCCGCCGCCATTGTGATGATGTGGCGTACGGCGAAAGCAATGGCGCCGGAGCTGTTTAACTTGTCTGAAAAATCCTCACCAGGAGAGAAGCATGACGCCGACCATTGAGCTACTTTGCTCCCACCGTTCTATCCGATCTTTTACTGACCAGCCCATCGGCGAGGCTGAACGAGCGGCGATTATCGCGGCCGCGCAGGCGGCTTCCAGCTCCAGCTTTTTGCAGTGCTCTTCCATTATCCGCATCACCGACAAAGCGGTGCGTGAGAAGCTGGTCGAGCTGACCGGCGGACAAAAATATGTTGGCCAGGCCGCCGAGTTTTGGGTTTTTTGCGCCGATTTTAACCGTCATCAGCAGATCTGTCCGGAAGCGCAGCTGGGCCTGGCGGAGCAGCTGCTGCTGGGCTGCGTGGATACCGCGCTGATGGGGCAAAACGCGCTGGTGGCCGCAGAATCGCTGGGGCTGGGCGGCGTTTATATCGGCGGCATCCGTAACAGCATCGCCGAAGTCACCGAGCTGCTGGGTCTGCCGAAGTTCGTGCTGCCGCTGTTTGGGCTGTGCCTGGGCTGGCCTGAGCAGATCCCGCAGTTAAAACCCCGCATGCCGGCCGCTATGCTGGTTCACGAGAATCGCTATCAGCCGATCGACCCGGACACGCTGGCCGCTTATGACGCCCAGCACGAGGCGTATTATCTGACGCGTGAAAGCAACGCGCGGCGTGAAAGCTGGAGCGAACATATCCAGAAAACCATTATCAAAGAAAGTCGTCCGTTTATGCTTGATTACCTGCATAAGCAGGGATGGGCAACCCGTTAAAACCCTTTCGGAGAAATCGGGTGAAAATAGCGATTCTTTCCCGGGACGGCTCGCTCTATTCCTGCAAGCGGCTGCTGGCAGCCGCCCAGCTACGCGGTCACAGCGTTGAAGTTATCGATCCGCTGTCCTGCTATATGAATATCAATCCCGGATCGTCGGCCATTCATTACCAGGGCAGGCAGCTGAGCCATTATGATGCGGTTATCCCGCGTATTGGACCGGCTATCACCTTTTACGGCACGGCCGTTTTGCGGCAGTTTGAGGTTTGCGGCAGCTATCCGCTTAACGAATCGGTCGCTATCACCCGCGCGCGCGACAAGCTGCGTTCTTTGCAGCTGCTTGCCAGGGAAGGCATTCCCATGCCGATTACGGGCTTTGCGCATTCGCCGGACGATACCAGCGATCTGATCGAGATGGTGGGTGGCGCGCCGCTGGTCGTCAAGCTGGTGGAGGGCACGCAGGGCATCGGCGTGGTGCTGGCGGAGACGCGTCAGGCGGCCGAAAGCGTGATTGACGCTTTCCGCGGCCTTAACGCGCATATTCTGGTGCAGGAATTTATCAAGGAAGCCAGAGGCAAGGATATCCGCTGCCTGGTGATCGGCGGCAGGGTAGTGGCGGCTATTGAGCGGCAGGCCAAAGAAGGCGAGTTCCGCTCGAACCTGCATCGCGGCGGCAAAGCGCGCAGGGTGGAGATCACCGACAGCGAGCGGGAGATTGCCGTGCACGCGGCGGCGACGCTGGGTCTGGACGTGGCGGGCGTGGATATTTTACGCGCCGAGCGCGGGCCGCTGGTGATGGAGGTTAATGCCTCACCGGGTCTGGAAGGCATCGAAAAGACCACGGGGAGGGATATCGCCACGCAGATGATCGCCTGGATTGAGCAGCAGGCGAAGCCTGGTTTCTGTCTGAAAACCGGCGGTTGACCTGATATTTACTACACAGCCGTGGTGTTCAGGGGCTTTTTTACGTAAGCTAGGGCGCAATTTTAAGGCAGTAAGAGACCAATTACATGGATTCACTCGTCGTTCCCGATATCGAGCTTTTACGACGTTGGCTGGATCAGCAGAGCATCACCTGGTTTGAGTGCGATTCCTGTCAGGCGCTTCACCTGCCGCATATGCAGAATTTCGACGGGGTGTTTGATGCCAAGCTGGATCTGGTGGACAACGTTATTCTGTTTTCCGCGCTGGCGGAAGTCAAACCCACCGCACTGATCCCGCTGGTGGGCGATCTGTCACAGATCAACGCCAGTTCACTGACGGTGAAAGCTTTCGTTGATATCCAGGATGATAATCTGCCCAAGCTGATTGTCTGCCAGTCGCTTACCATCACGGCTGGCCTGACCTATGGGCAGTTCGTGCATTTTATGAAGCAGAGTGAAGAGCAGATCTCAATGGTAGTGATGGAAGCCTTTGCCAATCATCTGCTGATGATGAGCGAAGAGGAAGATCGCGGCGAAATCATCGCTTCACACTCTATGCTGCACTGATTTTCAGTCACTATTTCAGGGCCTGGCGGCCCTGACGGACGCATATCTCCCTGTTTAAGGCCGCATCCGGCCGTTTCCTTCATTTTTCCCCCGCGCTTTTCCCGCTTTTATGCTGGCTCAGGGCCGTTTTTCCCCTATTTTCTGCGCCGTTTTACCGCTCCCGGCTCGCTTGCATAGAGTAAAACCAGGCGAATATCGATAAAAGGCGTTTTTTGCGCCCGGCTCTGGTCTGGCCTGCATTGTGGGACTATCCTTGCGAAACTGCATTTTGTGTGCAAGGTCGCAGCAGGTATAGGTTTTTTCTATTTAACAGCGCGGCGGCTAATCCTTACAGTAAGCGAAACGCCGTTGGCCCGCTTTTAGCCGTAATTATCTCTGTTCAGGAGGATGGAAAACATGTTCAACCAGCGTAAAAAATGGTTGTCAGGCTTGGTTGCTGGCATGGTGATGGCGGTTTCAGCTGGCGCCACGGCGGCGGATAAGACGCTGCACGTCTATAACTGGTCCGACTATATTGCGCCCAATACCGTGCCTGATTTTGAGAAGCAGAGCGGCATTAAAGTCGTCTACGACGTGTTCGACTCCAACGAGGTGCTGGAAGGCAAGCTGATGGCCGGCAGCACCGGCTACGATATCGTGGTGCCATCCTCCAGTTTTCTGGCGCGCCAGCTACAGTCCGGCGTCTTTCAGCCGCTGGATAAGAGCAAGCTGCCAAATTATAAAAACCTCGATCCTGATTTGCTGAAAAAGGTTGAGCAGCACGATCCGGGCAACAAATACGCCATTCCCTACCTTTGGGCCACCACCGGCATTGGTTATAACGTCGATAAGGTGAAAGCCGCACTGGGCAAAGATGCGCCGGTTAACAGCTGGGATCTGGTGCTGAAGCCGGAGAATCTGGAAAAACTCAAAAGCTGCGGCGTCTCTTTCCTGGACGCCCCGGAAGAGATTTTTGCTACCGTTCTGAACTACCTGGGCAAAGATCCTAACAGCAGTGATGCCAAAGATTATTCCGGCGCGGCGACCGATCTGCTGCTGAAGCTGCGTCCGAGTATCCGCTACTTCCACTCTTCGCAGTACATTAACGATCTGGCGAACGGCAATACCTGCGTGGCTATCGGCTGGGCGGGCGACGTTCTGCAGGCGAAGAATCGCGCTGCCGCCGCGAAAAACGGCGTGAACATCGCCTATAGCATTCCAAAAGAGGGCGCGCTGGCGTTCTTCGATATGCTGGCCATTCCTAAAGATGCGAAGAACATGGATGAGGCTTATCAGTTCCTGAACTATCTGATGGAGCCAGCCGTGATGGCGAATATCTCCAACAAGATTTTTTACGCCAGCGGCAATAAAGCGTCGGTGCCGTTAGTGGAGGCCAGCGTACGCGACAATCCGGGCATCTATCCCAACGCGGAGACGATGGCTAAATTGTTTGTGCTGAAAGTCCAGGATCCGAAACTCGATCGTGTGCGCACGCGGGCATGGACTAAAGTTAAAAGTGGCAAGTAGCTGAAGCCTCACTGAGTTATCACAGAGGCGACCCCGCCTCTGTTTTCTTTTTATACGGCATGACCGTTTAAAAGCGCCGGAGTGTAATGGAAGTGAACGACGCGATCCCTCGTCCGCAAAAAAAAG
Source organism: Erwinia plantamica (assembly GCF_043420595.1). Taxonomy (NCBI): domain Bacteria; kingdom Pseudomonadati; phylum Pseudomonadota; class Gammaproteobacteria; order Enterobacterales; family Erwiniaceae; genus Erwinia; species Erwinia plantamica. Next base: position 121,371 of record NZ_JBGCUC010000011.1, read on the forward strand.
TCAGCAGGGCGGTTACGCCGCTGCTGGAAATTCGCAATCTGACCAAGTCCTTTGACGGACAGCACGCGGTTGACGACGTCAATCTGACAATTTACAAAGGTGAGATCTTCGCTCTGCTGGGCGCTTCCGGCTGCGGCAAATCCACGCTGCTGCGGATGCTGGCCGGGTTTGAAGCGCCTACCTCCGGGCAGATTATGCTGGATGGCCAGGATCTCTCCCACGTGCCGCCCTATCAACGCCCGGTCAATATGATGTTTCAGTCCTATGCGCTTTTTCCGCATATGACGGTAGAGCAAAATATCGCCTTCGGCCTGAAACAGGATCGGCTGCCCAAGGCTGAGATCGCCGAGCGCGTCAGTGAGATGCTGGCGCTGGTGCATATGCAGGAGTATGCAAAGCGCAAGCCGCACCAGCTTTCCGGCGGACAACGGCAGCGCGTGGCGCTGGCCCGCAGCCTGGCTAAACGCCCTAAGCTGCTGCTGCTGGACGAGCCGATGGGCGCGCTGGATAAAAAACTCCGTGACCGGATGCAGCTGGAGGTGGTGGACATTCTGGAGCGCGTTGGCGCGACCTGCGTGATGGTTACTCACGATCAGGAAGAAGCGATGACGATGGCCGGACGTATCGCCATTATGAATCGCGGCAAGTTCGTGCAGATCGGCGAGCCGGAAGAGATTTACGAGCATCCCACTACGCGTTACAGCGCCGAGTTTATCGGTTCAGCAAATATTTTTCAGGGAATGCTGCGCGAGCGCCAGCCAGACGGTCTGATTATCGACAGTCCAGGCCTGATCCATCCGCTGAAGGTTGATTCCGACGCATCCATTGTGGACGGCGTGCCTGTACACGTGGCGCTGCGCCCGGAAAAAGTCATGCTGAGCGATGAAGTGCCCGCCGATGGCTGTAACTTTGCCGTGGGCGAAGTGGTGTATATTGCCTATCTGGGCGATCTCTCCATCTACCATGTGCGCCTGCACAGCGGCCAGATGATCAGCGCGCAGTTGCAGAATGGCTATCGCTTCCGTAAAGGGGCACCGACCTGGGGAGACGAAGTCCGCCTCTGCTGGGATACGGATAGCTGCGTCGTGCTGACGCAATAAGGGGAGGCGTTTATGACTCAAGTTACTGCGTCCAGACGTCCGGCATTGCTGAACAGGCTGCGCTCAAGCCGCAAGCTGGCGATCGCGCTGCCTTATCTCTGGCTGGTCCTGCTGTTTCTGCTGCCGTTTCTGATCGTGCTCAAGATAAGCTTCGCCGATATTGCGCGAGCTATCCCACCCTATACGGACCTGTTCAGCTGGGCGGATGGTCAGCTGACCGCGGTGATCAATTTTGGCAACTATCTGACGCTGACGGACGATCCGCTCTATATCGATGCCTATCTGCATTCGCTTCAGGTGGCGGCAATTTCTACCGTAGCTTGCCTGATTATCGGCTATCCGCTGGCGTGGGCCGTGGCGTACAGTTCGCCTTCTACCCGCAATATCCTGCTGCTGCTGGTGATCCTGCCTTCCTGGACCTCCTTTTTGGTGCGCGTTTATGCCTGGATGGGCATTCTGAACGATAACGGCGTGCTGAACCGTTTTCTGATGTGGAGCGGCATTACCGATCATCCGGTGGCAATCCTTTATACCAATCTCGCGGTCTATATCGGCATTGTCTACTGTTATCTGCCTTTTATGGTGCTGCCTATTTACACCGCGCTTACCCGTATCGACTATTCGCTGGTGGAAGCCTCGCTGGATTTAGGTGCCCGTCCGCTGAAAACGTTCTTTAGCGTGATAGTGCCGCTGACCAAAGGCGGCATTATCGCCGGCTCCATGCTGGTGTTTATTCCGGCAGTCGGCGAGTACGTTATCCCGGAACTGCTCGGCGGCCCGGACAGCATCATGATCGGCCGCGTGCTGTGGCAGGAGTTCTTTAACAACCGCGACTGGCCGGTCGCCTCGGCGCTGGCGGTAATTATTCTGCTGATCCTGATCCTGCCTATCATCTGGTTTCATAAGCATCAGAACAAAGAGCTGGGAGAAAAAGCATGAGTGCTTTGCCGACCGTGCGCTCCCCGTGGCGTATTGCAATCCTGATAGTCTGCTTTTTCTTCCTGTACGCGCCGATGGTGCTGCTGGTGGTCTATTCCTTTAACTCATCGCAGCTGGCCGCCTGGGAAAGCTTCTCGCTGCACTGGTACAACGTGCTGTTCCACGATGGCGCGATGATAAGCGCGGTCACGCTGAGTCTGACCATCGCCGCGCTGTCGGCAACGGCCGCGGTGATTTTGGGCACGATGGCGGCGGTAGCGATCGTCCGCTTCGGTCGCTTTAAGGGATCAACCGGCTTCGCCTTTATGCTTACCGCACCGCTGGTGATGCCGGACGTGATCACCGGGCTGTCGCTGCTGCTGCTGTTTGTGGCAATGGGCAATACCTTTGGCTGGCCTGGCGATCGCGGCATGCTCACTATCTGGCTGGCGCACGTTACTTTCTGTACGGCCTATGTAGCGGTAGTGATCAACGCCCGTCTGCGCGAGCTGGACCGCTCTATTGAGGAAGCGGCAATGGATTTAGGTGCCACGCCGCTGAAGGTCTTCTTCGTGATCACCGTACCGATGATCGCGCCCGCGATCGTCACCGGCTGGCTGCTGGCCTTTACGCTGTCGCTGGACGATCTGGTGATTGCCAGCTTCGTTACCGGGCCGGGCGCGACCACGCTGCCAATGCAGATTTTCGCCACCGTGCGGCGCGGCGTTAATCCGGAGATTAACGCGCTGGCGTCGCTGATCCTGTTTGTGGTGGGTATTGTTGGCTTTATTGCCTGGCGGTTTATGGCGCACGAAGAGAAACAGCGCATTCGGGATGCGCAGCGCGCGCAAAAAGGTCACTAACGGCAGGCCGATCAGGGACGATCGGCCTGGCGGCGCCGCCAGCCTGAATGGCGGCGCGACTAGCCTAAAATCTTTATCACGCAGGCCTTAAAGATTTTCACCCCGACCGGCAGCGCATCCAGGTCAAAACGCATATCCGGATGGTGCAAACCCGGCGTCAGGCCGGTGCCCAGCCCCCAAAACCCTGCTTTGATTGCCGGACGCTGCACGGGATAGTGGAAGAAATCTTCACTGCCCGGCGTTGAGCGTACCGGCATTAACGCCGCTTCACCCAATACCTCTTTGATCGCTTCCGCCACCAGCGCCGTCATCTCCGCATCGATCTCAGCGGCGGGCATCGCTTTCAGCACTGCAATTTTAGCGGTAGCGCCGTAGGCCGCCGCGCTTTGCGTTATCGCTCGCTCCACCCGACTTTGCAGCTGCGTCATATCCTCGTTTTCCGCCGCGCGCAGGTCAAACACTACGCGGGCCGTGTCGGGAACGGAGTTAGTGACGCCCGCATCGCATAAAAACCGGGTGGCCTTGGCGCTCCAGCTTTTACCCGGCGCCATATGCACGGCGTTAACAGCCTGTACGGCGCTGACCGCGGCATCCAGCGCGTTGATGCCCAAATGCGGCCGCGCGGCGTGAGCGGTTTGCCCACCTATGGTGGCTTCAAGAGTGACGCAGGCGGAATAGTACATGGCGGGGATCGCGGTGCCGACGGCGCACTCCTCCGCCGGACGAAGATGAAAGCCCAGCAGCATATCCACATCCTCGACCGCGCCGCCTGCTACCATTGCCAGCGCGCCGGTGCCCAACTCTTCCGCTGGCTGGAAAATGAGCTTCAGGCGGCCTCGTTTAACTGCGTTCTCTGCTTTTAGCTCCTGCGCGGCGGTCAGCACCACGGAAGAGTGCGCGTCGTGCCCGCAGGTATGGCGCGCGCAGGCCTCGCCGTCGATGATATGCCCCAGCGCGTCCATATCGGCGCGCAGCGCCAGCGTTGGGCCGGGTACGCCGCTGTCGAGCAGGGCGACGATACCGGTTGTGCCGTTGACGTTTTCCGTCACCTGAAACCCGGCAGCTTTCAGCTGCTGACCCAGGTAAGCGGAAGTCTTAAACTCCTCAAATCCCAGCTCCGGGATTTCATGCAGAAAGGCGTAATGTTCCAAAACTTTTAACACGATAAAGCCTCCATTAAGCGATAAAACGCATCACCAGCATGGCGATAACGGCATTCAGAACGCTGGTCAGCATCAGTAGCGGCCAGTGCTTTTTCGGCACGTCGGCCACGCCCAGCAGGCGACCCATATATTGCAGCTGCGATCCCATCAGAAAGATGGCCGGCGCCAGGATGGTAATATCGGTGCCGGTCAGCACGCCTTTCGCCAGCAGGCTTACCGCCACGCCGGTTCCGGCCGACGACGAAAGCCAGGCGGTTAGCAGCACCGTCACGGCTTCGCCCGGTAGCCCAAACAGGCCCATTACGGGCGCAAAGACCTTGCCGATAAAGGCCATCACGCCCAGCAGGTTAAGCATCTCGGCAATCACGTACGCCATAATGACGTTAGGCATTAAATTATGAATAGCGATATGAAACCCTTTGCGCGCGCCAACCACGAACACATCAAAAGGATTATGGGAAACGGCAACGGGCGGATTATTTTTCATGCTGGAAATCCTGCTTATAAACAGTAGCTAACACCAGGCGCACCACGGCAGCGCCAACAAACTTTAATACAAACATCAGCACCAGCGGCACCAGCACCGGGACGGAAAGCGAGACGAACAGCGCCGAGCCAATGGCAAAATAGTTGTTAATCAGCCCCGCGCCGGAGTATTGCCAGGCGGCCATAATCACCACGTCCTTTTTACCTATCTGTTTCTCATCGTGCAGCTCTTTGGTCAGCGCCGCGCCCGCGTCGGTGCTTTGCAAATCGGTGATCAGCGCCAGCCCGCAGCGGCCCGGAATGCCGAGCAGAGGTTTTAACAGCGGCGTCAGCAGTTTATGCGCGGCGCGGATGGCGCCATAGTGGGTGAAGATTTCCAGCAGGCCCAGCGCCAGCATCACCGTCGGCACCAGCGAAAGCGCAAACAGAAAACCGGCTTTAGCGCCCGTGCCGCCCTCACCGAGAAAGGTGGCGCGCGCGGCATCCTTAATGGTGCCGAACTTGCCGCCGAGGGTGGTGAAGTCAAACGCGCCCAGCCATTTTGCCCCTTCCACGTTTAAAAACAGGCCGGAAAAAAAGAGAATAGCCACGATCAGGGCCAGATAAGCGCCAATGCCTGGCGTCCAGTGTTCACGAGCTTTTGCCGATCCAGTCTCCATTTCTGTCTCCCGAGTAGCGATCCGAAAAATCTTATCCAGTGGCAATTGTGCGTAAACTGGACTAAACATAAATTGCTGCCAATTCAACAGGTGAGAAGCAGTTATCGTGCCAGGAAAGAGGATCGAGCAAAGAAAGCCTCGCGCTTTCTTTTTCTCTGGCGCTAACGAAGCGACAGCCGTGGCCGAAAGCACGGCAAACGAGGGCAGGGGAACGCTGCACGGGCATACCTGCACTAAAACGGAGCATGGACGGGAGAAAATGATGTCAGAGGTGCTGAAACAGGAGCCAGCCTGCGAGATCCCCGTCCCCGTGGTGGTGGCGGCAATCGCTATCATTATGACACGCTGCCTGAGCGTCGCGCTGGAAGTGCATGAAATGGGGCTGAATACGCTGCTGAATGTTATCCATCTTGCCGCGCAAAGCTGGAGCGCCACCCTGATATTTATCGCCAGCCAGCTGCTCTTTTTTATTGAGCTGCGCTGTGCGCTTGCGCTACTACATGGCCGCCGCTGGGGACGCCTGGGCTACGGCTGTTCGCAGCTAATCGTGATCGGTTATATGTTGATGGCGTCGGCAGGCTGGATCGGCCCGGAAATATTTTCTCTGCGCGGCGAGCAGGGGCATCTGCTGCTCTCGCAAAAGCTGCCTGACCTGCTGGTGCTGGGGCTGCTCTTTTTCCCTGCCAGCAGCCGGGAATTTTTTCAGCAGCGCTGATCCCACAGTGGTACAATCCCCGCCCGCTTTTGTTTGACGAGATTTGACATGCACTGCGCCCTTTATGATGCCGATCGCTGCCGCTCCTGCCAGTGGCTGGATCGCCCCTATTCGCAACAGCTGAACCAGAAGCAGTCTGAGCTGCAACAGCTTCTGTCCGCGCAGGCGGTCAGCGAATGGCTGCCGCCGGTCACTTCGGCGCAGCAGGGTTTTCGCAACAAGGCGAAAATGGTGGTCAGCGGCAGCGTGGAGCGCCCGCTGCTCGGCATTGTGCATCGCGACGGGACGCCAGTCGATCTTTGTGGCTGTCCGCTTTATCCCGACAGCTTCGCCGCGGTATTTGCGCAGCTGAAACCCTTTATCGCCCGCGCGGGTCTGACGCCGTATAACGTGGCGCGCAGGCGCGGCGAGCTGAAGTTTATCCTGCTGACGGAAAGCAGCCGCAGCGGCGAGCTGATGCTGCGCTTTGTGCTGCGATCCAAAGAGAAGCTGGCCCAGCTCACTAACGCGCTGCCCGCCCTGCAGGCGCAGCTGCCGCAGCTGAGCGTGATTTCAGCCAATATTCAGCCGGTGCATATGGCGATTCTGGAAGGCGAAGAAGAGATCCCGCTAACGGAAAATCAGGCGCTGGCCGACCAGCTGAACGACGTGCCGCTGTGGATCCGGCCGCAGAGTTTTTTTCAGACCAACCCGGCGGTAGCCGCCTCGCTGTACGCTACGGCAAGAGCATGGGTAAGCGAGCTGGGCGTCAAAAGCATGTGGGATCTGTTCTGCGGCGTAGGCGGCTTCGGCCTGCATTGCGCCACGCCAGAGATGTCGCTGACCGGCATTGAAATCAGCGCGGAGGCCATTGCCTGCGCTAAACGGTCAGCGGAAAAGATGGGGCTGGAGAAAGTCAGCTTCGCCGCGCTGGACTCTACGGCGTTTGCTACCGGCGAAGGCAGCACGCCCGATCTGGTGCTGGTCAATCCGCCGCGTCGCGGTATTGGCGCCGCACTCTGCGAGTATCTGAGCCGCATGGCGCCGCCGTTCATTCTTTATTCCAGCTGCAACGCGCAGACCATGGCTACCGATATCGCCCGCCTGAGCGAATACACCCTTGTTAAAGTCCAGCTGTTCGATATGTTCCCGCATACCGCGCACGGCGAAGTGCTGACGCTGCTACGGCATCTCTGACTCGGCGGGCAGATCGGCTGTCGGGCCAAGCCAGCGCTGCTTCAGCATGTGCAGCGTACCGTCATCGCTCAGGCTTTGTAGCGCGCCATTCAGCTGCTCCAGCAGCGCCTTATCGCCTTTACGTACCGCGATACCCAGGCCTGCACTGAAATAGCGATTATCCGTAATCGGCTTGCCTACGGCATCCAGGCCGGGATTGCTTCTCAGGATGGTCTGCATGGAAGGCGTCTCGCCAAAAATGGCGTCGAGCCTGGCGCTGCGGATATCCAGAAGCGCATTCTGATAGTTGTCGTACGCGACAGGAATGATATCCGGCCACGAACTTTGCAGCCAGGCCTGTAAGGTTGTGGCATCGGCGACGCCAACGCGCTTGCCGCGTAGCTCCGCTAAAGAGGCGTAGCGGCCTTTAACCGCAATCACCATGCCGGAACTTTCCAGATAAGGCTGGGTGAAATCCGCCTCTTCCCGGCGCTCTTCGGTAATATCCAGGCCGGAAATCACCGCGTCATAGCGGTTGAATTTTAGCGAAGGCAGCAGGCGGTCAAAATCATTATTGGTAAAGAGGCACTGCCGCGCTATTTTTTCGCACAGGGCTTTTGCCAGCTCGATATCAAACCCCACCAGCTGATGCCCGGCATTCAGGTAGACAAAAGGCGGATAGGTCGCCGAAGTGGCAAAGCGAAGCGGGCCGCTGGCCAGCGCGTTGGCAGCAAATCCGACAAGTAGAAAAACGCAAACCTTAAGCATGTCTCCGGCCCTTGCGTGAATATTATCGGGATAGTATGACGGCTGCCGCCGCGGCGTTATGCGCGGATTAACTGACGGTTAAGCGCTGTTATTTGACGAATGCCGACGACCGATGCCGCCGGCATGGTGGCTCAGCTACGGCGCTCGAAAGCCAGCGCTCGTCGTTCTATCAGGCGCATCATCAGCGTCAGCAGGCCGTTAACGCACAGGTAAATGACGCCTGCTGCGGCAAAAACCGTCACGTCGTAGGTTCGCCCGTAAAGCTGCTGTCCCTGGCCCATCACTTCCATTAGCGTAATGGTATAAGCCAGCGAGGTGCTCTTAAATACCAGCACCACCTCGTTGGAATAAGAGGAAAGCGCGCGTTTAAACGCGTAGGGCAGCAGAATGCGCAGCGTATCTTTACGGTTCATCCCCAGCGCGGCACAGGATTGCCACTGACCGGCAGGAATAGCTCTGACCGCGCCGTAAAACAGCTGGGTGGTATAGGCCGCGCTGTTAAGCGAAAGCGCGAGCAGGGCGCAAAGCCAGGGCTGCGACAGCCCGTTCCATAGCCACGGGATCGCCTGAATGGAAGGAAACTGTCCCGGCCCATAGTAAATCAAAAAGATTTGCACCAGCAGCGGTGTGCCGGTGAACAGCGTAATATAGCCGCGCACGACCTGGCTCAGTACCGGGATCTTCAGCGACAGGATCACCGTGAACAGCAACGCCAGCAGCAGCGCCAGCAGCAGTGAGGCCACCGTCAGCGTCAGGCTGGTATGCAGCCCTTTCAGCAGCTCGGGTAAATAGCTCAGCATCCGTTATTCCCCTGCTCAAAACGGGTGGTACGCGCTTCGATACGCTTTAAAACCTGCTGGCTGAGCAGCGTGATAATTAAATAAATCGCCGCCGCCACCATGTACCAGGTAAAAGGCTCCTGCGTGCGTGAGGCGATGCTTTTGGTTTGCAGCATAATATCGTTGACGCTGATCAGCGATACCAGCGCCGTATCCTTCAGCAGCACCAGCCACTGGTTGCCCAGGCCCGGCAGCGCGTGACGCCACATCTGCGGCAGGATCAGACGGAAGAATATCGCCGGCGTTTTCATGCCCAGCGCCTGGCCCGACTCCCACTGTCCCTGAGGCACCGCCTTCAGCGCGCCGCGCAGCGTCTGCGAAGCGTAAGAGGAATAAAGGATCGACAGCGCGATAACGCCGCAGAGAAACGGGCTGACGTCGAAATTCTCAATCGTCATCTGCACCGGCAATGAAGCGAAGCCCAGATGCAGCGTAAAGCCGTCGGAAAGCGTCAGTAACAGCTGCGAGGCGCCAAAATAGACGAACAGCACCACCAGAATTTCCGGCAGCCCGCGAAACAGCGTCACCAGCGCGGTGCCGATCCAGGCGACCGGCCGCCAGCGGGCGGATTCCCAGACGGCGAAAATCATCGCCAGAATCAGGCCTGCGGCCAGCGCAGAAACGGCAAGGCCGACGGTCATCCCGGCGGCGCTTGCAAGAGGATAAAATTCGTTCATTCCGTTATTGCTGGAACCATTTGCTGTAGATGGTTTTATAGGTGCCGTCGGCTTTCACTTTATCCAGCGCGGCGTTGAATTTGCCCTGAAGCTGGGTGTTGCCCTGGCGCAGGGCGATACCCAGTCCGGTGCCGAAGTAGTCTTTATCGGTGACCTTCTCACCAACCGCGGCCAGCGAGGTGTTCTGCTTCAGCCACTCGTTAACCACCGCCGTGTCGCCGAATACGGCATCAATACGGCCGTTTTTCAGATCCAGAATGGCGTTCTGATAGCTGTCGTAAGGCACGGTTTTTACCTCCGTCAGTTTCTCGGTCAGGTATTTCTGGTGCGTAGTGCCGTTCTGCACGCCGACGCGTTTGCCTTTCAGCGCGGCTACGTCAGCAACTTTGCCTTTCTGCGCGATAAATAAAGCGGAATTATCGTAATAGGCTTTGGTAAACAGCACCTGTTTTTCACGCTCGGGCGTAATATCCATTCCGGCCATCACGGCGTCGAAGCGACGGAACTTCAGGCTTGGGATCAGGCTGTCGAAAGCCTGATTGGTAAAGGTGCAGGTCGCGTCCATCTCTTTACACAGCGCGTTCGCTAAATCGACATCAAAACCCTGAATTTTGTTGTCGGAATCGACAAATTCAAAAGGAGGATAAGAGGCTTCAGTAGCAAAACGGATGGTCTGCGCGGCGCTGGCGCTCAGGCTTACACCGGCTAACAGCGCGGCAAGTACGATTTTTTTCATCATTATGTCCTGCATCAGTGCGAAAGATAATTGGCAAACGCTTCGGTTTGCGGCTGTGTAAAGCGGCTGGCGTCACCCTGTTCCACGATATAACCATTCTCCATATAGACGACGCGGCTGGCCGTTTTGCGCGCCACTTCGACCTCATGGGTAACGATCACCTGAGTGATATTGGTTTCAGAGAGTTCCTGAATAATCGCCACAATCTGCGCCGTGATTTCCGGATCCAGCGCCGCCGTTGGTTCATCAAACAGCAGCACGGCCGGTTCCATCATTAATGCGCGGGCGATAGCAACACGCTGCTGCTGTCCACCGGACAGGTGCAGAGGAAAACGGTCGGCGAATTTGGTCAGGCGCAGGCGTTCCAGCAGTTTTTCGGCACGAGCCAGCGCCCGATCCTTGCTTAATCCCAGCACGCGGCAGGGCGCTTCGATCAGGTTCTGCATCACCGTCAGGTGCGGCCAGAGATTGTACTGCTGGAACACCATGCCAACGTTTTGACGCAGCTCGCGGATAGCCGCGTCGCCCGGCGCTTTGCTGAAGTCGAAATGGTGACCGGCGATCCCCAGCGTGCCGGAGCGCGGCATCTCCAGCAGGTTCAGCACGCGCAGCAGCGAGCTCTTGCCGGCGCCGCTTGGGCCGAGCAGCACCAGCGTCTCGCCTTCCGGGCAGGTCAGCTGAATATCAAAAAGCGCCTGATGGGCGCCATAAAAGCAGTTTACAGCGTTTAGTTGAATACTCATGCGCAAAAAGTGAATAGCGATTAGTTCTGCGAATCTTAACGTTGACGGCATAGTTATGCAATCAGCGCGGCGAAAAATTCGCTTATGCAGGCAAGTTAACTACAAGGCTAGCACAAAATGAGGGAGGCTGGATGAAAATGCAGCAGGGGAAAGAGGCGCACCGCTCGTCGGCGGTGCGCGGAAAACACTATCGCAGCAGGCGCTGGCTGAGGGAGCCGCCTTCAATATGCGGCGCGGGGCCAAGATAGCGCACGTCGTCCACCGCCCAGCAGGTGCCCTCATGGATCATCAGCACTTCATCCTGCCAGCTTTGCGGCTTGTCGCCGTCGCGGCTGAGCTTAACCCGCAGCGGAATATTGCGCGCGTCGTGGTTAGGGATTGACGATGAATCCGCTACGCTCGCCGAGGTGGCGCCCGCCGCCTGGCTTGAGAAGATATCCCCGCGCAGGGTCGCTTCTTTTTGCGGATCGCTATCGGCCTTCAGCAGCGTCTGATAGAGCCTGTCGCTGAGGTAAGGACGATATTTAGCCAGCTGGGTGGCGTTCGGCAGGCCCTGAGCAGGCTGCTCAAGGCGCAGATCGTAAAACGCCTGGGCAACAGAATCCGGGCCGCCTTCGACGCAGGGAGAGGTGCGGCTGCCATTATCCTTAAAGACGGGTTGTACCGTGGTACAGGCGCTGAGCAGCAGCGCCAGCGGAGCCAGAGCGGCAAGCTGTAACTTCATCTTGATTTCCTTATGGTTTCTGGATGGCGTTTTTTAGCATAAAGTATAGCTGGTCTGCCTGGCCATAAGAGCTAAAACCCTGGATTGAAGTTAAGGAGAAAATCATGCAATTTTCCACTACCCCAACGCTGGAAGGCCAGCCCATAACGGAATACTGCGGCGTCGTGACCGGCGAAGCGATACTGGGCGCCAATATCTTCCGCGATTTCTTTGCCGGCATTCGCGATATCGTCGGCGGCCGTTCCGGCGCATATGAGAAAGAGTTACGCAAAGCGCGCCAGATAGCCTTTGCCGAACTGGAAGAGCAGGCGAAGGCCATGGGCGCGGACGCCGTGGTCGGGATTGATATCGATTACGAAACCGTTGGCAAAGACAGCAGTATGCTGATGGTCAGCGTCAGCGGCACCGCGGTTAAAACACGCCGTTGATGCGCCTGCTGACGGCGCTGGCGGCGGCCATCGTACTGAGCGCCTGTACATCCGGTCTGGAAAAACAGAATGGCTACGTAGTGGATACGCGCCACACCGCTTACGGGGCTCGTCCGCGTATTAAGGTGCTGGTTATTCACTATACCGCTGAGGATTTTCCCCGCTCGCTGGCTACGCTGACCGACCGGGAAGTCAGCGTGCACTATCTTATTCCGGCCAAACCCTTCCAGCATGGAAAGCAACCGGTGGTGCTGCGGCTTGTGCCGGAATCCGAGCTGGCGTGGCACGCGGGCATCAGTTTCTGGCGCGGCGCGACGCGGCTCAATGATACCTCGCTCGGTATCGAACTGGAAAATCCGGGCTATCGCCGCACGCCGCAAGGGCGAGCCTGGTATCCTTTTTCCCGCGAGCAGATGGCCGCGCTGATGCCGCTGGCGCGGGATATCACCCGGCGCTACGGTATTCGCCCGCAGGATGTCGTCGGACACAGCGATATCGCGCCGCAGCGCAAGCAGGATCCCGGCCCGCTGTTTCCGTGGCGCTGGCTTTATCAACAGGGCATTGGCGCTTGGCCGGACGAGGCTCGCGTAAGCTATTACCTGGCGGGAAGAGCGCCTGGCCAGCTGACGGACAGCGGGCATCTACTGTCGCTGCTGGCGCGCTACGGCTATGAAGCGACGCCTGATATGTCGGCCACGCAGCAACAGCGGGTGATTGCCGCTTTTCAGATGCATTTCCGGCCCGCTGACTATTCAGGCGTGGCGGACGCGGAAAGCGAGGCTATCGCCGAGGCGCTGTTAGAAAAGTATGGCGATTAGTCCGGCTGGCTGGCCAGAAACGCTTTCCATTCCGCGACCACTTTTTCCAGCGCCGGACGATCGACATCCAGATGCGTGACCAAACGCGTCACGGCACCGGTATGCAAAACGATGCCCTTATCACGCATCCAGGCTTTAAGCGGCGCGGCCTGCTGTTCCGGCAGGCGCACAAACACCATATTGGTGTTCTGGCTGGAAACCTGCACGCCAGCGGCCTTTAGCTGCGCGGCCAGCCAGGCGGCGTTATCGTGATCGTCCTGGAGCCGCGTGACGTTGTGCTCCAGCGCGTAAAGCCCGGCCGCCGCCAGAATGCCCGACTGCCGCATGGCGCCGCCGGTCATTTTGCGCCAGCGCTTCGCGCGCTCGATATAGTCTTTGCTGCCGCACAGCAGCGAGCCGACCGGCGTACCCAGACCTTTCGACAAACAGATTGTCAGCGTATCGCAATACTGCGTAAGATCGCGCAGCGTGACGCCCAGCGCCACGGCCGCATTGAAAATGCGCGCGCCGTCCACATGTAGCGCCAGCTTATGGCTGCGCGTGAATGCCCAGGCTTCCTGCAAATAGGCCAGCGGCAGCACTTTACCGTTATGGGTGTTTTCCAGGCTCAGCAGCCGGGTCATTGCAAAATGAAAATCATCCGGCTTGATAAACTGTTCGACCACGTCCAGCGGCAGCGTACCGTCTTTTGCTGCAAGGATCGGCTGCGGCTGAATACTGCCCAGCACCGCCGCGCCGCCAGCTTCATATTTGTAGTTATGCGCCAGCTGGCCGACGATATATTCTTCGCCGCGCTGGCAGTGGCAGAGCAGCGCCACCAGGTTGGCCTGGGTGCCGGTCGGCAGAAAAAGCGCGGCCTCTTTCCCGCTGAGTGCGGCCGCTTTGGCCTCCAGCGCGTTAACCGTAGGGTCGTCGCCATAAACATCGTCGCCGGTTTCCGCCGCCATCATTGCGGACAACATCGCGGCGGAAGGGCGGGTTACCGTATCACTGCGTAAGTCGATCACCGTTGCGCTCCTTAAAGGGCAAAACGGACGCCGCAGCGTCCGTGAGACAGACCAATGTTTTACCGCAGCCAGTTGGTTTTAGCCAGCTCGACCACTTCGTCGCCGCGACCATTGATCAGCGCGCGCAGCATATAGAGGCTAAAGCCTTTCGCCTGCTCCATCTTGATCTGCGGCGGCATCACCAGCTCTTCGCTGGCTGTGACCACATCCAGCAGCACCGGGCCGTCGTGCGCCAGCATCTCTTCGATAGCGCGAGGCAGCTCGGAAGCGCGCTCCACGCGAATGCCCTTCACGCCGCAGGCGTTGGCGATATCGGCAAATGCCGGGTTTTGCAGTTCGGTGCCGTCGGTCAGATAGCCGCCGGACTGCATTTCCATCGCCACAAAGCCCAGCACGCTGTTATTAAACACCACCAGCTTCACCGGCAGCTTAAGCTGTGCTACCGACAGGAAATCGCCCATCAGCATAGAGAAGCCGCCGTCGCCGCACATCGCTATCACCTGGCGCTGCCTGTCAATAGCCTGCGCTCCCAGCGCCTGCGGCATGGCGTTGGCCATGGAACCGTGGTTGAACGATCCCAGCAGACGACGTTTGCCGTTCATTTTCAGATAGCGTGCGGCCCAGACGGTAGGCGTGCCGACGTCACAGGTAAAAATCGCGTCTTCGCTGGCCAGCTCGCTAAGCTGCTGCGCCAGGTACTGCGGGTGGATCGCCTGTTTGTCGTTGGCGGTCGCCAGCTCGTCCAGACTCTTTCTGGCTTCCTGGTAATGCTTCAGCGCCTTATCCAGAAACGCGCGATCCTCTTTTACTTCGAGGCGCGGCAGCAGCGCGCAAAGGGCGGCCCGAACGTCGCCGACCAGCGCCATATCCACATGGCAATGCGACCCGATACTGCCTGGATCGATATCAATCTGGATAATTTTCGCTTTTTCAGGATAAAAAGCGCGGTAAGGGAAACGCGTTCCCAGCAGGATCACCGTATCGGCATTCATCATGGCGTGATAGCCGGATGAAAAGCCAATCAGGCCGGTCATACCGACATCGTAAGGGTTGTCGTACTCAATATATTCTTTGCCGCGCAGCGCGTGAACGATGGGCGCTTTCAGCGTTTCCGCCAGCTGCACCACTTCCGTATGCGCGCCCGCACAGCCGTAGCCGCACATCAGCGTGATATTTTTTGCTTCATTAAGCAGCTGCGCCAGCTTGTCCAGTTCGCTGGCGGGCGGCTGCACGATAGGGAACTGCGGCGGATACCATTCGGCGCGAGCGTTTTCCGGCGCGGGCTGTAGCGCCACGTCGCCAGGAATAACCACGACCGACACGCCCCGATTGATAATAGCTTTACGCATCGCGATGCCCAGCACCTGTTGCAGCTGCTCGGGATTGGAAACCAGCTCGCAGTAGTGGCTGCACTCTTTAAACAGCTCCTGCGGATGCGTTTCCTGGAAATAGCCGCTGCCGATCTCGCTGGAGGGAATATGCGCGGCAATCGCCAGCACCGGCACGTTGTTGCGGTGGCAGTCGTACAGGCCGTTGATCAGATGCAGGTTGCCCGGCCCGCACGAACCGGCGCAGACGGCAAGCTGACCGCTGATTTGCGCTTCGGCCCCGGCAGCGAAAGCGGCGACTTCCTCATGACGAGTCGGCATCCATTCGATGGTGCCCATGCGGTTCAGGCTGTCGCTCAGCCCGTTAAGCGAGTCCCCGGTTACGCCCCAAATGCGTTTTACGCCGGCGTTTTCAAGTGTTTTCGCCACCAGTGCGGCTAGCGTTTGCTTCATTTCTGCTCCTTTAAAGCTTTAATCAGTGTCCCGAAGGGAGAGATCTTCAGCAAAAAGCATAGTCGAGGCTGAGCAAAGGGTAGGGCATTATACGGCGCGCGCCGCAGGCGAAAATAATGCGGCAAGGCATCAATGCAGCGCCGTTGCCAGATCTGCGGGTACGGAAGATGGCGGCCGCAGACCAAACTCTTTTTTCAGCAGCGCCTGAAGATTATCCGTGAGAAAACCCGGCGCCGTCGGGCCGGTGTAAATGTTTTTTACCCCAAGGGACAAGAGCGTCAGCAGCACGACAATCGCTTTCTGCTCAAACCAGGAGAGCACCAGCGATAAAGGCAGATCGTTAATGTCGCAGTTTAATTTTTCCGCCAGCCTGACCGCCAGCACGATAGCCGCATAGCTGTCGTTGCACTGGCCCACATCCAGCAGACGAGGCAGGCCGCCCAGCGTGCCGAAAGCCAGTTTGTTAAAGCGATATTTACCGCAGCCCAGCGTCAGGATCAGACAGTCATCGGGAATGGCGGTGGCCAAATCGGTAAAGTAGCTGCGCTGCACGCGATTGCCGTCGCAGCCGCCTACCAGAAAGATATGCCTCAGCTGATGCTGTTTCACCAGCTCAATCACGCTGTCGGCGGCGTCAAGCAGCGTCTGGCGGCCAAAGCCCGTAGTAATGGTGCGGGGGATCTCGCTGGTGGAGAAGCCCGGCATCTGCTGCGCCTGCGCGATAACGGCAGAAAAGTCGTCGTCGTGCAGGTGATTCACGCCGGGCCAGCCGACAATGCTGCGGGTCCAGATACGCTGCTGATAATCGCCTCTGAAAGGATCGATAATGCAGTTGGAGGTCATAACGATCGGGCCGGGAAAGGCGGCGAACTCTTTTTGCTGGTTCTGCCAGCCGCTGCCATAGTTGCCGACCAGATGCGCATAGCGCTTCAGTTGCGGATAGCCATGTGCCGGCAGCATTTCGCCATGCGTGTAAATGTTGATACCGCTGCCTGCGGTTTGTTCCAGCAACAGTTGCAGATCCCGCAGATCGTGCCCGGAAATCAGGATCGCTTTTCCCGCCACCGGCCGGGTATTAACCGCCACGGGCTGCGGCGAACCGTAAGTGGTGGTCTGCGCCTTATCCAGCATCGCCATGATGGCGAAATTCATTTTGCCGATATCCATCGCCGCCGCCAGCAGATCGCTGGCGCTGTCCGGCTGCGCGCCCAGCCAGACCATGATCTGATGAAACTGTTGGTAAATGGTGTTATCGAAGTAGCCGTGAACATGGGCATGTTCCATATAGGCCGCCGCGCCTTTCAGGCCATACAGGCACAGCAGGCGCAGACCGATAATATCCTCATGCGCATGGCCGCGATTGGGGCGCCACGCCAGCGCCTGTTGCTGTAGCTGCCCAGGGTCATCGCTTTCCAGGACTATTGCCGCCGCAGGATAATTTTCTGCGCTGCAAGGAAGCTTGCAGCACGCTTTTAGCTGTTCCCGGTAGCTGATGGCCTGACGGGCAAGCGCTACGATGCGTGAGGAATCAAAATTGACGTTAGTTAGCGTGGCAAACAGCGCCTTTGGTATGAAACTGTCGATATCATGCAGAATAATACCCTGCTGTCGCGCCACCAGCGCCCAGGCGGAAAGCCCCTGAAGCGTGGCAATCAGCAGATCCTGCAAATCTGACGTTTGTGCCAGTTTCCCACAGGCGCCGCGCACGCCGGTACAGCCGTTACCCGTAAGACGGCGTTGAGTTTGTTCACATTGCACGCAAAACATAGCCTTATCCTTTAATGTTGCATTTAAAATGCAACATTAATCCTTCAGGACATAATCTGTCCTGAAAAAACGCAGCCAGGTTGATTTAACGCAAATTTACTGCGCTGAAACGCGGCGGAGGGCAAGAAGCGAGGATGAAAATTAATTTCGTGCAAAAAGGGGGCTTGAAAAATGACAGGACGGCGCCACTTTACTAAGGTTGGTAAAAGTTGCCCATAAAAATGCCAGCGACGCTGGCTGGCATTTTATTGCAAGGTTGGTCAGAATATCACTAAGCGGTCAGGCGCTGACAGCAACTGCCGCTTCGGCATTAACGGGGACAATCAGGCTGGCGTGATTGCCTTTTGGCCCCTGGTGCACATCAAACTGAACCTGCTGCCCGGCTTTCAGCGTTCGGTAGCCATCCATCTGGATAGTGGAATAATGAGCAAAGATATCTTCGCCGCCACCGACCGGACAGATAAAGCCGAAGCCTTTGGCATTGTTGAACCATTTAACAGTACCCGTCTCCATGCTTTTGGATCCCTCGCAAGACATTCAAATGGGTGAGGTAGTGAGGCATTGGCCTCCAGGCTGGTTAAAACGCATCCAGCATACGCCTGTACTGTAGAGAAATCGTACCAGGCGTCAAGCGAATGAAGAGGAGATGCCGGGATGAATTCATCAAAATTTGAAGCAGTTAACGCTATTGCTATTTTTGTGATGAAGGTCGCGTAGTTGCAGGTTGGTGCAAAAATTCACCGGCTTCGGACAGCATTTCGGGCGTGCTAAACTTACGCTTAAGGGTGTTAGTCTGATGCAGGCAGGCAACGTTTTCATATTGGGTACGTATGGGAAACACTAACGATTGGCTTAATTTTGAACATCTTGCAGAAGACAAACTCCGCGAAGGTCTCAAGCCGCCTTCGATGTATAAAGTTATTCTGAATAATGACGATTATACACCTATGGAATTTGTTATTGACGTACTGCAAAAGTTCTTTTCTTATGATGTTGAACGTGCAACGCAACTGATGCTGACGGTTCACTACCAGGGAAAGGCAATCTGCGGTGTCTTTACCGCCGAAGTGGCGGAGACCAAGGTCGCGCATATCAATAAATATGCGAGGGAGAACGGACATCCGTTGCTGTGTACGCTGGAAAAAGCCTGAATAAGGCGATCTAATGGGGGAGGTGCCTATGCTCAATCAAGAACTGGAACTCAGTTTAAATATGGCTTTCGCCAGAGCGCGCGAGCACCGACATGAGTTTATGACCGTCGAGCATCTGCTGTTGGCGTTGCTCAGTAACCCATCAGCAAGAGAGGCCCTTGAAGCCTGCACGGTGGATATTGTGGCTCTGCGGCAGGAGCTCGAAGCCTTCATCGAACAAACAACCCCGGTGTTGCCGGTCAGCGAAGAAGAGCGCGACACACAGCCTACGCTCAGCTTTCAGCGCGTTCTACAGCGCGCCGTTTTCCATGTGCAGTCATCCGGCCGCAGTGAAGTAGCGGGCGCTAACGTGCTGGTCGCTATCTTCAGCGAACAGGAATCCCAGGCTGCCTATCTGCTGCGCAAGCATGAAGTCAGCCGCCTTGACGTGGTTAATTTTATTTCTCACGGCACGCGCAAAGATGAGCAGGGGCCCGCTTCGGGCGCAGAAAACCCTGTTAACGAAGAGCAGGCAGGCGGGGAGGAACGTATGGAAAACTTCACCACCAATCTTAACCAGCTTGCTCGCGTAGGCGGTATCGATCCGCTGATCGGGCGGGATAAAGAGCTGGAGCGTACCGTTCAGGTTCTCTGCCGCCGCCGGAAAAACAATCCGCTGCTGGTGGGCGAATCGGGCGTGGGTAAAACCGCGATCGCCGAAGGGCTTGCGTGGCGTATCGTGCAGGGCGACGTGCCTGAAGTGATGAAAGACGCCACCATCTACTCGCTGGATATCGGGTCGCTGCTTGCCGGTACTAAATACCGCGGCGATTTCGAGAAGCGCTTTAAGGCGCTGCTGAAACAGCTTGAGCAGGATAACAGCAGCATTCTGTTTATCGATGAGATCCATACTATCATCGGCGCCGGTGCCGCTTCCGGCGGGCAGGTAGATGCCGCCAACCTGATCAAACCGCTGCTTTCCAGCGGCAAAATTCGCGTGATGGGGTCCACCACCTATCAGGAATTCAGCAATATCTTTGAGAAAGATCGCGCGCTGGCGCGTCGTTTCCAGAAAATCGATATTACCGAGCCTACGGTAGATGAAACGGTGCAGATCCTGAACGGCCTCAAGCCGAAGTATGAAGCGCACCATGACGTCCGCTATACCGCAAAAGCAGTACGTGCAGCGGTTGAGCTGGCGGTGAAATATATCAACGACCGTCATCTGCCGGATAAAGCGATTGACGTGATTGACGAAGCGGGCGCGCGCGCACGTTTGCTGCCGGTCAGCAAGCGCAAGAAAACGGTTAACGTGGCGGATATTGAATCCGTGGTTGCCCGTATCGCGCGTATTCCTGAGAAGAGCGTTTCCGCCACGGATCGCGACACTTTGAAAACCCTCGGCGACCGGCTGAAAATGCTGGTGTTTGGTCAGGACAACGCTATCGAAGCCTTAACCGAAGCGATCAAGATGAGCCGCGCCGGTCTGGGACAGGATCGCAAGCCTGTCGGTTCCTTCCTGTTTGCCGGCCCTACGGGCGTGGGTAAAACAGAGGTCACCGTACAGCTGGCGAAAGCGCTGGGCATTGAGCTGCTGCGTTTCGATATGTCGGAATATATGGAACGCCATACCGTCAGCCGTCTGATCGGCGCGCCTCCGGGCTATGTCGGTTTCGATCAGGGCGGGCTGCTGACGGACGCGGTGATCAAGCATCCGCACGCCGTGGTGCTGCTTGATGAGATCGAGAAAGCGCATCCGGACGTCTTCAACCTGCTGCTGCAGGTGATGGATAACGGGATGCTGACCGA
This sequence comes from Erwinia plantamica, assembly GCF_043420595.1. Lineage (NCBI taxonomy): Bacteria > Pseudomonadati > Pseudomonadota > Gammaproteobacteria > Enterobacterales > Erwiniaceae > Erwinia > Erwinia plantamica. The sequence continues at coordinate 141,657 of NZ_JBGCUC010000011.1, forward strand.
TAACAACGGGCGTAAAGCCGATTTCCGCAACGTGGTGCTGGTGATGACCACGAACGCTGGCGTACGTGAAACCGAACGTAAATCTATTGGTCTGATCCATCAGGACAACAGCACCGATGCGATGGAAGAGATCAAAAAGATCTTTACGCCAGAGTTTCGTAACCGCCTGGATAACATTATCTGGTTCAAACACCTCGACAGCGAGGTTATCCATCAGGTAGTGGATAAGTTTATCGTTGAGCTGCAGGCGCAGCTGGATGCGAAAGGCGTCTCGCTGGAAGTCAGCGACGAAGCGCGCAACTGGCTGGCAGAAAAAGGCTACGATAAAGCGATGGGCGCGCGTCCAATGGCGCGTACGGTGCAGGAAAACCTGAAAAAACCGTTGGCGAACGAGCTGCTGTTTGGCTCCCTGGTGGACGGCGGGTCGGTTTCGGTGGCGCTCGACAAAGAGCAGAACCAGCTGACTTACCAGTTCGTGAGCGCCGAAAAGCGCAAAACGGAAGGCTCTGTACATTAGGCGTAAAAAAACTAAAGGCCGAAGATTCTTCGGCCTTTTTTTTACCCGTGCGGCGCATCAGGCGCCAGCATCTGCAGTAAAGTAGGTTAGCGGATACGGAAGGTGATACGACCTTTGTTCAGATCGTATGGGGTCAGTTCTACGGTAACCTGGTCGCCCGTTGAGATACGGATATAGTTTTTGCGTATCTTACCGGAGATATGCGCAGTAATGACGTGTCCATTTTCCAGTTCAACACGGTACATAGTGTTAGGTAATGAATCCACTATCTTACCCTGCATTTCAATATTATCTTCTTTGGCCATCAAATCCTCTGGGTGTTATAACCTTTGTCTCGAATCAGCAAATAATGCCGATTTAAGAACGTTATGTAAAGAATAGCTGATGATTCCACCAGCGTCGGCCTCCCTGCGGCATAAGCAGCGCACGGAAACGCGTAATCAAGAGTTGGTACAAAACCGGGGGGAAAGTGCGGTCTTCAAAAAGGCTTATACACGCATACCAAGCTCTCATATTATACCATTATTATCCTGGTCTGCGTGGAAAACATCACCGTACGGTCTTAAAAAAGGGTCTGCTGACGCCAGCATTCGGGCGGAAGCGGCTGTTTGGCCAGCAAATCAAGCTGTTTAAGATAGTCAGCGCGGGACATCTCTTCGGCGCCAAGCGAAGCGGTATGGGGATTCAGCACCTGACAATCGATCAGCCTGCCGCCCTGCTGTAGAAAATAGCGGCTGAAAACCAGCAGTGCCGTTTTTGAGGCATTTTCACAGCGGCTGAACATCGATTCGCCGCAAAAAATCTGTCCCAGCGCCAGGCCGTACATACCGCCAACCAGTTCTTTGTCGTGCCAGACCTCGATGGATTGCGCTTCGCCAGCATCAAACAGCTGCTGCCAGGCGTGCTTCACGGCGGGCGTGATCCAGGTGCCTTCCTGACGATCGCTGGCGCAGCCTTCCACTACTTCGCTAAAGCTTTGATTCAGCGTCACGCGATAGGGCGATCGCTGATGAAAACGCTTCATGCTGCGGCTAAGGTGAAACTTTTCCGGCCACAGTACCGCGCGCGGATCCGGCGACCACCATAAGATAGGATCGCCTGGCGAAAACCAGGGAAAAATCCCGCGCTGATAGGCGCTGAGCAGGCGGGGCAGACTTAAATCGCCGCCCATCGCCAGCAGGCCGTTCGGTTCACGCAGCGCCATCTCCGGCGGTGGAAAATTAAGTGATTCTCTTGAGAGCTGCATCAGGCGCATAGTCACTGTCTCAGTAATGCGAGAAGGCTATGACTATACCGTAATCCGCTGCAGGAAAGCGCTGTAACGGCTGCGTTTTGAGATTAATTCGACGTGCGTTCCCTGTTCGACCACGGTGCCGCTTTCCATAAGGCAAATTTTGTCGAAATGGCGTAGCCCCTGCGGACGATGCGTGACCACGATCATCGTTTTGCCGCGGGCGGCTTCCCGCAGCAGGGTAAGGATCTGCCGTTCGGTGTGGGTGTCCAGCCCTTCCGTCGGCTCGTCGAGCAGCAGTAAAGGGCCGTCGTGCAACAGCGCGCGGGCCAGCCCCAGCCGACGCCGCTCGCCGCCCGACAGCTGACGGCCGCCTTCGCCCAGCCAGGCATCGAGGCCTTCAGCGTTAATCAGCGTTGTCAGCCCGACTTTTCGCAGCATGGCGAGCAGCTCGTCGTCATGGCGATGCGGCGCGGCCAGCAATAAATTATCGCGTAACGTGGCGTTAAACAGATGCACGCGCTGCGTCACAACGCCGGTAGCCCTGCGTAATGTGGCTTCATCCCACGCGGCCAGCGGACGATCGTTTAACCGGATTTCGCCGTTTGTCGGATCCCATGCGCGGGTGAGCAGCTGAAGCAGCGTGGATTTACCGCAGCCGCTGCTGCCCAGCAGCGCAACGTGTTCACCTTGCGCAATGTCCAGGGAGATCGAGCGCAGCACGGGAAAACCTTCGTTATAGCTGAAGCTGACATCATGCAGCTTTAGTCGGATACCGGCAGGGCTTTTGCCCTGCTCAGCCGGAAAGTTCACGGCCGGATTTTGCAGAATCACTTCATTAACGCGACGGGCAGAGGCGAAGACTTCGCCCAGATGCAGAAAGGCACCGCCAACCGGAGCCAGGGCTTCGAAGGCCGCCAGCGCGCAAAACAGGAACAGAGCGAGCGTGGCGTCATGAAACAGCGCTGAGGCTGACCAGAGCAGTAAAACGGCCGTCGCGCCGGTAATAATCGTCAGCAATCCCTGCGATAAGCCGGTAAGACGGGCGCGGAAGCGCTGAGCGCCCAGCCAACGCGCTTCCGTGTTATCAAGCCGGGCGCGAAAGCGCTGCACGCCGCCATAAATTCGCATCTCCGCCTGGCTTTGCAGCCATCCCGTCAGCTGGCTACGATACAGGGCGCGCAGGTGCGCCAGCGCTTCGCCTTCTTTCCGTCCCAGGCGGTAAAAGATTGGCGGCAGCAGCAGCAGCGTCGCCAGCATGATACCGCCCAACATCAGCGCCAGCGGCCAGTTCAGCGAGCCGAGCAGAAGCGTTACCGTCACAATCGCGACAAGCGCGCCGAGTAGGGGAGAGAGCAGGCGCAGATAAAGGTGATCGAGCGTATCCACATCGGCTACCAGCCGATTCAGAAGGTCGCCCCGCTGGAAACGAGCCAGCGCGCCGGGCGAAAGCGGGATCAATTTATTAAAAGTGAACACGCGTAAATCTTCCAGAATACGAAAAGTACCGTCATGGCTGACCAGCCTTTCCGCATAGCGAGCGACGGTGCGTAAAATTGCGGCACCTCTTACGCCAGCCGCAGGAAGCATATAGTTAAAACTGTAAAGCCCGGCGGCGCCCGCCAGCGAGCAGGCCGCAAGAAACCAACCGGAAAGCGTCAGCAACGCGATGCTCGCCAGCAGCGTCACGACCGCCAGCAAAATGCCCAGCATCAGGCGCGGAGCGTGCGGGCGCAAAAGCGCAAGCCAGGGTCGGATTAGCTTCATGCCTGCGCCTCCTCAACCAGCGCTTTAAAGGGGCCGGGCCGTTGCAGCAGCTGCGCTTTACTGCCCTGCTGGACGATTTCTCCCGCCTGGAGCAGCCAGACTTCATCCCACTCCGCTAAGCGATCGAGCCGATGGGTAATAAACAACGTGGTCTGATTGAAAGAGGCGGCCAGCAGCGCCCGGTTTACGTGCTCGCCAGCCGGGCCGTCAAGGCTGGCATCAGGCTCGTCCAGCAGCAGCAGTCGACAAGGCTTGTAAAGCGCTCTCGCCACAGCGATGCGCTGCGCCTGCCCTACGGAGAGGGCCGCCGCCTGTTCGCCGACCGCGCTTTCCAGGCCTTCAGGCAGGCGCGCCAGAAACTCGTCCACGCCAGCCAGCTCGCAAACCTGCTGTAACCTGAGCGGATCGCCCTCGCCATGCGCAACAATATTTTCGCGTACGGTCTGCGCAGGTAAATGTGGGTTCTGTCCCACCCAGGCAAGCTGCTGTTGCCACCAGGACGGCAGGATATCACGCAGCTCCGTATCGTTTATTTTCAACGATCCCTGATAGGGCAAATACCCGGCCAGGACGTTCAGCAAAGAGGTTTTGCCCGCGCCGCTTCGCCCAATCAGCGCCACTCTTTTCCCTGCGCTAAGGGTAAAATTGAGCGGCCCGACAAGCTCTATCCCCTCGTGCGTCATAATCCGCAAATCAGCGGCGGTAAGCGTCATACCTTGCTCAACGTTGGGCGTCAGCGTGCCGGATGATGCCTGAAGCAGTTCCGCTGTCAGGAATTTTTCCAGCGCGTCAGCGGCGCCTGTAGCCTGCGCTTTGGCATGATAAAACGTGCCCAGCTCTCTGAGCGGTTGAAAAAATTCCGGCGCAAGGATAAGCGACAGAAAGCCGGCAAAAAGCGTGATGCCGGTGCCGTAATGGCCGAAGTTCAGCTCGCCGAGGTAGGAAAAACCAAAATAGACCGCCACCACTGCTACAGAAACGGCAGCAAAAAACTCCAGTACGGCGGAGGAGAGAAAGGCCAGCCGCAGTACTTCCATGGTTCGTTGACGAAAGCTGGCCGAAGCGGTGCGAATACGATCGGTTTCCGCGTCGGCCTGATTAAACAGCCGCAGCGTTTCCATGCCCTGAAGGCGGTCGAGAAAATAGCCGCCGAGCCGTGCAAGGGCCTGAAAATTACGCCGGTTAGCGTCGGCCGCGCCCATGCCGGCAAGCGCCATAAACAGCGGAATAAGCGGGGCCGTCAGCAGCAGGATCAGCGCTGCCACCCAGTTTACGGGAAACAGAACAGCAAGGATCAGGCAGGGGATGAGCGCGGCCAGCAGCGTTTGCGGCAAATAACGCGCGTAGTAATCCTGAAGGTTATCAATTTGCTCCAGCAAAAGCGTGGTCCAGCTTCCGACAGCCTGACCCTGGATAACGGCGGGGCCAGCCTTAGTCAGCTTGTCCAGAATATCGCGGCGCAGTTTCTCCCGGATGGCCCGGCCCGAAGCGAACCCGGCCAGCTCACGCAGCCACAGCAATACGCCGCGCAGCACAAAACAGGAAAGCAGCAGAATAAATTGCGGAAGAAGCGCATCGCGAGAAAGATGATCAACGATCAGACCTTGCAGCAGCGTGGCCAATAGCCAGGCCTGGTAAACAATAAGCAGCGCGCCGACCATGCCGATTAGCAGCGATAGTCTGAACCAGAAATTGCCGTAGATACGCTGTTTTTTTAGCCAGGAAAGGAGCTGTTGCTGTCGGAATTTATCCATGCTGTACCAATATGCCGCGCGTTGGGGCAGGTAAAATTGCAATGCCATGCCCTTAGTAAGGGTAATCGCGAGCAATGGTACAGCGCAGAAAATAAAAAGGCGACCTTAACAGGTCGCCTTTACTGAGATCGCATCAAAGCAGTAACGATTACTGAGATTCTTTAACTAAACCATCCAGATAGCGTTCCGCATCCAGCGCGGCCATACAGCCGGTGCCGGCAGAGGTAATCGCCTGACGATAGGTATGATCCATAACGTCACCTGCGGCGAACACGCCCGGAATGCTGGTTTGCGTTGCATTACCGTGCAGGCCTGACTGCACTTTGATGTAGCCGTTTTCCAGATCCAGCTGATCTTTAAAAATCGCCGTATTCGGGCTGTGGCCGATAGCGACAAACAGACCGGCAACGCTCAGTTCCTGCTGCGACTCGTCCAGCGTGGAGCGCAGGCGCAGCGAGCTGACGCCCATCTGATCGCCCATGACCTCGTCCAGCGTCTGGTTGGTATGCAGCACGATATTGCCGTTGCGTACTTTTTCCATCAGGCGATCGATAAGGATTTTCTCTGCGCGGAAGCTGTCGCGACGGTGGATCAGATGCACTTCCGACGCAATATTCGCCAGATACAGCGCTTCTTCTACGGCCGTATTGCCGCCGCCGATCACGGCTACCTTCTGATTACGGTAGAAAAAGCCGTCACAGGTTGCGCAGGCTGAAACGCCGCGGCCTTTAAACGCTTCTTCAGAAGGCAGGCCAAGGTAGCGAGCGGAGGCGCCAGTAGCAATAATCAACGCATCTGCCGTGTATTCACCGCTGTCGCCGATCAAACGGAAAGGGCGATGCTGTAAATCAACGCTGTGAATATGATCGAAGATAATTTCGGTATTAAATTTTACCGCATGTTCATGCATGCGTTCCATCAGACCCGGACCGGTCAGATCGTGCGGGTCGCCGGGCCAGTTTTCCACATCCGTGGTGGTGGTCAGCTGGCCGCCTTTTTCAAGCCCGGTGATCAGCACGGGGTTGAGATTAGCGCGCGCTGCGTAAACAGCCGCCGTGTATCCAGCGGGGCCGGAACCTAAGATAAGTAATTTACTGTGTCTGGCCGTGCTCATGAGACCCTCATTATTTAGCTGCCAACTATGTTGCGATTGTAGGGAATTTAGGTCGGCAACAAAAGCGTTCTGCGATTTTGTTAGCGATGGTTGCAAAAGGTTTAACCGATTTCCCTTAGGGAGCAACGGCACCACTGCGCCAAAGCAGGGCGAAACGCGCTGTAAAATGGTGCAATGAGTAAATTTTTTCATTATAAAACAGTCATGCAGCGCAACATCTGGCATGTTGTACTGATTTTGGTTGTTTTACTTTGACAATCGGCTGTGCTTTTGCGAAAACAGTGGGGGAAGCAGAGGACATTTGAGCTTACAAGACAGATTTTTCCTGTTTTGGGACATCCGGCTCAATAAACTCAGTCTGTCATTGGTCATGACGCATGGTGTGGACAGACAACATGCGTCATACGGATGGGCGTGATAACACCGCAACAGGCTCCAGACTTCACTTAGAACAACCCTGCGATAATGATTTCGTTCAGGGTGTGGCAGGCAAAGGGAAGGCATTAAGAGAGACAATAATAATGGTAGACAATAAAAAACGGCCTGGAAAAGATCTCGACAGAATCGATCGTAATATCCTTAACGAACTGCAAAAGGATGGACGTATCTCTAACGTCGAGCTTTCCAAACGCGTAGGTTTATCACCTACACCATGCCTTGAGCGCGTTCGTCGTCTTGAAAGACAGGGGTTTATCCTTGGCTATACCGCCCAGCTGAATCCGCACTATCTGGATGCCTCGCTGCTGGTATTTGTTGAGATTACTCTGAATCGTGGCGCGCCCGACGTGTTTGAACAATTTAACGCCGCAGTGCAAAAACTTGAGGAAACTCAAGAGTGTCACCTCGTTTCAGGCGATTTCGACTACCTGTTGAAAACGCGCGTGCCGGATATGTCCGCCTACCGTAAATTGCTGGGTGAAACCCTGCTGCGCCTGCCCGGCGTAAACGATACGCGGACCTATGTGGTCATGGAAGAAGTGAAACAAAGTAACCGCTTAGTCATTAAGACGCGGTAACACAGGGCAGGTGCAAAACCTGATAGGTTTCGGTACACTCCTGTGAATTCATACAGTTTCAGCGTCGGGCCTGCCCGACGCTGTTGCCTCCATTGTTTACAGGCACCTGGAGAGTACTCTTGAGCCAGGAATATACAGAAGATAAAGATGTTTCCCTACAGTCGCTGAGCAGCGGTCGTCGCCTGCTTGAAGCGTTACTGATTGTTGTGGCGCTTTTTGCCGTCTATTTGATGGTGGCGCTGTTGAGCTTTAACCCCTCCGATCCCAGCTGGTCGCAAACTGCCTGGCATGAACCCATCCATAATTTGGGCGGCGGCATTGGCGCATGGCTGGCAGATACGTTGTTCTTCATTTTTGGCGTGATGGCCTACGCCATTCCTGCGGTTATCCTGGGACTATGCTGGATCACTTTCCGCCAGCGGCATTCGCAGGATTACATTGATTACTTTGCCGTGGCGCTGCGCCTGATCGGCGTACTGGCGCTCGTGGTCACATCATGCGGCCTGGCGGCGCTAAACGCTGACGATATCTGGTATTTTGCTTCCGGCGGCGTAATTGGCAGCCTGCTCAGCAATGCGATGGCGCCATGGTTTAACGCCGCAGGCGGCACCCTGACGCTGCTGTGCGTGTGGGCGGCCGGTCTGACGCTTTATACCGGCTGGTCCTGGCTGACCATCGCTGAAAAAATTGGCGCGGCTGTCATGGGCGTGCTGACTTTCGCCAGCGGGCGTTCGCGCAGTGACGAATACAGATATGATGATTATGACGATGAGCCGGATGAAAAACCGGTTCCGAAGCAGCGTGCCCGCTACGATGATGAAGACGATATCCTGCTGGCAGTGCCGGCAACGGCCGAAGAGGACGACAACGATCCGCTGCTGAGCAAGCCTGCGGCAGCCCCGACGGCAGCCGCTGCCGCTGCACAGACGGTTTCCACGGCAGCACCTGTGGCGCCGGTAGCGTCCGCAGTTACCGCAACGCCGGCTTCCACGGTTACTGTAGCGCCCGGGAGCGCTCAGCAACAGGCCGAGCCTGCTGCACAGGTTTCCACGCCGTCAGCAGCGGCAGAGCCTGAACTTTATCGCTTCGAGATGCCGGCGGAAACGCCTGCGCCATCGGTTCCTGTCGCTGATGAAGATGATGCTCCCCGCATGGGCAACTGGCGGGAAGCGGATGCCTCACCTTTCGATTTCTCTACGACGCAGCCGGCTCAGCCGCAGCAGGTCGCACAGGATCTGGCCAGCGCGGCGCAGTCTGCCGCCGCCCCCACGGCGTTTATGCCAGGCTTCAGCGCCACCAGCGAGGCGGCTCCGGCTAATCCGCAGGTCAAGCAGGGTATTGGCCCCGCTTTGCCGCGGCCGAATCCGGTTAAGCTGCCGACGCGTCGCGAGCTGGCTTCCTATGGTATTAAGCTGCCTTCGCAGCGTATAGCGGAAGAAAAAGCGAAAGAAGAGGAGCAGCGTCTTCAGGCTTCTGCGCCAACAGGGGCGGAAGAGCCGGGCCAGGATGAAAGCCATCTGCGCGACGCTTTTGCCGCTCAGCAGCAGGCGCGTTACGCTGCGCCTGATAGCGCAGCAAACAGCGCGCCTGTAGCAGAAAGCGCTGAGGAAGATGAAGAGGAAGCGCGTCATCAGGCCGAGCTTGCCCGTCAGTTTGCCGGACAGCAAAGCCAGCGTTATGGACAGCCGCAGCAAAGCGCACCTGCCTCCACGCTGGATACCGGTGGCGCATTTGATTTCTCGCCTAAAGAAGATTTGGTTGATGATGGCGCAGGCGAACCGCTGTTTACGCTGCCGCCTGAAAATCAACAGAGCAGGCCCGCTGCGCAGTGGCAGCAGCACAGCCAGCCTCAGGAACCTGTAAAACAGGCTGCACCAGCATGGCAGTCAGCCGCTCAGGAGCCCGTACAACCGGCCGCGCCAGCGTGGCAGCCAGCCGCTCAGGAGCCTGCGCAACCGGCCACGCCAGCATGGCAGCCAGCCGCTCAGGAGTCTGCACAACCGGCGGCGCCAGCATGGCAGTCAGCCGCTCAGGAGCCCGTACAACCGGCCGCGCCAGCATGGCAGTCAGCCGCTCAGGAGCCCGTACAACCGGCCGCGCCAGCGTGGCAGCCAGCCGCTCAGGAGCCTGC